>CAXTFT010000001.1:0-64707 GCA_964243585.1 uncultured Terriglobus sp.
GTTTGTCATTGCGGAAGAACTCGTACAGCGTGCCGTGAAAGTTGTTGGTGCCGCTCTTGGTGATGACGTTGATCAGCGCGCCGCCCGCGCGTCCACCGTCTGCCGAAAACGAATTGGTGAGAATCCTAACTTCCTGGATGGAGTCGATTGCGGGCCGCACACCGATGGTACCGATCACACGCTCGTTGTTGTCCAGGCCGTCGACCAGCTGGTCATTCAGCACTTCGGACTGGCCGTTGATGGAGACAGATGAGGTGGGACGGCGATCGTCCGGACGGGTACCGCTGCTGATGCTGTTGGGCGCGCCCTCGGTGGCACCAGGAATGATCTGTGCCAGGTTGATGAAGTTACGGCCGTTCAGCGGCAGATCCTGCACCGCGCGTTCTGTCACGTTGCTGCCGATCGATGAGCTGTCAGTCTGCAGCACCGGCGCAGCGGCGGTAATCTCAACCGTTTCATTGCTGCCGCCCACGGTCAGGGTTGCGTCCGTACGGCGGCGGTCGCCAGCCGACAGCTGAATGTTGCTCAGGTTCGCGCTTTGGAAGCCGGGCACCTTGATGGTGACGCTGTAGGTGCCGGGGTTCAGGTTGGGTGCAGTATAGGCACCGGAGTCGGTCGTCTTCAGCACAGTGGCGATGTTTGTCGCTGTGTTGGTGACGGTCACTTCAGCGTTGGCGATGGATGCGCCCGAAGGATCATTGACAGTACCCAGAATGGTACCGGTGGTGTCCTGGGCGAAGCACGTTGCGGTACCGCCGAACAGGCTGAACACCAGCAGCAGCAGCGCCGCCGCGAACGTGAAGGCTTTGATGGGTGCCGGCCGCTGACGGCGAGCCGTACTTTGCTGACAGTTTGGCCGGCACTTTTCTTGCGTTTTGATACGGGTTTTGATTTGCATCGCGATGTTGGCCTCAAAGAAATACATTGGTTCTAAAGCGCGGCAATCCTAGCAGTCTGTTTGTCCGCATGTCACTCAATTCCTGCCGGGCAGAAGCGATTCAGACAAGGAGTGTGTGCAAATGGAAAACAGGACGATGTAGCGTGGCAGTCGCGGCCCAGGCGAAACGAGTAGGCTTGAACGATGACGCCGCATGAGCAACAGCGCCGGAGCCTTTGTGCCGATTGACACTGTCATTTCTAAAGCTTTACCGACGACGAACCGTCACCTGATCCGTTGGGTAGAGAAGACTGCGGAGTTGTGCCAGCCTGCAGCAATCCACTGGCTTGACGGTTCTTGGGAAGAGAACATGTTGCTGTGTGACGGGCTGGTGGAGGCGGGCACCTTTCAGCGGCTGGACCCGGTGAAGTGGCCCGGCTGCTTCTATGCGCGCTCAAGCCCGAACGACGTGGCCCGGGTGGAAGACCGCACATACATCTGCTCCTTGTCGAAGGACGGCGCGGGACCGACCAATAACTGGGAAGACCCGTTCGTCATGCGGCGCAAGTTGAAGACCCTGTTCAAAGGCTGTATGCGTGGCCGGACGATGTACGTGATGCCGTTTTCGATGGGGCCGGTCGGCTCGCCCATGAGCCAGATCGGTGTGCAGCTGACCGATTCTGCGTATGCCGTAGTGAACATGCGCATCATGGCCCGCATTGGCCTGCCGGTCTACGCGGAGATCGATAAGGACTACAAGCGCGTGGTGCCGTGCGTTCACAGCGTGGGCGCGCCGCTGCTGCCCGGCCAGGCGGACGTGCCGTGGCCGCAGAACGACACCAAGTACATCGTGCACTATCCGGAGACGCGCGAGATCTGGTCGTATGGCTCAGGCTACGGCGGCAACGCGCTGCTGGGCAAGAAGTGCTTCGCGCTGCGCATCGCCTCAAACATCGCGCGCGACGAAGGCTGGATGGCCGAGCACATGCTGATCGTCGGCGTGGAATCGCCCGCGGATGCAGGCGGCCAGACCGAAAAGACTTACGTTGCAGCGGCGTTCCCGTCGGCCTGCGGCAAGACCAACTTCGCCATGCTAATTCCGCCTGCCGGCTTCGATGGCTGGAAGGTGTGGACGGTGGGCGACGACATTGCATGGATCAAGCCCGACAGCACCGGCCAGCTGCGCGCCATCAACCCTGAGACGGGCTTCTTCGGCGTCGCACCTGGCACCAGTGACAAGACCAATCCCAATGCCATGGCGACGCTGCGTTCGAACAGCATCTTCACCAACGTCGCGCTGGTCACGAAGGGTGGTCAGCCCAACGGCGACGTCTGGTGGGAGGGCATGACCGACCAGCCCCCAGCCGAGGCATTGGACTGGCGCGGCAACCTGTGGACGCCTGCGAGCAAGACGCCTGCAGCGCACCCCAACGGCCGCTTCACCGCACCCGCCAAGCAGTGCCCCACCATTGATCCGAGTTGGGAAGACCCAAATGGCGTCCTCATCTCGGCCATTGTGTTCGGTGGCCGCCGCGCCACGACCATGCCGCTGGTTTACCAGGCGTTTAACTGGAGCAGTGGCGTTTACCTGGGTGCCACCATGGGCAGTGAACAAACGGCTGCAGCGGGCGGTTCGCTTGGCGTTGTAAGACGCGACCCGATGGCCATGCTGCCCTTCTGCGGCTATCACATGGGCGACTACTTCCGGCACTGGCTGCGCATGCAGCGCGACCTGTCCACCACGCCGCGCATCTTCCACGTCAACTGGTTCCGCAAGGGCGAAGACGGTAAATTTCTTTGGCCCGGCTACTCCGAAAACAT
Source organism: uncultured Terriglobus sp. (assembly GCA_964243585.1). Taxonomy (GTDB): domain Bacteria; phylum Acidobacteriota; class Terriglobia; order Terriglobales; family Acidobacteriaceae; genus Terriglobus. Next base: position 2,699 of record CAXTFT010000001.1, read on the forward strand.
GCGCGTCCTGAAATGGATCGTGGACCGTTGCTGTGGCCGGGTTCGTGGCCAGGAAACACCCATTGGATGGACGCCCAAGTACGGTGACATCGTCTGGGAAGGGCTAGACTTCACCGAAGAGCAGTTCTACCACTTGCAACTCGTCGACCGCGCCGTGTGGAAGCGCGAGGTCATGGGGCACGAAGAGGTCTTCCTCTTGCTCCACGACCACCTGCCGCCAGAGATGATCTACGAGCGCGAACTGCTTATCTGCAGACTCTGAGCGGGGGAGGGCCAACGTGCCCCGGAATTTCCTGGAAGAGCTGCTTTCGGTGGGTGATTTACTGCACACCTGTAACAGGTCATCACACCTTTATTCATCATTGCTTCACGCAAGCCCCGTACCTTCTCGGCATGCGATCTTTGAAGCTTTCCTCTTTCTGCATTGCGGCAGTGTGCCTTACTGCCCCGCTGATTGCGACAGCGCAGTACGAAAACGGCAGCGTAGTGGGGACGGTTCGCGACAAAAGTGGTGCGGCTATTCCGGCGGCGACCATTACTGTCACCAATCGGGCGACCGGCGTTGTCAGCACACGCCAGTCAGATGATCACGGTGACTTCGAAGTGCCGGCGCTCCGCGTGGGCCAGTACGACGTGCGCATCGAGAAGGAAGGCTTCACAACATCGACAGCCACCAATATTGCCGTTTCGGTGCAGACGCGTCAGCGCGTCGATCTCACGCTGAATGTGGGCGGCGCAAGCACCACCATTGAGGTGAGCGATGTTGCCCTGCGCGTGGAAAGCGACACCAGCCAGCGCGGACAGCTGATCACGCAGCACCAGACCGTGTCGCTGCCGCTGGTGAGCCGCAACTTCAGCGATCTCGTAGGTCTTGCACCGGGGGTCCGCTCTACTGCCAACGGCATTCAAACCACCAGCAACACCGGCCTGGTGCGCGAAGGCTCGTTCAATGTCAACGGCCAGCGTTCCATGTTCAACAACTACCTGCTCGACGGCATGGATAACAATGCCTATGGCGAGTCAAACCAGGGGTTCAGCAACGAGATTATTCAAACGCCACCGGATTCTGTTGCCGCTTTTCAGGTAGTCACAAATAATGAGAGCGCGGAGTATGGCCGTGGCAGTGGTGCCACCATCAATGTGGCTTCAGCGCAGGGTTCCAACACCTACCACGGTCGCGTGTATGAGTTCATCCGCAACACAGACCTGAATGCCATTGGCTTCTTTGCCCCGGCAGGCGGACAAAAGCCGCAGTTCAACCGCAACCAGTTCGGCGGCAACATCGGCGGACGCATTGTGCGCGATCACGCGTTCTTCTTTCTTGACTACGAGGGTCTGCGGCAGGCGCGAAAGCAGATCAGTTCGGCCACGTTGCCTACACCGAATCAACTCAATGGTGTCTTCAGCAAGACGATCTACGACCCCTACAACAGCACCGCGTATGCCGCGGGTTCGTCCATTCTGGGTTCCGCAAACATCTCGCCGACCGCACGCACAATTGCCGGTTTGATCCGGGCATTAAATCCCTCGAGTGCGATCACGAGTAATTTCACCACGCTGCAGCGCTCGACAAACAAGGGCGACAAAGGCGACCTGCGCCTGGACTATGCGGTGAACCAGCGAAACTCGTTGTTTGTGCGCGTCTCGCAGCTGAAGACGAATGCCATTGACTTTCCGGGTCTTGGTCTGCCGCTGGATGGCAGTTCCAACGGCTACCAGCGCATTCTGGATCAGCAGATCGCCGGCGGTTACACGCGCGTCATCGGCGCGAACCAACTGCTGGATGTGCGAGTAGGCGTTTCAAAGACCAGGGCCGGTAAGTTCTCCACGTCGATCGGCACAAACCCTGGCGTTACGTTTCCCGGTCTGCCCACTGACCCGGCGGTGGCGGGCGGCATTCCCGGAATCGGTATCACCGGATTTTCTGCTCTGGGCCGCCAGACGACGAACCCGCAGTTCCAGAATCCCGCGCTGTTTGATCCCAAGGTGAACTACTCCTGGGTGCGCGGGAGCCACTCGCTCAAGTTTGGATACGAGTACCAGAAGACGTGGATGGACGTGCAGGATACCAATCCGCTGTACGGCGGATTTACCTTCGGCGGCGGTTTTACGCGCTTTCAGAACGGCGTGGCGCAGAGCACAGCTACCAGCGACAACTACTTCGCAGACTTCCTTTTTGGGGCGTCGAGCGTTTACTCACTGTCCAGCTACTTTGTGGCGAAATTGCGCACCGTCGCCAACTTCGCTTACGTTCAGGACGACTGGAAAGCGTCGCCAAAGCTGACGCTCAACGTCGGCATGCGTTATGAGTACAACTCACCCTACTCCGATGCGCAGAATCGGCTGACAAACTTTGACCCAACATCGGCAGGGGCGCAGACGGGTCTTATCAGCGCATTCGTTCCAGCGGGCGGCAGCAACAAGTACGGCTTCAATCCAGACTTCAACAACTTCGCACCGCGCTTTGGTTTTGCTTACGCGCCGGATGAAAAAACCACGGTACGCGGCGGCTTCGGCATCAGCTTTGCCCATTATGACCGCGCTGGTTCGGGCAACGTACTTGCCATCAATCCGCCCAATGCGCTGTTCACAAATGCAGCACAGACTGCGCCCAGCGCGGGCGGGTCGGCGGGGACCTATGTTCGTTTTGACCAGGGCTTCCCGTCGACGACACTGACCTTCAATCCTGTCACGGCAAACCCAAGTTACATTGACGGAAACCGGTACCGCGACAGCTACGTTGAAAGCTATTACCTCAGCGTGCAGCGTCAGCTTGCGAAGAACACTCTGCTCGACTTCGCGTATGTGGGTAACCATGGGCTGAAGCTATTGCAGCTTGCCAATTACAACCAGAAGGATCCAAGTCGCGGCTTCGCGCGCCCGCTGCCTGCCTTTGGCGACATCACCTACCCTATTCGAGAGGCGTACTCGCACTATGACTCCATCCAGGTGAAGTACGAGCAGCAAATGGTCGCGGGCCTTACACTGCTCAACAGCTTTACCTATGGACACGCGCTCGACAACGCGGGCGCCTCGCTGGAGAGCGCAACACCTGCGCCGCAGGACCTGCGCAACCTGGCAGCCGACTACAGCAATAGCGACTATAACCAGCCGCTCTACAACACAACCAGCCTTGTCTATGAACTGCCGTTCGGCCGCGGCAAGAAGCTACTGAACAGCAATGGCTTTGTTGACGCGATCCTTGGTCAGTGGCAGATCTCGGCCATCAACTCTGCCGCCAGTGGCTACCAGTTCAACATCACGGACACCCCTGCCGCGGCACTGCAGGTAACAGCAAGCAGCGTGGCGACATTCCGCGGCGGCAACATCTATCGGCCCAACCGTGTAGGTACCGCACCGCTGTACACCTTTGACAAGTCACGCATCAACGCGGCCAGAACGTCGCTGCAGTACCTAAACGTGGGTTCGTTTGCGATACCCACTACAACGCCGTTCGGCAGCCTGGGCCGCAATGCAGGCCGCAGCCCGGCGATCAACTTCCTCAATATGGCGTTCAACAAGCGTTTCCGAACTCCGGCGGAACGCGTGAATGTAGAGTTTCGCGGTGAACTCTACAACATCCTCAATCACACCAACTTCGCCACGGCCGGCGGTGGGCTTTCGGCCAGCGGCACCACGCTGTCAGGTGGAGCCATCACCTCAACACTGGATCCACGTATCGTGCAGTTCGGACTCAAAATGCTTTTCTAAGCAGAGCGTCTTTGGACAAGCGGGCGTTCCTTTGGGGGCGTCTGCTTATGCACTTGGGAAGGCTGCGACGCCGAGCATCCGGCTCCTTGCCGGGCACACGGGTAAGCTCGGCATTCCACCGCAACGCGGTCCTCTCACACGCCGCGGGCCCCGCCTTCAGGCAGTTTCAACACGTACATCTCCGCGCGATCGTGACCGGTGACGTATAGGTCTCCACCGGTGCCCCCAGCGGCCTCCGGACGCGCTCATGTGGCCAAAGCTGTCAAGAACATCGTCCGGGAACAGCCATGACTCCTGCTGATTGAGTTTGCCTTGTAGCGGACAAGCGCGGTCGACCGGTGATTATGCTCGGGCTCACCGCCACGTCCACCGTAGTTGGCGAAGCAAGCCCACCAGCTTCCGTCATGCCAGTCAATCCATGTCAGCGAGCCGTGCCCTGGGCCGAACGCGTGCGTGCCCGCGTGCCGCAATGTTGCCCGGTCAAATCGCTCTATCGAACTGATCATGGGTACACCGGGAAAGTTGGACATGGCACATACAAGTTCGGTTCTCACCGCAAAGCAACTGTTGATGTGTATAAAGGCTGGAGGATCACCCTTCCACTGCGCAACGCGCTTGCCGGTCTGCTTGTCGTACTTGCCAATCGCGTGATCGGCAATTGCGTAGAAGAAGCTGCTGTCCGTAGCGACGCCCTGATTCGCTTCCTCTGCCGTAAAGCGTCGCAGCTCGTGCGCTGTCGGCATACCTTGCGCAGTGGCCTTCGCGGCATAAGACGCTACGAACAGAAGCAGTATCCAACCTGCGTAAAAAGAACTTAAAGTTTTCGGCTTGCAAAGGACTTTGGTAGCTCACCTTTAGTCTGCTCAGACAGCAGGTGCCCGCGAACGATCCGGATACCGTCGAGCATAGATTGATTCCGGTGCGATGATTCCACATAAGCCAGCCGCCGCCATGCTCGAGGATAGGCCTCCTGCTGAAAGGATGCTGCCTCTGTCCTTCAGCAGCCTAAAACTTATAAAATGTAGCTACAGCTTGTTGCGAACAACAGCTTTACACCGCGGAACTTGCAGTAGCGGCCTTGTAGGGTGCTGGCATGTGATTCCAGAGGTCTAAATGTTGGTGTTGGCCCAAACTACATCAACCTGTCACGAAGGAGTTAGATGACGCCTGTGAAATCTATCCCATTTATCTGTGCAGCTTTCATCGTTTTCACCGCAACAGCCCTGGCTCACTCCAAGCCCAGGACTATGCTGCCAGCAGCAGATTCGAGTGTGCCAGATGCTCCTTCTGAGCTTTCGGTGTACTTTACAGAGGGTCTTGAGCCAAAGTTCAGCCTGCTCCGACTGACCGACGGGAAGGGTACAGTTCTCTCGAAAGAGGGTTCAAAGCTGGATCCATCGGACGATAAGCACTTAACACTCGCGCTTCCAAAGCTTAGGCCGGGGACTTACTACGTGCACTGGGTTGCCGCCTCCAAGGATGGGCATAAGATGGACGGCGACTACAAGTTCGCAGTCAAGTAGACATGGGAGCAACATTCTGGGCCAGCGTGGCCGCAAATGCTTTCATTGACTGCGGACTGGCGATCAGTGTGGGCGGCTTATTCGCGCTGCGCTGGACAGCTGCGAACACAGATATCGCAACTTATGAGCCGAGGGTAAGAGCAGTACTGCAATGGGCATCTACAGTTGTTCTGATTGGCCTGTTAGTTCATACGTACTCTTATGCGGCAACCATGCTCGACAGCGGACGATTGATGACCGTTGCACGCGGCCTGCCGTCCATTGCCGGCACACACACCGGTCTGGTGGACATCGTTGCATCCATGGCTGCCGCGTTGATGATTGTCGCGGCTTTGCTGTCGCGCGGCGTTGCGAAAGCTACCGCTCTGCTGGCAGTACCTCTGCTTACGGTGGTTACCTGTCGCTCAATGACAGGCCATGCTGCAAATCAGGGAAGTTTTACGATTTCAGAATTAGTGCAGTTCATCCATCTGGCAGCCACGTTTGTCTGGAGTGGCTCCGTCAGCGTGGCTGGTTTATGGTTGCGCCCCGCAATCATCATGAGTTACTCCTCGCGGGACAGGAGTTTGTTACATTCACTTTCGGCAGCTTCTATTTGCGCACTTCCTGTGGTGCTGCTTACCGGCGCCCTAAAAAGCTACCAGGGGACTGATGGCCATCTTGTGCTTATTTTGCATTCCGGCTGGGGCTGGATTCTTATGGTCAAGATCGGTGCCGTTGCTGCCGCGCTCGTTCTTGGGGCGATGCACTTCCGCGCGATCCGCTCGAACGCACCGGGTGACCAATCGCCATCTCCTGCATGGCTGAAGCGGACAATGACGATTGAGGCCGTGCTTCTGCTCATGGTGCTTGCGCTATCGGCTTTGTTGGCAACAAGTGTTCCACCCTCCGAGTAAATTGGAGCAGACCGGAGCATGGTCCGCTAAATTCCACCGGTGGAACCTGCAAGCGCACCACGCCAGTATTCTGTCAAAGCCTCGCGCAACTCTCTTCCAAAGGGGTTTGCTGTCAGGCTCCGTGCCACCTGCGGCAAGTGAGAGTCTTCGGCATCCTGGTAGGACTGCCACAGTCCCCTGGTCAGAGCGTAAGTACGCATCAGCAGTTGCAGCCCGCGGCGTGATGGCAGCCGCAGCGCACCGTCGATGATGCTCCCCGTCTTTTCCAGACGCGCCGTGTAGTCCGCTTTGTGGGCAACCAGCGCATCGTGCAGCATGTTTCTTTCCAGAACCCCGTAGCCAAGTGCATCGAGACGGAGAAGCTCAGGATGGCGCTCCAGGTGCGCCACAAGGTTGGCTAAAAAGGCCTCAACTTTGATGGCGCGGCTCCCCTTCGTCGTCTGGAAGAGCAGTTGACCTTCCTTCATAACGGCGTCCCAGCCCTCCAGCAGAAGCACGGCAAAGATCTCTTCCTTGGTGCGGAAATAAAGGTAGACCGTTCCCTTGGCAAGCCCGGTGGCTGATGCAATCTCTGCCGCCGTGGGCAGGCTGCCCGTGCCCGTGATGAACAGGGTGTTAGCAGCCTGCAGGATAGCCGCGCGCCGTGCGGCTTTATCCTCTGACGCATGTGCGTGAGGCGCAATGGTTCTCTTCACTTCGACATACGATACGTGAGTTTCGCTTGCAGATAGCGAGACGTAAAGCGATTAGAAAAAGCTGTGAGCCGGTTCAGCTTGCCGACAATTACGCTGGATTTGCCGGCAAACATCGCCTTCAGGCCAACGGCGGCAACCTTGGCCGGGGAGACGATAGACGGTTTCAGCGAAGCCTTTGGTTTGAATCCGGACACATCGTTAAAGCCGGTATCCATCAGTCCGGGCGAGACCACTGTGACGCCCACTTTCCCGGCGAGTTCAACGTGCAGCGCGACACCGAACGCAAGGACGTAGTGCTTCGCCGCGCCGTATGCTGCCAGCAGCGGATCGGGCTGGTATGCTGCGAGGCTGGCAACCAGCAGGATGTGGCCCGCTCCACGAGCGGCCATGCGTTTGCCGAAGAGGTGCGTGAGTTCGGTCAGGCTGACGATGTCAAGCTGCAGCATCTCACGCAGCCGCTCTGGTTCCTGCGAGATGAACTCGCCGCTTAGGCCAAAGCCCGCGTTGTTGATAAGGATGTCCGGCTCGATGCCCTGTGCTTCCAGCCGCTTCTGCAGGTCGGCCGGACCTGCTGGAGCGCTAAGATCAATTCCTTCGACGACAACCCGCACGCCATGCTGCTGACGAAGCTCCACTGCGAGTGCCTGCATCGGCTCTTCGCGACGAGCAGCCAGTACCAAGTCGAACTTTCTACCAGCCAGGTGCCTGGCAAACTCTACCCCCAACCCACTTGATGCTCCCGTTACCACTGCCCACTGCGTGCCTGATTTCGACATACCGCCTCCATGACTTGTAGTCATATTACATGACCAACAGTCATATGGCTTACTTAATCTAAAACTACTGCTGATTATCCTGTCCGGCACTCCAACTCCTGACCCAGCTGGGGGGGCGCAGGAATCTGCTGTTTTCAGCGTTGCAGTGTGGATGCGCGCAAGGGACCTATCTGCCGCCAACCTCTAATCCCTAGAAAGGAGAGTAATTAGGCGTGAAAAAGCTTGTTGAAGCAAGACGATCGTACAGTTAAGTGCTACGCCTTTAGATAGGAGCGAATAGTAGCTCGCGTTCCCTCCTTCGTCAGCGAACGCATGGCTTTCTCAACCGCCTCAACGAAGGCAGCATTCGCGGGCAACTGCTCCCCGAAAATGGATTGGACCTGCAACAGCGGGCGCGGCGACAGGCCGGACGAAGCTGCAAGGGTGGTCAGCTCTCCGGCGCGCGCGTCGATGATGTCGAGCGGCTGGCCGTGTTCATCCTTGCCATGGCCGAGATAGAAAATCCAGCTTGCGACCACGAGGCGCAAAAGCTTCGTCTCTCCGCCCCGAGCAATCAGTTCCGTGACCGATGGCAGCAGCCACTTGGGATGCTTGGCGGATCCCTCGGAGCAGATGCGCGTTACCTGGTCGTTGATGGTGGGATTGGAGAAGCGCTCCATCAAGGTCTGCTTGTACTCCGTCACAGAGGTTCCTGGAATGATGGGAACGACGGGCGTCACCTCTTCCATGAAGGCGGCGATAAAGTCGCGAAAGAGCTCATCGGCCAGAATCTCATGCACGTAAGTGAAGCCTGCGAGCGCGCCCAGGTAGGCCATAGCGAGATGGCTGCCATTGAGCAGCCGCATCTTCATGATCTCGTAGGGCGCAACGTCCTGGATCATCTGCGCGCCCACGGTCTCCCATGCCGGTCTGCCGTTCGAGAAGTGATCTTCGACCACCCACTGGCGAAACGGTTCGGTTACGACGGGCCATGCGTCTTCCAGTTGAAAGCGCTCGGCGACGAACGCGCGGTCTGCCGCTGTGGTCACCGGTGTAATGCGGTCCACCATGCTGTTCGGAAAGGCGACCTTCTCTGCAATCCACTGCTGCAGGGCGGGATTGCTCAGGCCGGTGTAGCCAAGCAACACGCGGCGGGTGATGTCTCCGTTGCCCTGCAGGTTGTCGCACGACATGACTGTGAACGCTGGCAGGCCGCGTTGCCGACGCCGGTCCAGCGCCGCAGCAATCAGCCCCATGGAGGTGGTGGGAGCCTCCGCGTGTTGCAGGTCGTGCTGGATCGCGGGATGGCCGGGAACAAACTCGCCGGTGCCCTCATCCAGGAAGTAGCCGCCCTCGGTGATGGTGAGCGACACGATGCGCGTGGCTGGCGCAGCCATGCGCTCGATGACGGTCTCGCGTTCGGCAGGCGCGTAGAGCGTGTCGACCAGCGACCCGATCACGCGTGCGGACTGGCCCGCTGCGCTGCGCTCGACGAGCGTGTACAGGCAGTCCTGCCCAAGCAGCGCGTCGCGCATGCGATCGTCCGATGCGAGCACGCCGACGCCGCACTCGCCCCAGCGTTCGTTGCCCGGCAGTGCAAGCAGATCATCCAGGTAGACCGCCTGGTGTGCCCGGTGAAAGCTGCCCACACCGATGTGGACCGTGTGCTGCTGTAACTGTTCGCGCTGGTAAGCCGGTACACGAACCCCGGACTGCAGGGAGTGCAGCGTTGCTGCGCTTAGCTTTGTTGCCGTGCTGTTGTTCATGGAAACTTTCCACCTATTCTGCATCTGTCATTCCGCGGCAAAGCGGAGAGGTCTGCTTACATTTAGCTTAGTTCTGGCATGCAAGAACAGGATTCTTGTCGCTCTTACGACGGACGAGAGCTAAGGAATGCGACTGCCGCTTGCATCGAAGAGGTGCAGAAAATCCAGGTCGGGTGCGACCTGCACCTGCTGTTCCGGCACAGCCTTGCTCTCGCCGTTCACCTTCACGACCAGTGCCTCACCGGAACTTGCCTGGAGATAGAGATAGCTTTCGCCGCCAAGCTGCTCCACTGCCTGCACCTCTGCGGCAATGCTTCCAGTTGTCGTCAGAGTCATGTGTTCCGGCCGAATGCCAAGGGTGACCTTGTCTCCGGCAGCGAGCGCAGAGGTCCGCTGGGGCGCATGGAGGGCCGTGCCGTCACCGAGCGCCAGCACCAGGCCTGCATCGCTTGCGCTCTGCACCGTCGCAAGCAGAAAGTTCATGCGCGGCGAGCCAATGAAGCCTGCCACAAAAAGGTTCGTCGGCTGCCGGTACAGTTCCATGGGCGTGCCCACCTGTTCCACCGAGCCGGCCTGCAGCACCACGATGCGGTCGGCCATGGTCATCGCTTCCACCTGGTCGTGGGTCACGTAAATCATGGTTGCGCGAAGTTCCCGGTGCAGCCTGGTCAACTCTTGCCGCATGCGGACGCGCAGTGCCGCGTCAAGGTTTGAAAGCGGTTCGTCGAAAAGAAAGACCTTGGGATGCCGGACAATGGCCCGGCCAATCGCGACGCGCTGCCGCTGCCCGCCGGACAGGTCCTTTGGCTTGCGACCGAGCAACGGCTCCAGGTGCAGGATGCGTGCGGCTTCCATCACCTTGGTATCGCGTTCGACTTTGGGCACGCCGGCCAGCTTCAGGCTGAACGACATGTTGTCCGCCACGGTCATGTGCGGGTACAGGGCGTAACTCTGGAAGACGAGTGCCAGGCCACGCTTTGCGGGAGGCACATCGTTGACACGCTGTCCGTCGATCTGCAACTCGCCCGAAGTAATCGCTTCCAGTCCCGCGATCATGCGCAGCAGGGTGGATTTGCCACAGCCGGACGGGCCCACGAAGACGGTCAGTTCCTGGTCGTGTAGGGTGAGATCGACACCCTTGATGATCTCGGTCGAGTCGTAGCTCTTGCGGATCTGCCGGAGTTCTACCTTTGCCATGACGCGCCCACCTTTCTATTTCACCGCGCCAAAGGTAAGGCCGCGCACCAGCTGCTTTTGACTTGCCCAACCCAGAACCACGATGGGCGCAATCGCCATGGTAGACGCCGCGGAAAGCTTGGCGTAGAAGAGCCCCTCCGGGCTGGAGAACGAGGCAATGAACGCCGTCAGCGGAGCGGCCTTCGATGTGGTGAGCGTCAGGCTCCAGAACGCTTCGTTCCAGGTAAGAATGATCGCAAGCAGGCTGGTGGAGACAATGCCCGGCATCGAGAGCGGCAGCAAGAGGTTGTAGACTTCGCGCAGCGGCCCGGCGCCGTCCATGCGCGCCGCTTCCAACACCTCGCGTGGCACATCTTTGAAGAAAATGTACAGCATCCAGACCACAATGGGCAGGTTGCCAAGCGCGTCGACGACCAGGAGGCCAATGCGCGTATCGAGCAGGCCCGTATCGCGGAACAGCAGGTAGACCGGCACAAGTGCGCCCACTGCCGGCATCATTTTGGTCGACAGCATCCAGAGCAATGTGCCGCGGGTGCGCCGCGTGGGCATGAACGCCATGGCGTACGCCGCCGGTATGGCCAGCAGCAGCGCCAGTACCGTGGAACCCAGGGCAACGACCACGCTGTTCCAGAAAAATTGCAGGTACTTTGCCTGCTCCTGCACGGCGATGTAGTTCTCCAGCGTTGCGTGCGAGAACAGATGCGGCACGCGCGAGATCGCTTCCGTCTCGGTTTTGAAGCTGGTCAGCACCATCCAGATCACTGGGGTGGCAATCAGCAGGGCCACGGTCCATCCCAGCAGGGTCATGGCAAGCTTGCGCGGTGTTGCGGTAGAGGTCACGGTCGCCTTCGTTCTCCCTTTAGGTGTCCAGATTGCGCGCAAAGGATCGCAGCAGAAAGAACGCCAGCACGTTGGCCAGCACAATGGCAAGCAGCCCGGCAACGGCCGCACCGCCGATGTCGTACTCCATCAGCACGTAACGGTAGATCAGAAACGAAAGATTGGTGGACGCAAAGCCCGGGCCGCCCGACGTGGTCACGTAGATTTCCGCGAAGATTCCCAGGATAAAGATGGTTTCAATCATCGTCGTCGCAGCCACTGCGCGGCCAAGGTGCGGCCAGATGATGTAGCGGAACATGGCAAGGGCACCGGCACCATCCATGCGCGCGGCCTCCTTCCGCTCCGGGTCGAGCGACTGCACGGCGGTCAGCAGCGTCAGCACGGCAAAGGGCAGCCACTCCCACGACACGATGACGATGATCGAAGTCAGCGGTGCGACGGCGAACCAGTCAATCGGCTTCAAGCCGACCGAGCGCATCGCAAAGGCCAGCAAGCCGTTGTCCGGATGCATCATCATGTTCTTCCAGAGCAGGGCGCTCACGGTAGGCATGACGAAGAACGGGGCCAGGATCAGCACACGCGCAACGCCGCGGCCGTAGAACTCCTGATCGAGCAGGATGGCGATGAGCGTACCGAGACCGATGGTGATGACCAGCACGGAGCCGAGCAGCAAAACCGTGTTCCACACCGCAAGCCCGAGCCCCGGATCGCTCAGTAAATACCGGTAGTTGCCGAGACCATCAAAGCCGACGCGGCCCGGGTTCATCAGATTGTAGCGGCGCAATGAGAACCACAGCGTTGCGACAAGCGGCAGTACTGACCAGAGCAGCAGCATGACAATTGCCGGGAGCGTCAGCCAGCGGCCATCGCTTCTATGGTTATCAGAGCCGGTCAGCGCTATCGCATTCGGCTGGGTTCTCATGATTTAGCGCTCCACGCCCATGCGGTCGATAACCCGTTGCGTTGCGGCCTGAGCTTTCCGCAGGCTCTCATCGACGGACAAATTGCCAACCAGTGCGGCTGCGATCAACTGCCCTACCTGGTTGCCGATGGTGGGGAACGCCGGCAGCACGATGCACTGAATGCCCGTATACGGCACGGGCTTAAGCGTCGGATGCAGCGGATCGGCGGCCATGATGGATTGGTACACGAGATCTGCGAACGGCGCGCTGGCAAGGTACTCTGGCTGCTGGTACGTGGATCGGCGCGTGCCCGGAGGCACGGCGGCCCAGCCGTACCTCTGTGCCACCAAGCGGATGTATTCCCTGGACGTGGCCCACTGCACAAACTTGGCCGCAGCCTCCGCGTGGTGCGTCGCCGCGGGTACGCCCAGTCCCCAGAACCAGAGCCATTGTGAACCCTGCGGCGTGACCGCGACAGGTGCGGGTGCAAAACCAACGGTGGTCGCGACCAACGACTGCTTCGGATTGGAGAGCGTTCCAGCCGCGACTGTTGCATCGATCCACATGCCGCAGCGACCGTTCTCGAACAGCGTCAGCGACTCGTTGAAGCCGTTGGAACTGCTGCCCGGCGGACCGTACTTCTGCAAGAGGTCCACGTAAGCCGCAATGGCCTTGTGCCACTCGGGCGAGTCCAGTTGCGGCTTCCAGTTTTCGTCGAACCAGCGGCCGCCGAAGGTGTTCGCAACTGTTCCAATGAATCCCATGTTCTCGCCCCAGCCGGGCTTTCCTCGCAGGCAGATCCCGTATGTGCCGTTTGAGGGATTGTGCAGCGCCTTGGCAAAGCGTGTGATGTCGTCATAGGTGGGCCGCGCAGGCATCTGCAGCCCTGCTGCTGCGAACAGGTCCTTGCGGTAATACGTCAGGGAGCTCTCCGCATAGAACGGCAGAGCATACAGGTGCCCCCGGTCTGAGGCAGCATCGCGGATCGGCTTCAACAGATCGTTGATGTCGTACTCCCCTGTGACCCTGCCTTCCAGCGACAACAACCATCCGCGCCTGCCCCAAATGGGCGCTTCCAGCGGGCCTATGGTGACCACATCGTACTGACCGCCATGTGTCGCCGCGTCTGTCGTGGTCTTTTGGCGAAGGATATTCTCTTCCAGCACCACCCAGTCCAGCTTGATGTCCGGGTGCTGACGCTCAAATTCCGAGGAAAGGCGCTGCATGACGATCATGTCCCCGTTATTGACAGTGGCGATGGTCAGGGTGGTCTGCGCGTGAACGAGAAGTACAGTGCAGCTGAGCCAAATCGTGCCAATCCAGGCGCACATACGGCCAAGACGCTTTGACAATCTCAACCTCCTCTCTGAGGACGCGAACGCATGTTGCACCTGTTGATGGAACCGTGTTCGCAGCCTGCCAGATGACAAGCGCTCTTTGACTTAGGACGCGGCATGAGGGAAGGTTCTGACAAGTCATAACTTTAGCCTCAAACCCTGACTGCGTCTAACTAACTTCTGGTTTCTCTTGGAGTCCTCAAATTGCTTGCTCAGAAGTTAGGCGCACGCCCTGTAGCTTCACTGGAGCGATCTCTCAACGTCGTCAGTTGGCCTTCTTCTTCGGATGAGCAACCAGGTTGGCCACCGCTTCCTGTAACTTTTGCTGGCTGGCGTTGTCGGCGGGCAGAGCCTTAGGCTGGAGGGCTGGCAGCAGGTTGTTCCAGATGGCGTCCAGTTCTCCTTGCATGTTGCCGGTATCGGCAGTGATCGCGACTACCACGTCCTGATCGGGCATGACGACTATGAACTGCCCACCTGCTCCATCCGCACGAAAAGCGTTGTGGCGGCATCTCCAGAACTGGAAGCCATATCCTTCCTTCCAGTCGGCGCCAATCTGCGCATGGCTTTCTTTTTCATTCTCAATTTGTTTAGAGGTGGCCTGCTCAACCCACTTGCGCGGCACCAATTGCTTGCCATTCCACTTGCCCTTCTGCAAGTAGAGCTGGCCAAGTTTAGCGATGTCCTCCGTACGCAGGTACAGACCGTAGCCGCCAAGGGAGTTGCCCTCCGGGCTCGCATCCCAGCGGGCACTTGCAATGCCAAGCGGCCCAAAGATGCGAGGCTTTAGGTAGTCAAGCGTCGTTTGACCGGTCACCTTAGTGATAATCGAGGACAGTACGTAGGTGCCCATCGTGTTGTAAAGGAAGTGGGTACCCGGCTGGTAGACAACGGGCTGAGCAAGAAACTGCTTTACGGAAGGGCCGCCCTCCCTGCCGGGTTCAACGGCATGGCCCCCAGACATGGTGAGCAGGTCACGCACTGTCATTGCCTGGAGGTTGGCAGACGGTTGCGGCGGAGCATCCGCTGGAAAGAACTTCAAGACGCGATCTTCAAGCTTCAGCTTGTGCTGATGAATCGCGAGTCCAACGGCGGTGGAAGTAAAGCTCTTGCTCACCGAGTTCAAGACATGAGGCGTGTCGGCCGCGTTCGGCTTCCACCAGCCTTCGGCGATCACCTTGCCATGCCGCACGATCATGAAGCTATCAAAGGTGTTGACGTTCTTGTCTGCGGCTTCGACAAAGGCTGTGATGGCCTGTGAAGGCACACCTTCAGCCTCCGGGGTGCTTCTAGGCAGCGGTCCGCTCTGTTCCTGCGCCATGCAGGTGCAGCCAAGCAGAACGGAAAGGCCAACTGCCGCAAGGTGAAATCGATTTTTCAGCATGACTTCTCATTCGCTCCTGGTCTTCTTGGCTTGCTCATTCGGCGGAAAACACATGGTACGAGCCTGGATTCAACGGCATCTCAAAAGCGATCTGCCCATTACGTTCGCTCCCCGTCAACAATACCCCAGACCGCAGATCGCGCAGCTTCGTAATGCGCTTGTCCGTGAGGACGACCGCCTTTATGGGGTCTGGCCGGAACGATTCGACGATGAACTTATCGTTGTCGTAGACATACAGGCTGACCTGGCTGACAGTGTCGAGCCGCACGAACATGTCCCTCGCGAGGACTTCACGGATCCCGCTCAGAACGGGTTGCGGATAACTGTAAAGATCGCCCACTGCATTTGGGATTGTAAGAACATAAAGCAGTCCTTTCGAGTATTTCGCTTTGAGAAGAACGGGATTTCCTGACGTTCTCGACCCGGACGTATAAGCGTCAAGAACGGAACCGGCATCATTGGTGAAGTAAGTGATTTGCGGAAGAAGTATTTCAGATTCAGATTTAACACCATCGAACTTCTTCGCCGCCATGAACTCGTGCGTCGAGACAGTGCGACCGGTGTAGACCAAATCCGAGATGTCTTCAATACCCTTTCCCTGCAGCACCTTGAGCAAGCCTGAGGTGATGACTACCGTCTTTGCGTCCGTCAGTTGCTTCTTGATCTTGGAAACAATCGCCGGGTCGAAGGCGGCCTGTTCAGTAAGCAGCACTGTTTGTGCCTCGGTAGGAAACTCGGGAACGATTTCCATGGGGATACCGATCATGCCCAGGTAACTTGGAAGATAATCCTCCCCCGAGGAGTGGTAAGGCTTGTATGTCTTCAGGCCAACAGGACTGCCAAGCTTTCCGATGAATTGGTCTACGTCTTCGAAGACCGAACCGGCGATGCGACCCAACCTTGAATCTGGCACCATGGTTCCGTCGGCGCGCATGGAAGGCTCATACTGGGTATAGATGGGCCATAGGGTAATCTCAGGCAGCTTGGCGAAGAGAGTGATCCAGAGCTGCTCGGCGTACCGATTGGGAATGTCGCTCCCGCCTGCGTCGACCCACCCACCACGATTGTTATGGTTCAGGTTGGTCAGGTAGCGCGAGATGGAATAGCCGTGATATTGCTGGATCTTCATCGGGTTATTCACCGGATCGCGGGTTTCTGTGCCGGTGTAAATACCATCGAAGTACTTTGGCTGCGTCTCCAGATTGAAGCCGGTCTCCTGGAAGTGGTCATACCACTGCGGATACTTGATGATGACCTTGACTTTGGGATTAACTTCTTTGGCGGCCTCCACCAGTTCTCGTCCTACCTTGTCCATGAGTGCAAGCCGGTACTGGCTCCAGCTTTGGCTGCCCTTGTCGGCGATGGCGGCATCCGTCTTGCAATTGGTGAAGCCCCAGTCGTCGAAGAGTATCTCGTCAAAGTTCCTTGCGGTGAACTGGATGATCTCCTTCGCCTTCGCACGCTGGACCGGGTCGGAGTAGCAGAACGTTACGCCATTATGTTCGTCCACCGTCCAGGTGATCCCGGCGGAGACCTTCAAGCCCTTGCCTGTGAAGAACTTCTTTGCAGCGTCCAGGCTTGCTTGATCGGCGATGATCAGGTCCCGTGAGGTCTCAAGATAGATCTTGTCATATCTAACGTACTTCGCAAGGGCTTCCCATCGGCCCTGCAGGTACCCGGCGTCGTTCATGTGCACGACATCGCGCACGGTGGCGTAGACAGCCACGTCGAAGTTCTTGTAATTCTTACCGCTTGCGAACGCGCAGATCGAAAACAGAAGCGGAAGGTAAACGGCGCGTTTAAGATACCGGATCATGTGATCACTCCTGGATTTTTACGAACCAAGAAGGCGCGCAAACTGTGTCGTCGCCCACAGGCTCTTGCCCGCTTCAGGTCGTTGTGACTACGAAGGACATCTTTGAACCCGAGACCTTGGCGCTTGAAGACGATACAGATGTAGTGTTGGTCACCAGTTAGGCGTTAGGATTGCCCGACTCTCCTACCGTCAGCTGAGTGAGTTGGAGGTTGCGCTTGGGACGCGGTGCCCAGGTGGGATACATCAACTCCGGCATTGGCTTTGCCTGGAAGATCTTACGGGTTTGCTTTGCAATCCATCGGGCAGACGTCTTCGCCTTTTTGCGACGTGCGCTGTCGGTCGAGATGCCTGTTCCTGCATACATTTGGCGGTAAAGTTTCGAAAGCAAGACAAACGCTATCCGCGCGCGCAGAGTCGGCGTGCAAGCGGAACGTTTCCAGATTGCCTTGAACTCGTAAAAGCGGTCCCAGACCCTTTGCGTGCGCTCACTGATCTCACCTGAGGCCATGGAAGGATGCGGAGTGAACATCTTCGGTCGTACCGCTGTCGGGATCAGCCAATACCGTGTGAGAGGTGTACCGTCGACGTTCTCGATCTCGGGCTTGGCGCTCTGTTCCTTTTCCCACCGGCCAAAGTCAACAGTGCCGGGAAAAGGTGTCATCATGACGAACTGCGCAAAGGTCACATCAGCCTTCATCGCTAACTCTACTGTTGCGTCGAAGGTTCCCGGCTTGTCTGTTGGAAGGCCGAAGATAAAAGAGCCGAGCACGTGTAGACCATGCTTGCGGAACATCTGTAATTGCTCGATCAGACGGTCACCGGAGTAGTTGAAATCTTTGTAAACGGCTTTCAGGCCTTCCGGCGTAACAGCCTCGATCCCCACCAGGGCACCTTTGATATTGGCTCTTCGCATGGCGTCGAGGTACTCGCCATCTTCAGCGGATTCCATGGTGATCTGCGTAAAAAAGACCATGTCTTTGGGCAGCTTGGCTAGCTCTTCCATCAGCAGGAAACGCTCGTTTCGTATCGCCATCAGGGCTGCAACCTTTTCGGCATTGCCTTGTTCACGGGCGAGTCTGAGATCGGTGAGTGTAACCGGGTAGAAGTTGTCGTCAGCGAGGGCAATGAAACGGAATCCCTTGCGTCGCAGGTCGATAATCTCATCGATGACCTTCTCAAAGGAGCGCTGCCTTGGTTTTTGGCCATCGGTACGCCAGACGGAGCAGAAGGAGCAATGCTTGGGGCAGCCGCGGATCGTTTGAACCGACGCCCACATGTACTTGTCAGCCCGCATGAGATCCCAACGCGCCGCCAGGAACTCGTCGCCTTCGATCTTGCCGCCGTCGTAGATACGTCCCGCCATACCCCTCTGGATGTCCATGAGAACTTTGCCCCAGGCAATGTCACCATCGCCCTTCACCACATGGTTAGCAAACCCACGCTCGAAGGGTTCCTCCGGGAACAGCGTGGCATGAATGCCGCCATAAACAACCGTCGCACCACGCTCATGAGCAATGCGGCCCACCTCATAACCTCGCAGCGCGTTGCCTGTATGTACGCTAATGCCGACAATATCGCCTGCGGTGATCGTCAAAGAATCGAGAGGTTCAATGGACTCGTCGACAAGAATTGGATCGCCAAAGATGGCAGGCGTGGCTGCAGCAAGGACGAAAAGCCACCGCGGTGTAATGACCGCCGTGCCGAAGGAATTGTCGCTGGGATTAATCAGGTGTACAGCCATTGTGTGACGCTCCATCGAACCCACGTTTGCCAGCGTGCGGCAAATCGAGTCGAACTCCCTCGCGTCCATCGCAAGAGCAAAGCTTTATCGCTGCAGGCCAAGTATACGCACGGGGAAAGCAAGAATGAGAGCGTTCGCGGCTGGAGAGACAGTGTCAGTACCGCCAGCCAGAGTCCAAGTAGATCTAGGAGTCCTTACTTCTTGACTGCTGCTGCCGGTAAGTCTGACATATACATATCTTTGTTGCGATGATGAGACTTTGCTGCAGGTGCTGTGTATTCCAGCCGATTTCCCTTGTTTGTTTTGTTGAACGGCAGATAAGATACTCGCCACGTCACTGATCCCCGTTCAGTTCACCATGTGGAGATCTGAAGGGCTCTGCAAGTCAGCAGCCCACCATCTTCTATACAAACGAAAGGAATACTTTATGGCACCGGTATCTCGTCGGGCAATGCTGCAGCGGAGTTTGGCGGCCGCAGCGTTTGTCACCGGCCCATCTCTTTCGTCCGGTCAGAAGGTCGACAGCAATGCAGCTCCCATTCCTCGAAAAGGAAGGATCAGGCAGTCCGTTTGCAAAGGGCCGTATCCAGGGCTCAGCGTGGATGAACTCTGCCGCTATGGAGCTCACATCGGCCTGAAAGGAATCGATCTGCTGCAGCCGCAGGACTTTGAGATTCCAAAGAAATATGGACTTACCTGCGCGATGGGATACGCCGGCGCGGGTACGATCAAGGACGGCCTGAACTCGATCGCGAACCACGCACAGATCGAGGCGGCACTGCGGCAGGCAATCCCGCTTGCGGTAAAAGCCAGCGTGCCAAACCTCATCACGTTCTCCGGCAACAGGAACGGCATGTCCGATGAAGAAGGTGCAAAGAACACGATCGCTGGGCTGAACCGGGTCAAGCGGATGCTTGAGGATGCAAACATCACCCTCTGCCTGGAACTTCTGAACAGCAAAGTCAACCACAAGGACTACATGGCGGACCACACGGAATGGGGCGCTCAGGTTATGCAGGAGGTTAATTCCACGCATGTCAAATTGCTGTACGACATCTACCACATGCAAATTATGGAAGGCGATCTGATCGCCACGATTAAAAAGAACATTCAATGGATTGGTCACTTTCACACGGGCGGCGTGCCTGGACGCAACGATCTCAACGATATGCAGGAAGTGCAATGGGATGGCGTGATGCGCGGCATTGCTGCCACAGGATTCAATGGATTCGTTGCGCATGAATTTAAACCACTCGCGGATCCGTATGCCGCCCTGCTCCAAGCGGTTGATCGCTGCGATGTGTAAGTTCCCTGAAAACAAATAAGACCTGAAGGATGAGGAACGAACATGCAACGACGTGACGTGCTGCGGCTATTGACTTCCACCGCAGTCATCTCTGCTATGCCCATCGAATTGCTGCAGGCCCTTCAGCGGGCTCGAGCTGACGCTGATCCCGTGATTGGTCTTCGGACGCTGAACGCGCATCAGTATGCCACGGTCGAAACCATCAGCGACCTGATCATTCCCGAAACCTCTACACCCGGGGCGAAAGGAACAAAGGTCACCGCTTTCATCGATTTAATGCTCGCCGAGTGGTATGACAAGCCGGACAGCGACCGATTTCTGCAGGGCATCGCCGACACCGACGCCGCCAGCCAACAGCAGTTCAGCAAGACATTTGTGCAATGTTCCGCCGCGCAACAAACCCGGTTGATGAAGGGCTGGGATGACGAAGCAATGAAGTATAGCCAGGCCGTCAAGGCCGCGCAGAAGGCGAAGGCGACGCCGCCCGCGATGAACTTCTTCTACACCGTGAAGCGCCTGACGCTTGTGGGTTACTACACCTCCGAGATCGGCTTCTCGAAAGAACTCGGAGCTACCATCATTCCCATGAAACATGCGGGCTGCGCTCCGCTGGCGGAGGCCCGCTCGTGAATTTTGTCACCTTGAAAACAAATACCTTTGACGCAATCGTCATAGGATCCGGCATGAGCGGTGGATGGGCCGCCAAGGAACTGACCGAGAAAGGCATGCAGACTCTCGTGCTCGAGGCTGGTCAAAGCATCATTCCCGAGCGCGATTACGTCGACCATCTGCCAGTTTGGGAAGTCAAATTTCGCGGGTTGCGCGATCGGAAATATGAAGAGGTCTACCAGCCGAAGCAGCGCAACATTGGTGATGAGTGGAATTCAAAGTTCTTCGTCAACGACGTGGAGAACCCATACACTACTCCACCCGATGCACCCTACCTGTTTCTGCGTGGACGTCATGTGGGAGGCCGCTCCGTGATGTGGGGCCGCCAGTCCTATCGATTCAGCGAGATGGATTTTGAGGCGAACCACAAAGACGGTCATGGTGTGGATTGGCCGATCCGCTACAAGGACATCGAGCCCTGGTACGATTACGTCGAAGACTTCATCGGTGTTAGCGGGCAGGCTGAAGGATTGTCGCAGTTACCCGATGGTAAGTTTCTGCCGCCTTTTGAAATGAATTGCGCGGAGATCGCCATGAAGCAAGCGGTCGAGGCAAAATTTCCGCAGCGCAAAGTCACTATCGGCCGGACTGCCATCCTTACCGTGGACCATCGAGGCCGCTCCGCATGCCACTACTGCGGCCCGTGCGATCACGGCTGTATTACACGGTCTTACTTCAGCAGCATTAATTCCACGTTGCCTGCGGCGCAAGCTACCGGCAAGCTGACGCTGCGCCCGATGAGCGTAGTGCATAGCTTGATCTTTGATCCGGCTACGCGCCGCGTCACCGGTGTACGCCTTATCGATGCTGACACGCGACGGACCACGGAGTTCCATTCAAAGCTGATCTTCCTATGCGCTTCGACATTGGAATCAGCGCGCATCCTGCTAAACTCTGCAACCAATGAATTTCCGAACGGACTTGCGAACTCCAGCGGCGAGTTGGGCCACAACCTGATGGATCATATCTTTCACAGTGGCGCGACTGGCAGGATGCCCGGGTTCGAGGATCACGTGCAGCTGGGGAACCGGCCAAACGGCATCTATATTCCCCGCTTTCGCAACGTGCATGACAGGTCTCCTGATTTTGTACGCGGCTATGGTTTTCAGGGCCGCGCCGCCCGCGAAAGCTGGTCACGCGGCACAGACACACCTGGCTTCGGCGTCGACTTTAAGAACAAGCTGCGCGACCCGGGACCATGGCACGTCACCATCGGTGCATGGGGAGAGTGCCTGCCCAACCATAACAACTACATGGAACTGAACCATGACAAGGTGGATGCATGGGGCGTTCCCACGATCAGAATCAACCATAAGTGGGGCCCCAATGAACTGGCAATCTTCAAAGATGCACAGGTTACAGCGGCCGAGATGCTCGAAGCGACAGGGGTAAAGGATATCGAGCTGAGTACCGTGCCATCGACACCGGGGGAGTGCATCCACGAAATGGGTAGTGCACGCATGGGACGCGATCCGAAAACTTCTGTGCTGAACGCGCACAATCAGGCACACGACATTCCTAATCTCTTTGTGACTGACGGATCCTTTATGGCGTCCTCAGCCTGTCAAAACCCTTCCCTTACATACATGGCGATGACAGCTAGAGCTTGCGACCACGCTGTGAACCTGATGAAGAGGGGTGAACTCTGACTCGCTCTATGCAAAATTGGACAATGCTTGTGATTCTTACCGAGACAGCGGGAGAACCCGTCCTCATCTGATTTAATCTGCTTGATCTGTCGGCGCACAAGGTGCATGTGAGAGCAATTGTTGACTTCACTTCTTTACGCTTCATACAAAGTATTGTGTTGCAGACATTGAGTGTGACCGCAGAGGGGCCGTGCTGATGAGGATGATTCTCGTGGATGGCATGTTCTGTGTTCCTTCTTTCTGAATGTTTGAAGGTTCTTGACGTGATTGTGTCAGGACAGCCGCATATGATCGTTCGTGCTAATCTCTCCGGAATGTATACCGAAATGCTTCGTTAATGCTTGCCCGGCAAGCCGCACGCAGACAGCTTGATTTGCAGAGTGGAGCGCATGCTTTTTGCTCCATGCTGCTATACGCAGTCGATCGACCTTCATGGGAGCGACATTGGAGACGATGCGGCGGGAAGTCACCGCGATGGTTTCAAGGGCTTGGATGAGAAGGATCCTTTTCGCTCACCACAGGCAATCTATGGCGAAGAATCCTGATGGTGCCTGACTGTGTCATGAGGCAGATGGTGTCTGTGGTTTCTGTCACAACGTTTGCCCTTGCTTCCGGCTTCCTCTCTCTAATGCTCAGAAAGGTACATCAGCGAAATACGCGATTACCGCAAACGAAAGACAGACGGCAGCTTCTCCTGAAAGCGAGGCCCTTCGCGAACAGATACGAGCTGGCCATAGCCTTCGCTGCGGCAATTGTTCGGCTTGATTCATGGCACGACGTTCAATGGGTTGTCAGGCCTTAATTGATCCGGAACTCGTCGGGCCTGTGAGTGTTGCTTCTCGCTGCGACACAGGTATTTCCGTTTGAGAAACTGATTCTGCAGTTTATCTCGTATAAGACACGCCCTAAGTGGCATAGGCGCTCGTACGGAGGAAGACAGATGTTTCGCACAACGCTCTCAACGATTGCAATCGTTCTCACCCTATTCCCGTGCCAAGGCAACGCGCAAACGGTTACAGATCTAGCTGCGCTTAAGGGCCTTGCGCCGGTGACGGTACTGTCGAACACTCCGGAAGGCAGAGCGGCGCTTGCGGCGAACTACACCGTCACCGGGAGTATTCAGACGGGAGTACTCAGGCAGGCAACGCTTCTTCCATTTGCCGAGCAACAGCAGCAGGCGCTTCAAGACGTGTTCAGCACTGTGGGCAATTTAGCGCAACTTGCAGACGGTCTTGGAAGCACGCTTGGATCTGCTTACGTAGCGCGGGCACATTACATGGATCGAACCCGTTTTACGAATGTGTCACAAGGAATTGCAGACGTAATCTCCTATGCGTTGGCTATCTCCGGTCGGAACTC
The DNA here is from genome assembly GCA_964243585.1 of uncultured Terriglobus sp. Taxonomy (GTDB): domain Bacteria; phylum Acidobacteriota; class Terriglobia; order Terriglobales; family Acidobacteriaceae; genus Terriglobus. The sequence goes on from CAXTFT010000001.1 coordinate 26,245, forward strand.
TAACTCGGGCAAGTACTTTTTTGCGAATAGTACGATCGACGGCAAGCAACCCGTCTCAGCTGACGCGATAGATATTCTCACAAGGAACCACGGTCACACCGACATGTTCGGGCAAAACTACGGTCGGCAAAGCGGAACACCCGGAGCGGGCGCTTACGGTGATTCTCGACCATTCCAAACTGAGCCGAGCATAACGCTAATCGTAGGACCAGATTATTTCCACGTGCCCTCAGACAATGGGGTCTACAATCACGGTCCGATGATGGACTTGACAAACAGCCCGTCATACCCAAGCGGCCACACAACCTACGGCTACACAGGCGCACTTTTGTTGGCTATTTTGGTGCCAGAGCGCTATCAGCAGATGGTGGCGCGTGGAGCCGACTACGGCAACAATCGAATCATTGTTGGCGCACATTATGCAATGGACGTGCTAGGCGGGCGAACACTGGCGATGTACGACATGGCGCATCTTCTTGCGAACGACCCAGCTTACGTCGGACACACTTCAGGTGGAGCTCCGGCCGTCAAAGACTTTCAACTCGCTATCAAAGCAGCGCGTGCTGAAGTTAGGTCAGCCTTACAGATCTCATGTGGTAAGTCGATTGAAGAGTGTTCTCGTGAGGACATTGGGCGACTGAGCGATGCGGCCGAGAACGAAGCGTTCTATGCTGGGACTCAAACGTACAGCCTGCCGGTGGTTTACCCGAACTATGCGGGCATTCTTGAAGATGTCGGGAAGCTTGCTCCCGAAGCCGGATATTTGCTGACTACTGCTTTTCCAACCCTAACCCTGGAACAGGCGGACCAAATCCTTACTGAGACCGAAGGCCCGGGCGGTGGATTCCTGGATAACGGATCGCCCTTTGGCATTTACTCCCGACTGAATCTCTACGCGGCAGCAGGTAGAGCGGCGGCGTTGGCGAAGGCAAGCCAATAAGCGTCAGTAAGATTTTAAACACTAAATGGGCAAAGCGACACGGCCGAACTCCTAGTTCGGCCGTGCGCGCACCTGGTTCGTCATTGTGTACAGCATTTTCCATCGTAGCGGCGCACGGAAGGCAGCGGCGCACGAAAGGCAGCGACGCACGAAAGAACGCTTCGGGCAAAACTCCTGTGATTCCTCTGGAGCCAGTTGCCAATATGCCCTAATCCCGGTGTAGCAACCCGCGGCATATCCGCCGCAATGGCAGGCGGCTTGTCAGATCACCCAGAGAATCATGCCATCGCGAGCACCTGTCTGTTCGCTGCACCGGCGAGTTGGTTGCACTCCGCTCCCAAAAGAGAGATAGTGAAATGGCCACCCGGACACAAGTACCGTAGAGGCCAAATCGCTCCGTCGTATTGAGCAGGGATGCTGTCGTATTATGTCCAAGCCCTTTCCCAACGCTGCGCCCTATTCTTCCGCTGGCCAGCCCGTGATGCTGGGAGAGATACTGGCTGCACTATCGTTCGCCCTGGATGTCACAGAGGGCGCCCGTCCCGGTCACTCGGTCCGTACCTGCCTTCTGGGAATGCGTCTTGGCAAGGAGATTGGTTTACCCGATCAGGCGCTCGCCGATCTGTACTATGCACTTCTGCTGAAAGATATCGGTTGCAGCAGCAACTCCGCGCGCATGGCCAACGCATTCATAGCGGACGATCAGGTCGTCAAGCAGCATTTCAAGTTCATTGACCGGGAAAAGCTCGGCAAACCCAACCGCGAGGCGCTCAGCTTTGTCTGGGAAAACGTGGCACCCACGGCGAGCGCATGGGACCGAATCCGCCAGATTTATCGAATGGTCCGCAGCCCCGGTGACTTGACCGCCGAGATGATTGGAGCGCGGTGCGAACGTGGTGCCGTAATTCTGCACAAGCTGGGAATGGGGATCGAGACCTGCGCTGCGGTCTACTCACTGGACGAGCAGTGGAACGGCCACGGCCTGCCCGATCATCTAGTTGCCCGGGATATTCCCCTGCTCGGTCGTATCTGCGCGGTTGCACAGCACCTTGATCTGTTTTGCTCTGAATTTGGTCCAGCCAGAGCGATCGACAGTCTCATTGAACGCTCCGGCACCTGGTATGACCCGGATCTGGTCCGCGCGGCGGAGAGCCTGCATCAGCAGGGAGTCCTTTGGGCTCAGTGCCTGCCCGACAGCGACCCCGAAACCCTGCAGCCTGCCGTGATCGCACTCGACCCCGGTAGTTCGACTGCACTTGCTGCCCGCGACATTGACCTGATCTGCAGCGGCTTTGCCGATGTTGTCGATGCCAAGAGCCCGTTCATGTACCGCCACTCGGTAGCCACGACAGAAGCGGCAGTACTTATTGGTAACGCCATGGGACTCGCGCCGGATCGCGTCGATATCGTCCGCCGTGCCGCTCTGCTGCACGACATCGGGATGCTGGGCGTCCCCAATACGATCCTTGATAAGCCGGGGCCGCTCATCGGCGAGGAGTGGACGGCAATTCACCGTCACCCGGTTCTCAGCCAGGCAATCCTCTCCCGCGTTCGCGCTTTCCGTGAGATCGCATCCCTGGCCGGGCAGCATCACGAGAAGCTTGACGGCAGCGGTTATCCTTTCCACTTGGCTGACGAGCAACTCTCGATCGAGTCGCGCATCCTGACCGTGGCTGACGCCTTCAGCGCTCTTATGGAAAGCCGGCCATACCGGCAGGACCTCACCCCTGCGGAGATCCAGCAACAGCTTGCGCTGGATGTCCCGCACCGACTGGACTCCGAGTCCTTTGATGCCATGGTCTCAGTGCTGGATCAACTGGCCGGCCTGCCTCTCGAGGACATCCCGGCGATGTCTGCGAATACAATCCCGGACATTGTCATGGTGGAGCCGCCGCCCTTCCGCTTTGGAGCGGCTTCGCGGTAAAGGCTGCTTGAAGTTGCGGCAGCGCCAAAATGGCGCTGCGGGCTCGTTGATCGGCAGCATCGCGGACCACAGTAGCTGCTGAACTTCTGCGCGCTCACGGCATTTTGCACGACATCCAACTGCCAGACATCATAAGTATGACGACGCTTACAAGGGAGCAGAAAGGCGACGTGCGTTTCGCTATGTCATTGAGCCTGCCACGCTGAAGCGGGAGACGCGGACTAGCTCGGCACTATCAACTTACAACCACAAAGGTTTTGATTTTAACTACAAGGAGCAACATGCCTACCGATCTCTTTACCCCGCAGGACCCTCGTTCGCAGTATCCCGGTCCGCCTTCCAGTGTTGAAACCCAGTCCGCACCCGGTACCCAGACCAAAATGAGCGAGAAGCCTGATTGCGGGGAACTTTCCTACAGAGGCTCGGGCCGCCTTGCGGGACGAAAAGCGCTGCTGACCGGTGCGGATTCCGGCATTGGCCGTGCGGCCGCTATCGCGTTCGCGCGCGAAGGTGCCGATATCGCCATCAACTATCTGCCGGACGAACAGGAAGATGCCGAACAAGTCGCCAAGTACATCCGTGAAGCTGGCCGTAAAGCCGTACTCCTGCCTGGCGACATCTCTCATGAAGGCTTCTGCCAACGTCTGGTACATGATGCAGTCGAGCAGCTTGGTGCACTTGACATTCTGGTCAACAATGCCAGCAGGATGGGCAAGACCGAAGGCCTCCTTCAGACTTCTACCGAGCGCTTCGACATGCTGATGAAAACAAATGTCTACTCGCTCTTCTGGATCACGAAGGCAGCCCTTCCGCACCTGAAGCCTGGCAGTTCCATCATCAACACCACCAGCGTGCAAGGCTACGATCCAACACCATCCATCTTCGATTACGCCATGACCAAGGCCGCTATCGCTAACTTCACCAAGGGTCTGAGCAAGCCCTTGATGGAAGAACACGGTGTCCGTATTAACGGCGTAGCCCCAGGTCCCATTTGGACACCCCTCCAGGAAGCTGACGGTACAAAGGAGAAGCTCAAAAAGCTCGGTGACGAAACCCCCTATAAACGGCCCGGCCAGCCAGTGGAACTTGCCGCTGTTTACGTCCTGCTGGCCTCGCAGGAAGGGAGCTACATCACCGGCGAAATCTATGGTGTGACTGGTGGATTAGGTATCGCATAAGTACAGTCTTTATCTCGGTCACGTTTCGACGATGGCCCTCGTTCTACGGGTCTGCATTACTGCTTGAACTTGGCTGCCTTGCGGTTTAGAAGGCCGTGTAATCTCTTCACGATTGATTCGGAGGTACGCCTCCGCCCATAATGGTTCATGGCGACCTTCGAATCCTTCGTCCCTGCCTCAGAACTTCTGGTCTCCGGTTTTTCACGTAAAGTCGTGCTGCCGCGCGAGTGCACTTTTGCCGAAGCCGATTGGCGAGCGCTCGCCCCCTTCTGGTACCCGGTCGCACACTCACACGAGGTAACAAACAAGCCTTTCGCCGCACGCCTGCTTGACGAGCGTGTTGTAGTCTATCGTCTCTCCGACGGCTCCGTATCGGCCGCCCGTGACATTTGTTATCACCGCGGCGTTCCACTGAGTCTAGGCCACGTAGAAGGCGACGAGATCGTCTGCAAGTACCACGGTCTGCGTTACGATCGCGAAGGCCGCTGTACCTGCATTCCCGCGCATCCTGGGGGAGCGATCTCACCTCGGCTACGGCTCGATATGTATCAGGCGCAAGAAGCATACGGCTTGGTGTGGGTTCGCCTTGTGGATGACGGTTTCAAGGCCTTGCCCGTCATGGACGAGTGGGACTCGCGGGAGTACCTGCAGGTCCGTCTCGACAGCGTAGACATTAACGCCGCCGCCGGTCGCCAGATGGAGGGCTTTCTGGATGTCAGCCACTTTGCTTTCGTTCACAAGGAAAGCTTCGGCGAACCGGACAATCCGGTTGTACCTGACTACAAGGTAACGATGACGGAATCTGGATTTGTAGCGGACTACATCAGCACGGTCAGCAACTACGCGCATGGATTCAAGCACCTGAACCCGCCCGATTTTCAGTGGCACAGACGCTTCGAGACTTTCCTGCCATTCACCGCAAAACTTACGGTGACCTTTCCTGAAGGAGGCCAGCTGCACATTCTCAATGCAGCGTCGCCTGTATCCGCGCGCAAGACGCGTCTCTTCGTTCCAATCTGCCGGAATTTCGACAAAGGCTCGCCTGTCGAACACACCCTCGACTTTAACTACCAGGTCTTCTCAGAAGACAAGGAGATTGTAGAGCGGCAGTTCCCGGAGGACCTTCCATTAGACCTGCAGGAAGAAGCACATTTCGCGGCAGATCGCAGCTCCATTACCTATCGAAAACGGCTGGCAGCGATAGGACTGGGTCGAACTTATACCGCGTAGCCTTCACTTATTTGCAAAGCAGAATAGAAGTGATTGCAGCACCCGGATTTACTGGGCACTGCGAATTGGGCGCTGGTTGCGTATCCAAATACTGCTTGATGGTTGGTCCTGTTCCACATGCTCCACATAGAAGAGCCCTGTCTCCTATTGCCCTGCGACCAGTCTATGGTCGGTGGTTCTACAAAGGCCAACGACCACTGTCATTATGCTGGAAGGTCTTGTACATGGGAGCTGCTATTGCGAAACCGAAGTCTTGCGGCATTAAGGGTAGGGGCCCGAGTGCGAAGCAGTAGTGGATCAGTAAGAGCAGAGGACACGGCAACATGGCACGCTCTTCCAAGAGAGTTCCGCGCCCTTGCCGCTCAAAATGCTCGTTCGATATTGTTAGAGACGGCGGCACAGGACGGACCTGGGGATAAGAGCTTTCTCTTCGTTAAGCCTCTTGAAGAACTGCTTGCATGGGACGGACCTGACCTGGAAAAGCTCCTTGCGGACATTGACCGACTCCTGAATAAGGGCCTATTCGTAGCAGGCTTCTTCAGCTACGAGTGTGGCGAACACCTCGTGGGGCTGCCGCCAAAGGCACCGGTTCCTAGATCTTCGAAAGAGCCAATGGCGCGCCTTGGTGTATTCCGTGCTCCGATTGAATTCAATCACTGCCAGGGCAGCATAAAAGGCGACCTGCCAGCGGGCGAAGGTCGAGGTTCCATAGAGCTTGATCAAGCGGTCGTTACCACGGACGGACTGACCATAACCCAGGAGAGTTACAACGCCGCCATTTGTAGGATCCATCAATATTTGGAAGCGGGCGATACCTATCAGGTCAACTTTACGGATGAGGTAAACGCTCATACGGAAGCCGATCCGCTGGCTATCTATGAAACGCTGCTGAGGCAGCAGCCTGTCTCATTTGCTGCGTTCGTAAACGATCCCGCTGGCCCGGTGCTTTCGTTTTCTCCAGAACTATTCTTCCGCACATCGTCAGGTCTCATCCAGGTCCGCCCTATGAAAGGAACGTGGCCGCGCGGCCGGAATCTTGAGGAGGATGACAATGCGGAGTTCCGCCTAAGAAACGACGAAAAAAATCGTAGCGAGCATGTAATGATCGTCGATCTGCTCCGCAACGATTTGGGCCACATTTGCAAATACGGATCGGTGGCGGTAGACAAACTGTTCCACGTGGAACGCTACAAGATGCTCCTGCAAATGACCTCCACGTGTTCGGGAATCATTCGTGAAGATGTCTCTCCGTCGCAGGTCTTTGCAACCATGTTTCCGTCTGGCTCCATCACGGGAGCGCCGAAGCGGAGAGCCATGGAAATCATTCAGGAATTGGAACAGCGGCCACGCGGTGTGTACACCGGTGCCATCGGATATTTTGCACCGGAGGGAGAATCGTGCTTCAACGTCGCCATCCGCACCTTGAAGCTACGAGGGAATCAAGTAACGATGGGTGTCGGTGGCGGGATCGTCGCTGATTCAAATTCGCCGGAAGAATTTGCAGAATGCAACCTGAAGGCAGCCTTTCTGACCAAAAGAAGACCGCCATTCTCGCTGATCGAAACCATGCGATGCATGGAGGGCATTCCACTGCTAACGCTGCATTTAGAGAGGCTCTCAAAATCAGCAAGGTACTTCGGTATTCAATACGACGATGCCAAGTTGCTGACCGAGCTAGAGTCAGCGGCAGCACGCTGTGAAGGAATAGAAAGCCGACTTCGACTGGAACTCGATGAGCAAGGGCAGTGGACAATCACGACAACTTTGTTAGAGCGCACTAAGTGGCATGGCCGACTAATTCTGGCGAACGAACGCTCAAGCTCGACTGATTTGTTCTTGCGTCATAAAACAACGAACCGAGATACCTATGATCGCGCCTTGATAGAAGCTCGGCATAACCATTTCGATGAAGTTCTGTTTCTTAACGAACATGAGCACCTGGCTGAGGGAGCCATCAGTAACCTCTTCGTCCGAAGGGATAAAACCTGGATCACACCAAGCCTTGAGTGCGGCGTCCTCCCCGGAGTAAAACGAAAGCAGTTGATTAACAGTCTCCTAGCTAAAGAAGGACTATTACACCTATCTGACTTGGCACATGCTGAGGAGATATTCGTGTGCAATGCTTTACGAGGAGTCCGCCCGGTCTCCTCAATCCAGACTTTCGATGGAAGCACAATCTGGCCCTGAGACAAAGACCGATGCGCGACTCTGCGAAGTAGCTGGCCGTTCACGCGTAGGCAATTAGGCCTCTCCGTCATGTTGCTATAGGGCCAAACAGTTTTCGCACATTTTGGATGGGCTGTTATGCCCTCACGCGGCTCCGGTGTGGGGTTCTCTCAACTCCGCCAAAAGTAACACGTAAACGCAGCGGATTGGTGATACCGCACACGCTCACCGGGGCGGCTCGATGCTGTCAGGCTGCCCGGTGTGCCGCAGCATGTCGTAGAGTGGTTGCACGGGCGTGGCAGTTGGATTCTCGTTGGCTACGGAAATGGCGAAGACTCGAATCTTATCGTTATTCGGCAAGGTCAAGGTCTTTGCATTTGCGGGCAGGTCCATCGCATAAGCAAAAATGTAGGCATACTGGTAAGGCGCGTTCAGGCCGTCTGCCGTGTGATGGTGTGAGGCATACCAGGCGAGCTGTGCGGGCTTGATGAAGCCCTCGCGTAAACCGGTGTAGTCATCCGGGTAGCTAGGAGAGTGCGGAGAGGCTTCACGCGCCTTCATGTCGCCCGGCCATTCCTGGTGGTGCGCGGAGCTGGCCCAGTTGCGTGTGTCACCGGTCTTCCAGAGCCGCGTATCCCACTGGCCTATGAAGCCGCCCCAATCCTGCACCTTGACGACCTGGGCGGTGCTGCCTGCGCGAAATTGCGCCACCTGATCGCCGGAGGAGGAAGCTGCGAGAACATACACACGGTTGAACTTGCCTCCAGGCAGAAGAATGTTTTGTCCTTTGGCCACAACGGCGTTAGGAGTGCCAGTTGTCGCGGGCGGGAGCTTGAAGTCGACGCCATCAAAGGACAGTTGCGAAGGCAACATCTCCGCCGGGTAAGTGTCACCCTTGCCGTTCATGCCGCCCCCGGCAGTCTTGGTGTCATCATTGCTGGCCGCAGCCAGATCGTATGGCAGCGCTACACTTTGCGAGCGGACAGGCTGTACCGTGCCACCGGAGATCCCCAGTTTCAGTGCAAATGTCTTTGGCTGGTATCCGGTGAAGGACGTGACAAGAGCGCCATCTGAGATCTGAGCGTTGCTGACGGGCTGCTCCTGGCCATTGATCTCTCGCGCGGCGGTAACTGCAACCGGAAACTGCACACGAACTTCCGGTGCTGACTTGCCGTCCAGCTCAACCATGCGGATTACCGTTTCGTCGCTGCCCTCTGCCTTCTTCAGCCCAAGAATGCGCACGCGGGGATTGCTGACGCGCACCAGTGAGAAGCTTTTGCCGAGTGTACCCGGGTGCTTCTCAGTGGAGAAGGCACGCAGGGGATTATTTAGGCGGTAACCTTGCCAGTCAGTCTGCGATTCGCGCCAGCCACCCGTGTGGCCGGCGATGCCAAAGGAAAACTCATGGTGACCCCAATCCTGGTTAGCCTGGTCGGAGTAGCCGGCCGGACGTCCGTTGGCCTGGGGCTGCAGGCCGGGCGTGCGCAGCAGTGTAAGCCGGATCGTGTTGTCGTTCGGCTTGTCAGAACCGTTTTTGGCCTCCGTCAGGACTGTTGCGCCGAAGCTGCCGCTCCTGTCGGTAAGGTCGATCCAGCGATGAGAGAAGGTTTCGAACTGCCGGTCGAAGGCGTTGGGCCGCTCGATCGTGCCTACCTCTTCATTGTATGTAGCGTTGGGATTGGAAGCAGTTAGTGGAAAGGCGGCCTTCAGGTTCACCGACTTCGAACGCCAGTCAATAGCGTTTGCAAATTCGACGCGATCGCCCGCCGAGCCTGCGGAAAGGCTGACTGTCTGCAGGAATTTCGATCCCATCGCCTCGCGTGAGATCTCGAGTGAGACACGTACCGGGCCACTTTCCTTGATGCGGATCTTTGCCGGTCCAGCGACATAAGCCACGGGCGCAGCCTGCTCCTGATCAAAATCCATGTTCCAGGCTGGCCACTGCTTCGGGTTGTCGTTCGAGAGCTCCAGACGGATCGGCGAGGCGAGCAGCTCTTTATTCAAGTTCTTGTCGAAGACGCTCGAAACATCGCCGCCGGCGTCTACCTGGACGCGGTAGCGCGCGTTTTCGAGCGAGTTCTCCGTCACCTTCAGAGTCGTCGTGCCGGCTTTCGCCGCCGGAGACGGAACGACGCTGTAGGTCGCAAAGCCGACGGCAGGCACCTTTGCCGCGAAGAGCACCTTGCCGTCTGTCATCTGGGCGGGCAGTTGTTGCCCGTCTGACCCCTGAACCATAACAGCCTTCGGGGCGGGGCCGCTGAAGGGCACATTAGCCTCAACGAGGTCCTCGCGGTCTATGTTCAGGCTGTTGAAGACGACCAGCGGAGTCCCACTGCCTTCAGTGTTCATGGCACTGGCGACAGCTTCAGTCGCGCTGGTGAGGATGCCCGCGAACTGGTTGGAAACAATGGTGTCATCATTCCAGGCAAACTCATAAGCTCGTGGCGTGGCGGTCCCGGCAGCCGTATCGTGGAAGTGGCCACCGAGCGCCAACACCCACGCGTCGTTCAGGCGCTGCTGCGGATAAGCCCGGCCGCCCATCAGGGCCGCGGCGACGGAGGCTTCCTCGGCAGCCTCGGCCAGGACTTCGTTCTTTATGACGGCGCGCTTGTGAAAGGCCTGCGAGGTGAGAGATCCGGCAGAGTGGTTGATCAGTTCAAGGTCACCCTTGTAGGTGGGCATCCTGTCCGTGTCCGCAGGCTTGATGTCGTTAAACATCTGGTCGGCCTCGGTCTCGATGACGTGAACGGGACCTTCACCCACGCGCACGGGCGCACCTGTCGGGGCAGACGGCTTCAGGAAGTTAGGGCGTGGCGGAGAGGGCAGCACCGTCTCACTTTTCGTCGCGATGGCCTCCAGGATTTTAACAGTGGATTCCTGCGTTGCGCCGCCGATGTCGCCCGTACCTACGTAATGGTAGTCGGCAAAGACGCCGGTCACTTTACCATCAAGGTCAATACGTTTAACCCAGTCCTGTTCACCGCCCCCGCGATTGCGAAAGCGCTCCAGGATTGCCTTCTGTTGCTGGGTAAGGCCCGCCATTTCTTCCGGGGAAATGACGAGTGGGACAGGCGGCTGCTTCTCTTTGCTGATGTCGGTATAAACGTTGCCGCCGTAAACGCCGGGATTGAGCGCCGCGACAACCTTGCTTCCGTCCGGACCAATCCACACCCCAACGTTGAAGGGAATGCCCTCGGGTGTCTGCTCCGGCGAGCCCGGGCCGCCGACTTTCGGAGCAGGTTGCCAGTTGGAATCGAGCTTCTGGGTAGAGAAGCCCTTCACGCCAGCATGGTGCAGGATTGCGGGAATCGATGCAGGAAAGCCAAAGCAGTCCGGAACCATGTACTCATTGCTTGCCTTACCGAACTCGTTGCGGAAGAACGTATTCCCATAAAGCACCTGCCGGATAAGCGCTTCCGCACTGGGGAGGTTCAAATCGCCCTCTTCTACGGACGACCCGGCAGGAAACCAGCGCCCTGCGGCAATGTACCGGCCCATGCGAGCGTAGTCGTCAGGGTAGTACTCCTTCATCAAGCGGTAGCGATTCGAGCCGGTCCAATTGAAAACGTAGTGCGGGTACTTGTCGATGTAGTCGAAATTGACCCGCATGGTCTTCAGCAGGTACTCGCTTATGGTTTGGGGCATCTCCCAACGCCACTGCGTATCGAGGTGGGCGTAGGGAACCACGTAAAGCGTCGAGGTTTTTGTAATGTCCGGTGCTTTATTGATCGGCCCTTGTTGCGATCCGGCACTTAGCGTACCCATTAGTGACAGTGCTACTGCTAGACAGGGCTGCATGCTTCGTGAGGTGAACCGGCTGCATACAAAAGTCTTCAGCATGAGATCTCCGCAAACTGTAATCGGGTACTGAGCCAGTGTTTACCGCTGGCTTAAACTCTTTGAGCAGCCCAACACCTAGCGATTATGAACCTTCAGCCCTGGAAGTCGCCATCAACGAAACGTCATTTGGCGCCGGAGATCGTCCCCCAGGTGATGATAGTGCGGGGCATCTTTCACTCCATGCAGGCCGATCACCTGTTCCGGACCGTAGCCTCAGGCGAGACAGAGATGAAGGACCACTTTCGCATCGCGGCTCCACTGCCGGTGCTTGGATTTGTTGCTGAGGTTATGTTCCTGCGCCGCTACATGCTCGCCCTGCTTCTTGAACGGAATGCCGTGATCAAGCGGGTTGCCGAGTCTTCGGAGTGGCAGCAGTATCTCTAGCAAGGCGAACAAGAGGACTCATGAAGATTGTGATTGCAGGCGGCAGCGGACAGGTTGGTACGGTGTTGGCTAGACATTTCCATCAAATGGGCGACCATGTCACGGTGCTTAGCCGCTCTTCAGGGAGCACGCCCTGGCTTACGCAGCAGTGGGATGGCAAGACCCTTGGCTCGTGGCTCGGTGCGTTGGATGGCAGCGACGCGTTGATCAATCTTGCCGGTAGAAGCGTCAACTGCCGCTATCACAAGCAGAACCGCAAGGCCATACTCGATTCACGTGTCCAGTCAACAGAAGTCCTCCACGAAGGAATGCAGAAACTTCAACGGCGACCTGCTGTCTGGCTGAACGCGAGCACCGCCACCATCTACCGCCATGCACTCGACCGTCCCATGGACGAGGCCACTGGAGAACTGGGTGGAGGTGAACCAGGAGTCCCGGACACCTGGAACTTTTCCATCAAGGTGGCGAAAGCCTGGGATGAAGCGTTCTTCTCGACAGCAACGCCGGGAACGAGACAGGTCGCACTGCGAAGTGCAATGACTTTCAGTCCTGACCGCGATGGTGTCTTCGACGTCTTCCTGAAGCTGGTGCGTCATGGTCTGGGTGGAACCAACCTGCCCGGAACACAGTTTGTTTCCTGGATTCACGAGCTCGATTTTATTCGGGCCGTTAAGTTCTTGATTGCTACACCGTCCCTTTCAGGTCCTATCAATCTAGCGTCGCCCAATCCCCTGCCGAACCGGGAGTTTCTGCGCGTTCTTCGCAATGCGTGGGGCACTCGTTTCGGTCTGCCGACGACGCGATGGATGCTGGAGACCGGTACATTTTTGCTTCGGACCGAATCGGAACTGGTGCTGAAGAGCCGGCGAGTTGTGCCGGGCCGGCTGCTCAATGCAGGTTTTACGTTCAGCTATCCAGCGTGGGAGCAGGCCGCTGAAGATCTTGTAGCCCGCTGGCGAAAGGGTGCCATATGACCATAACCTCTGGCCTGTACGTAGAGATCGAAATGGCGGCTGACATGGATCTTGTCTGGCGCCTCACCCAGGAGCCGGGCTTTCATCAGCGATGGGACCTGCGGTTCACGCGGATCGAATACCAGCCAAAGTCCAGCGAGGATGACCCACAGCGCTTTCTCTACGAGACACGGATTGGCTTTGGACTGGCGATTTGTGGCACCGGAGAGAGTGTTGCGACTCGGTTGAGTTCAGATGGCTCAGCCACGTCATCTCTAAGGTTTGCTTCACAAGACCGGCTGTCAATCATCTCAGAGGGCGCTGGTTACTGGAGGTACATTCCGACCTCTGAAGGTCTGCGTTTTCTGACATGGTACGACTACCGTACGCGGCACGGTTTGGTAGGCCGGATTGCGGACGCCGTGTTCCGACCGCTCATGGGCTGGGCGACAGCGTGGAGTTTCGACCGGCTTCGGATTTGGGCGGAGGAAGGAATCACGCCTGAAACGTCACTGCGGATGTCTGCGATCCACGCCCTCTGCCGGGTAAGCCTCGCGGGAGTGTGGATCTGGCATGGATTGGTACCGAAGCTGCTATTTCACGATGCCGACGAGCAGGTCATGCTGGTGCAGGCAGGTGTCGCAGTTCGGTGGCTACCCTGGATCGGTGGTGCGGAGATTGTGTTTGGACTGCTGGTGCTGGGATTGTGGCGTTGGCGTGGCATGTTTCTGCTGCAGATAGTGGTAATGCTTGCGGCGCTGGGTGCCGTCGCAATGCAGTCACCGGTGTATCTTTCGCATGCCTTCAATCCTGTCACCCTGAACCTGCTGGTGGTCAGTATTGCCACCGTCGGCTGGATGGCTTCAGCTATTTGCCTAGCGCCAGCAGGTGCTTGCGCACGGCACCCCTGAAGGCCTCAGATGGAAAGCAGGAACCGGCATGATCTCGATCTATCAACGGGCTCTGGGATCGGATTTCAAGAAGCTGCACCCACGCATTCAGGAGAGGTTCTCGCTCACCTCCGAGAGCGGCTTCGCTTTCCGCGGAACCGGCACCATGGACACACTTTGGCATGGCGCGGCTTACACCTTACCGTTCCTGTACATAGGAACGTGGCGTTCGATCATGTTTCCGGAGAGCGGCTGCAATGTGCCGTTCACGATCCAGAACTACGCCTATGTGGATTCGCTCGGTCGTGAAACGGTCACCTGGGTGCGCACCTTCGCAACTGGCAAACAACGACGCTTCGACGCGTACATGATCTGGAGCGAAGAACGAGGCTGCATCGTCGACTACCTGGGAACTCACCAACATCTGGCGGTGGACCTGGAGCTTAGCCTTGCGGAGAACGGCGGCTTGCAGATCCGGTCAACCGAGCAGCGCTTCTACGAAGGACCAGTTGCCTTCCGCTTTCCTATGTTCTTCTCAGGGTCCGCAAACGTTTGCGAGTGGTACGACGACACGTCAGGGTGCTTCCGGATCAGTGTCAGTGCTGAGAATTCACGCTGGGGCAAGCTGTTCGGCTATAGCGGCAGCTTTCAGTCGGAGCAAGTGGATTCTCAAGTGCCAGCAGATATCCTGCCCTTACGCGTCGAGAGGCGGGAGTGACCCGTCCAGAGTGTTTGGCGGCTTGAGTCAACGCAGCCTCGGGCCCATGCTGCCGAGTTGAGTGCATCAAATCCACATACAGCAAAGCCAGTTTGGCGGACATGCGCTGTGAAGGGTTCTTGGTCCGTAGCAAGCGCGTTAGGCAATGCGATCAACAGTGAACATAAGCGAGTTTCCAAGCGCATGAGCGCAGCCAATAGGAGCCAAGGTGTGTGTGGTTTGTTACGGGACCTGAAACTCAATGGTAAAGCGTTGCGTCCCTGATCTCTGCATCTTCGCCTGAATACTTGAGCAGCTCGAGGAGCTGGCCCTTCAACTCCTTTGCTACTGCAAGGTACTCTTTGCGTCCGGCGAGATTTGTTAGTTCGTGGGGATCATTGCGCTGGTCATACATCTGCCACTCCATGTAGGTAGGGCTTGAAGCCTTTTTTGCACCGGAAATGTCTGCAACGCAGTAGGTCCAATCCTTAGTGCGCAGAGTGCGTGCTGTCATGCTTTCACTGATCTGTACCAGGTGCTTGTTGGGCCAGGCCTTGCGCGCTTCTATCCCGTCGAGCAGAGGAAGCACATTGTGTCCCTTCCATGAAGGCGGCGTTGCAACACCCACGGCCTGCAGCAGCGTTGGTGCAAAGTCGATAATGCCGACCAGTTCATCGATGCGCTGCGAACGGTTGAAGCCGGGCCCGTCGATGATGAACGGCACACGCAGGCTGCTGTTGTGGGTGGAGCGCTTGTACTCCTGGTTGCGCGTCATGAAGTGGCAGCCATGGTCAGAGAAGAAGACGAAGATGGTGTTGTCTTTCTGGCCTGTCTCCTCCAGTACCTTGTGCAGCCGCCCGACAGAGGTGTCGATGCTTTCGCAGCAACCGTAATAGTCGGGTAATTGCTGATGCCAGTCGCCGGGAAAGGCACGCAGGTCAGGAGGAACATGTGCGTTGCTGAATCGCTCTGCGGAGCCTTTGGGACCCACCATGCGGTTCAAGTCGTTCTGCTGATGCGGTTCAAGCTGCGAGACGAAGAGGAAGAAAGGCTTGTCATGCTTGGCACGTAGAAACTTCTCCGCGCGGTCGGTGATGAAGTCGACACGGTACTGGTCCTTGTAGCGAATCTCCTTCGCATCGCGGTCGTAGATGGTGCCTTCATAAGGGTGCGTTGTATGTTCGAGTGCGTTGGAGCCTTCCCAAAGATCATCGAAACCGCCGCGCCATTGGTGTGCAACTGGACCAGGTCCTCCGCCTAGCCCCTGACCGGGAGCGAGATGCCACTTACCAATCAGGTTGCTTGTGTAACCTGCCTTCCGCAGCTCGCCCGCCAGCGTGGGCAGGTCCTGCTTCATGCCGGGACCGTTGTGCCAGACTTCTGTTTCCGTTGCGTACCGGCTGGTAAACAGCACCGAGCGTGAGGGCGCGCAAACAGGCTGGTTGGTAATGCACTGTGTGAAGTTTGTACCGCGCTCCACCATCGCATCCAGGTTGGGCGTCTTGGTGGAACTATTTGCGCCGTTCGCTCCGACAAAGTCCCAACGGAACTGATCGGAAAGGTACAGGATGATGTTCGGCTTTTGCCCTTGTACCGGTGTGCCCTGTGCTTCAGCACCAGCCTGCAGTACGGCGCCAGTAGCGGCAGCAGCAAGGCTGCCGGAACGTAGGAAGTCTCTGCGGTTCATTGCGTTGTGACCTTTCACTAAGCGTGCGAACTAATAGTAGAACTTCAGGCTGAACTGGATCTGCCGTGGGTCGTTCGGGTTACCGCGGGTGCTGCTGATCTGTGCAAACGTCGCGGGCGACGTGAAGTTAAGGTTGCCGGGCTGTGCAAAGTTGGGCGTGTTTGTCAGGTTGAAGGTTTCTGCACGGAACTCGAAGTAGCGGGCTTCACTCAGCGCAAAGCGACGAAACACAGACAGGTCCAAACGCCTGAAAGCCGGTCCGAAAACCTGCGCAGGTGGACCGCCAAGATTGCCCGTTGCCGGATTGGCAAACGCCGCAGGGTTCAGAAACTGCGCTACGCGGTTTGAACCGGTGTACAGCGACTGGCCGGGTACCTTGAGCGCGAAGCAGCCCAGCCCTGCCGCAGTGGTTGTCGAGCAGGCTACAGAAAGCGGCTGTCCGTCTTGTGCGGCAAGAATCCAGTTCGTCGACTATCCACCGGCAAGTGCAGACGCAAAGCCATGCTGCAGCAGCGGCTTGTTCCTGCCGAACGGCAGCTCGTAGCTGCCGCTGGCATGGATGATACGTCGGACGTCGATATCGCAGGGCGCGTAGTCGGCATTGATGCCGAAGCCCTGCACATATGGGGCGCGGTAGCCGCCCACGCCGTTGTCCAGCAGGTCGCGCGCGGTGCCCAGGCACTTGGACCAGGTGAAGTTGTTATCAGGCTGAAGCCGTGGCCAAAGCGGTGCTCCACGCCCGCCTGCAACGAGTTGTAATTGGTCGCTGCAGCGCGTGCGTTGTAATTACCGCCCGGTGCAAACCCCGGAAAGAAGGAGCTGGTACGCACATTCGCCGTCGGCGCCAGGATGGTACCAACAGTGTTGGTGCTGTAAGAAGACTGTACATGCCTGCTGTCGCTGCCCACGTACCCGGCGAAGGCAATGGTGTCTGGCGTGATCTGGTATTGAACCTGCAGGTTGAATGCCTGGCTATAGGTAGTCTTTGGGTAGCGTGGCTCACCGAACAGGGAGAGCGCGCCGAGAGCAGCGTTGGCCGAGGTAAGCGGTACGTTCTGCAGACCCTGTGTAAGCGGGCCGACCGAGTTGTCTGCCGTGACAGGTGCAACAGAGCTGCCCGCGGTGTAGCTGCTGGTGATCTGAAATGGGTAGTTCACCCAAGGACTGATGCTCAGGCCGTGGTTCTCATAGCCCTGGTAAAACAAGCCGTATCCAGCACGCAGAACAAGCCTGGGCGACGCCTGGAATGAGAAGCCGACACGCGGCGCGAAGTTTCCTTTTTGTGCATAGCCCAACACGTTATCTCGCATGGGTGTGAACGCGATGCCGTTGGAAGCAAGTAGCGTTTGGAAGGCGACGGGCACATTGCCCACCTGCTTTTCCGGCATGTAGAACCGCGAGACGTTGTCCTTTGTGTCACCGGTTTGCGCGGGCACAAAGTTTGCAAAGCGTCCGTCTGTCTCGGTGGGTACACCGAGAAACTCCCAACGCAGGCCATAATTCAGCGTCAGGCTTGGAGTCGCCTTCCAACTGTCCTGCACGTAAGCGCCAAGGTACTGGCGCACCAGGTTGAAGATAGGCGAGTAACTGGACGCGGACACGGTATTCGATCCGCCCAGCCCACGCATCGTTCCCGCTTGCGGCGTCAGTGGTGCAAGTACGAACTGTGCACGATCTGTTGATGCGTCTGTGTTTGCAACGATGGAGGTGTAGATGCCGTTGTTCGTAAAGTTGCCGCGTGATGTGGACGGCGTCAGCGTGTGTCCACCTGCGCGTGCATAACGACCGGAAAGAAAAGAGTGGCGCTGAAGATTGTTGGAAGGCGACGAGCGCAAAGTGCAGCGATGCGGTGATGTTCCGCAAAGAAGGGCATAGACAAGCCTCTCAGAATTTACGGTATGCGATTGGGCTGTGGGCGACACATGCTGCACAAGCGACGATGGTTCTCGAATGAACGTTCTCGACTAAACTCGTGGAACTATCAACAACAACTTATGTGCAAAGCGGAATCTCGCGCTGTCACCGTGGAGGCAACGGCGGCACGAACCTTGGGGTGGTTGTGTAAGAGATCCATTTGAGGAATGCTAGCCTATCGTTTGCCACACAGCAAGTTGAAGGCAGATCGTTCGTAAATGGCGACGCTCCATGCGCGCTGCTGGTTTTGTTGGTGCTGTTACTCGAAAGCTGATGCAACTAACTTCGTTCCTGGATCTGGAAGGTACGCGTTCGCCGAGCGGGATCCATTACGGCGCGTGGCGTACCTTAACTTCTATCGCTTGATCTTTGCTTCGGCACTTGTACCCACAATTCGCTTTGCATCGTGTCCAAGTACCTTGCAAGGAGACACTGATTGTCAAAACACGCTACTATGCGCCTGTTCAAGTCTGCCCGGAGATGTTATGAGTCGTTCCAGCCCGATTGTTGTAGGAAGCCTGTTGTTAAGTCGAACCTTTATTTGCGCCGGGACTCTCGCATTTCTTCCATCCCTGACCTGGAGCCAGAGCACAACGGCTTCTTTACGTGGAACAGTGTCGGACACGTCCGGCGCAGTGATTCCAACTGCAGAGGTAATCCTCACTTCCATCGATACTGCTCAGCAACGCACGCAGCACTCTGATCCTCGCGGGGAGTTTTCTTTCCAAGGAGTTTTCGTCGGCGACTACCGAGTCGAAATTCGTGTGCCTGGCTTTGCGATTTGGGCGAGCAACCATGTCCATCTGGATGTAGGAAACCAGTCACAACTTGTTGTTCAGCTTGTCCCGGCCTCAATGCAGCAGACGATTGAAGTCTCAGCCGCAGCTGCCCGGCTTCAGGCGAATGAAATGGCGCAGGGAGCGGTCGTAAGTGATCGCGAGATCGCGGACCTGCCGCTGAACGGACGCAATTTCAGCCAACTCGGCATTCTTCAACCCGGCGTTAGACCAGCGTCGGCAAGCCTTTCTGTGCAGGGCAGCTTCCGCCGCGCCGGCCAGAACTATGAGGTGAACGGGCAAAGGCCAGAGTCGAACACCTTTCTTGTCGATGGGATGCGTGACGTGAACCGCATGGACGGTGGTTATGCGTTTCGACCGCCGGCCGATGCAATGGCAGAATTCCGCATCCTCACATCTACAGCTCCGGCTGAGTTCGGCGGTACCAACGGCGGCATTACCACAATAGTTACACGCTCCGGAACTAACCACCTGCACGGGACGGCATATGAGTTTCTGCGCAATGACCGCCTCAACGCGAACAATTACTTTGCTCCAACAAAAGAGCGCCTGAAGCAGAATCAGTTTGGCGGAACAGCTGGGGGGCCAGTCTTACGCGACCGCGCGTACTTCTTCAGTTATTACGAGGGAATTCGTACCATCCAGGACATCACGCATGGAGTAATTGTGCCTACCCTTGCTGAGCGCAACGGCGACTTTTCAGCGGATGCCCCCATTCTCTTAAATTCCACAAGAACACGCTTTACCAATAATCTCGCGGGGCAGATCAGCCCGATCACGGAACGGTATCTCAGATACTTTCCTGTCCCAAACACTCCACTAAATCCGCACCTGGCTCAAACGACCAACAAGAGCCGGTACAACAGCGATCAAGGCGGCGTGAAAGCGGATTGGCTTATCGGCTCCTCGGACGTCTTGAGCGCCCGTTATAGCTACTCCACGTTGGAGTTGCTCAGTCCCTACTCCGAGCTGGGCGCCGACGCGCCTGGTTTTCCTGTTGGTTATCTAACGAACACGCACCTGGCCGGCGTAACGGCGACGCATACCTTCTCACAACGTACGGTGTTCACGGGCAACATCAGCTTTCTTCAGAACCACATCGTGCTGGACAAACGCTTGTCCGGCTTCTCGCCTCAGGCTTTCGGGTTTACGTATGCTTCTACCCGGGCTGAGGCAACGGGTGCTCCTCTTATCATGACGCAGGGCTTCTCCAACGTCGGCGATCCGATCATCAACCCGCGCGATACCGTGCAGAACGATTACGCAGTCAGCGGCAATCTAGCGCACACGCAGGGCCGGCACGTTACCAGCCTCGGCGCACAGTTCCGCAGGACGCAACTCAACGGCTACCAGGCAAACTTTGCGTCAGGCTCTTTCAGCTTTACCGTTCAGGGTATGACGAACAACGCTTTGGCGAATTTCCTGCTCGGCAGGCCGGACATCTTTACGCAAGCCGGGGGTGACTTTACGCGCGATCTGCGTGGATGGGAGTTGGGCGCTTACCTGCAGGACGCATACCGTGTCAGCCCCAGGCTGACACTCAACTACGGCGTGCGGTATGAAATCACGACCCCGTTTCGGGACATACACAATCGCCTGATGGCGTTTACGCCGGGGCAGCAGTCTACCGTGCATCCCAACGCACCGACCGGCCTGCTTTTTCCAGGCGACCCCGGCATACCAGATACGATCGCTCCCGTTTTCAAGGGCGATATTGCACCCCGTGTCGGCTTTGCGTGGGACACGCGGGGCAACAGTCAAACCGTAGTGCGAGCCGCCTACGGCATCTTCTACGATCAGCTTCTCAACGGTGTCGGCATGCCGATGAGGGCTGCAAGCTCGGCGCTTCCCAACACGGTCGTCCGCACGCTTACCGGCAACATTAACTACATCAATCCGACGGCAAGCGTCAGCGATCCCTTTTCGCCGGGGCAGTTTGCACTGCCGGCGTCCACGTTTACGATTGATCGCGGCCTGCTTCCGCCGTACACCCAAGGCTGGAATCTTTCTGTGGATCAGGGTTTTGAAGATCAGGTGCTTTCCATCGCCTATGTCGGTGCAAAAGGGACTCGCCTGCCCAGGCTCGTGGAAGCGAACCCGGCAATCTATCAACCCGGATCAACACTTGCAAACTCCGGACGACGTCGCCTCTACTCCGGCTGCACACTTACGACTGGTACTTGTCAGCTGGGCACGGCCGGTATTGTCCAGGGCAATGCCAATTCAAGCTTCCATTCGGCGCAGGTCTCACTTACACGCCGTGGTGCGCCAAACCTCAACTACACGCTTGCTTACACCTTCTCAAAGGATCTGGATTATTCCTCAAGCCTCCATATGTCGGGACCAGCGCCGTGGCTCATGCTGGGGGAACTCGACATACCACAGAACAACCAGAACTTAAAAGCGGAGTACGGCAGATCACTCTTCGATTCACGTCATCGCTTTGCTGGGAGCTTAACCTACAGCCTTCCATTCGCTCACCGTCTAAGAGGCGTCTCCGGCACTTTGCTCGACAGTTGGCAGGTCTCAGGTCTACTCGCCCTGAACTCCAGTACGCCTTTTACTGTCTACGACTCTGCGAATGTTTCTCTCCAGGCTCCACACCCAGGGGTCTCAGGTATGTTTGGGGACCGCCCAAATGTTATCGGCGATCCCAATCGAGGCGCACCGCATACCATCGCGCGGTGGGTCTCCAGTTCGGCTTTTCAGCGCCTCGATCCTGTTGCTAATGCTGGTCAGTTCGGCAATGAGCGACGTAACTCAGTAGACGGGCCGGCTTACGGGAGCCTGGACGGGACGATTAGCAAAGGCTTTAAGGTTGCAGAACAGACAAAGCTGGTCTTCCGAATCGACGCCTTTAATCTAACCAACCATGCAAACCTGATCACGCCTGTTGACGATATTAACTCGCCTGTTTTTGGACAGATCATCGAAGCTCAAGCGCCGCGAATTCTTCAGCTTGCTTTGAAGTTGCAGCACTAAGGTAAGGTGATTCGCGCTTCTCGGTTCCATTCCAGGATGCAGCCACTGTGGCTGCATGGTTGGGAGAATAACCAGGAGCCGAAATTGTCACAAGTTCAAGTACGGAACGCTCAGGCCCTTTCTGATCTCTAGTTTCTTCTGGGATCGGATGGACACCTTGGTACCGCTCTCACACATTCTCCCAGACGAGATACAGCACGTTAGGCCCAAACCAGAACGCGAGGGCATCAACAAGGTCCTGAATCACCGCGAATGGATGCCGCTTACGAAGTAGCCTGAAGCATGGAGACATGCTATGCGGGCACGAAGGTCTTTACTGCTCCTTGCGGCAGCTGGGTTTTTCACGTTAGCCGGTTGCCAAAATGTGTATCGAGTCATTGACTCAAATGCTGCAGGCGGTAGTACAACCGCGCCGGTTCCGGTTCCGGTGCCGACTCCGGCGCTGGCCACTCTGAGTCCCGAGCTAAACGCATCGTCCATGTTCATAGGCGCTTCGATCATCAATCGCTGGCCACTACCAGTGCACAATGGAGGTATTCCGGGGCAAACAAGCAGTCAGGTACTGCAGCGTTTCCCAATCGACGTTCTGCACCATGGGTATGCCCGGGTAATCATCCAAGTGGGCAGCAACGACATTCTGCAGCAGGTGAAGGATCCGTCAAGCACAGTATCATCCAATCTTGCATTCATGGGACAAGAGGCACGTGCTGCCAACATCGACGTGGTGGTGATTTCACTAGCGCCAATCACGTGGGGTGGCATGAACCTCGATGAGTCCTCAAGCGCGGTGAATGTGAAACTTCACGAACTTGCAACGGCACAGGGCTATCACTACGTGGATGTGTTCACGCCCATGCAAGGGCATCCGGAATATTTTGTCGATGGATTGCACCCGAATGTTGATGGCTACGCAGTGATAGAGAACGCTCTTGCACGGGTGTTGAAGTAGTAGAAAGTGTTGGCTCCTGAACGAGCATCATAGCGGGACACGCCCGCCTTTGCTGCTCTGAACGTAAGGCTCAGAAGCTGTCGAAAAGCGGTATCAAGCTACAGCCCTACGTCGTAGCGTTCCAGACGTGTAGCCTGTCGCGGCTCTGACCTATGTCCTGACGCGAGGAGATGTCAGGAAAAAGCCTCTGGAACCGTCTGACGGAACCGAACACCCTAAAGTGTAAACATGAGCGCGCATGTCACTGCATTTGTGATACGTTACCACCATGTTGTACCTCGCCACGCTACGTTGTTGTTGCGCCTGATCTAGCTGTTCCGGGCGGATGTGTCCCATATCGGGATCTCCAGGTGAGTAGAGAGCATGTCTATGTGACGGCTGATTCGCGTCACACGCACTCCATTCCATTTCTCATTGATCTGCATTTCCACTCACCCGAAACGGTGCTGCCAGCATGCGCGTCATGACACCGCCCTCATTCCTTCATGTACAACGAAAGGTCTGCATGGAAAAGGCTTCGTTCCTTATGCGTCTCCGCTTCTCGTACACCGTTGTGCTTCTGGAGGTTTTCGCCGGAGGACTGCGTAAGCGTTACCACTCGCAACGTAAGTCGACGCTCCACGGTGCCAACGCTGCGTAGCTGCCGGGTCTGCTTGCCTTCAGAAAGAGTTCCAATGCCACTTGTTAGAAACTTGCTAGTCGCTTTCAGGCGACCGCTGTTATTTGCATCCGCTGCCTTTCTTCCTGTCACACTTGTATGCGCTCAAACGACCGGTACCGGCACCATCACCGGCATCGTCACAGACGCGAATGGTGGTCGACTGCCTGGTGCAAAGGTGACTGCGACGAACGCAAACACTCACCTGAGTCGCTCCACAACTACCAACGCTGAAGGTTTGTATGTATTGCCGGCTTTGCGCTCCGGCAACTACGACATTCTTGTGGAAAGCCCGGGCATGTCGCCGCAGCGGCAGAATAACGTTCTGCTCGACGCCGATGCCACGCGCTCGGTCGACCTGACCACTGCGGTAGGCGCAGCAAACGAGACCATTACAGTTGATACGGCTCCTCCTGCGATCGAAAGCTCCAGCGGCGCGCTCGGCACCCTGATCTCTGGCACGCAGGTAACTGAACTGCCGTTGAACGGTCGCAATTTTACGCAGTTGCTCACGCTTGGCACTGGTGTCAGCAGTTCTCAGACGGGTCTCCGCATGGGCGTTGGACAGGAAGGAAATCCGCTGCTGTCTATTAACGGTGGGCGGCAGAATGCGAATGCATTCACCTTTGACGGCGTGCTTGCCATGGACACAGGCGGTAACCGCGGCGTCAACCTGTTCCCACCGCCAGAGGCAATCAGTGAAATTCAGGTGCATACCAGCAATTACACCGCCGACATCGGATCGTACGGCTACGGTCAAGTCAATGTGGTATCCAGAGCCGGCGCCGCGACATTCCATGGTGATGCGTACGATGTGTTTGCGAATGATGCGCTCAACGCACGGAATTATTTCAACACGCAGAAGCCACCGCTCCATGACAACAACTTCGGGTATGACGTGGGCGGCCCCATCTTTCCGCATGCCCCCGGTAACTTTCGGAAGGGCCTTTTCTTTTTCTTTTCGCAGGCGTTCGACAAGCGCTCCGGACCGGAACTTACTTCTTTTACATCGCCTCCGCAAAGCACCTTCACCGGCGCTGTTCCTACGGTCGCCATGCGTTCAGGAGACTTTTCCGCAGTTGCGACGGCAATCCGGAATCCCACAACAGGCTTGCCCTACGCCGGCAACAGAATTACGAACATTGATCCGAATGCCCTGATCCTGCTGAACGCTTACATTCCGCTACCGACCAACACGGCTGCACCCGGTGGTAGCACCAACTGGGTTGCAAGCCCCAAAAGCCGCACAGACTGGCGCGAAGAGCTGGCTCGCGTCGACCTGACCCTGGGGGCACAAGATACAGTTTTTCTGAGGTATGCCCGTGATCACTGGTCGCAGGAGCAGGCCATCATCCGACCCTCTGGACAGGCGTTCAACACCATTGGTGGAACCTTCTCAAAACCAGGATCGGGCAGTGTCGCGCAGTGGACGCACATCTTCGGACCACGCACTATCAACCAGGCAACCGTCGGTTACAGCCGCAACCAGATCAGCCAAATCCCAACTTCCGCTGCGTTGCTGCCTACGGGATTGAACATCCCCTCGCTTTTCCACGCGAACGCAGCGGGTGTTATTCCGACTATTACATTCGGCGGAGGATACAGCGGCATTGGCGTGCAGGGTCTCAGTAACAATGCAAACAACGTATTTACCTATCGTGATGATGTGACAATGCAGCTTGGGCTACACACCGTAAAGACCGGTGCTAACCTGATGCGTATTCAAAAGTTTGATCGCTATCCGTACCAGGGGCAGGCAGGTTCGTTCACCTTTGACGGCAGTCAGACCGGCAACTCCATTGCGGACTTTCTTGTGGGTCGCGCTTACAGCTACACGGAACAGGCTGCCGTTCCCAACGTGTACCTCTTCAGCAACATGTACGAAGGCTACGTGCAGGACACGTGGAAGTTGCGACCGAATCTAACAGTTGATTACGGGGTACGCGACACAATTTACACGGGCGCGCCTAACGGGTATGACAAGTACAACAACATCAGCACGTTTATTCCAGCGTTGTACGTAGCCGCCAATGCACCCACGGTGCTACAGGGAAATGGCGCGCTGGTTATCGGCACAGGTGATCCTACCAATGGCTTGATTACGCCCACGAATCAGAAGGGTTTTCATTATCCGCGCTCATTGAGTGAGCTGCGCAATAACATTGGCCCGCGCGTTGGGTTTGCATACACACCAGGCGGTGCGGGCCGCACCGCCATTCGCGGTGGGTATGGCATCTTTTATCACTGGGACAACGACAACCATGAGAGTGGTAGCCAGAACCCGCCTTTCTCCACGTCCGGAACGGCATACAGCGTGTCGCTCAGCAATTTTGGCAGCACCGCTGCTACGCGTTTCCCACCCACGTTGAACGTGTGGGATCCACGCAAGCTGTATGCCACCATCATGCAGTACAGCCTAACGGTAGAACAGCAATTTCCGTTTGCGACCACCTTCTCCCTGAGCTATGCAGGGAACCAGGGGAGACATTTGGATCAGACCCCGAATCTGAACCAGCTACAGCCCGGGCAACTGCCCACGGCCGGAACAAACGTCAACTTCCTGCGCCCTTATCGTGGCTATGCGGCGGTAAACTATGACGTGCGTTCTGCCTCAGCTAATTACAACGCATTACAGGTTAACCTTCGCCGACGGTTCGAACATGGCTTTTCCTTTGGTGTGGCTTACACCTGGTCAAAGGCCGAAACTATCCAGGTGGGTCAGAGTCAATTCTTCAACGAACGCGGCCTCACGCCATATGACCGGCCCCACATTGTGACGCTGAGCTATATTTGGGCGCCAACATTTTTTGAGCAGGGGAGTTTTGCGAAGCGTGCGTTGCTAAACGGATGGGAGTTGAGCGGAATCAGCAATTTCCAGAGTGGCCTGCCTTTCACGGCAGCTTCCTCCACCGATGTTGCACGCGTCGGCAATACCGGCCAGCGGCCAAATCGCACCAGCACGCCGCTGTCGTACAACCATCGTTCGGTGACGAACTACTTCAGCACTGTGTCCTTTACGGCAGCTACGTCGGGAACGTTTGGCACGGAGCGCCCCGGTGATATTCGCGGCCCCGGCATCGACCTGTGGCAGATGAACATTGCTCGCAACATCCCCATTGAGCGGGTCAGCATGAAGTTTGAAGCGCAACTCTTCAACATCTTCAATCACGCAAATTTCAATGGTGTCGGCACAACATTCGGCTCAGCAGCCTTCGGCACGCTGACCAGCGCGCTCGATCCTAGGAACGTGCAATTCCGTCTAAAGTTTTCGTTCTAATGCAATCGCGCCGAAAAGGACTTCTATGCAGAAGAAAGCTGAAATGCAGCAAGCAGGAAGCGGCTTGAACCGGCGTGAGTTTGTCGCCACAGGCCTTGCAGCAACGGGAACCATGCTGATGCCGGGCAGCAACGCCCTTGCTGAAGAAGCAGTCTCAGCGCCCAAAGGCAAGCAGCCAAACCTTGTCTTCATCTACGGCGAAGGTCACCGGTGGGATTGCCTTTCTGCGGCAGGTCACCCGATATTGAAAACGCCACACCAGGACCGCATCGGTAATGAAGGCGTTCGGTTTGAAAACGCTTTCTGTACCAATGCGTTGTGCGCACCTGCGCGCTCCAGTGTGCTGACGGGCATGTACTCCAAGTCGACAGGCGCGCTGGGCAATGGCGACTTGAACATTCCGCTGGATGTGCCGTACTTCACCGACATGCTTCGTGAGGCAGGTTACGAGATTGCCCTAATTGGCAAGGCACACTGCCGCGATGGCGCTAAAGACCGTAACTGGGACTACTATTTCGCCTTCAATGCAGCTGGCACCAATTACTACGAACCCAAATACATCGAGGGGCGCGGATCAAATATCGGTCCAGAAAAAACCTACTACGGGTATGCCGACGATATTGCTATGGACCATGCCATTGAGTGGTTGAAGCAGCCGCGGGAGAAGCCCTTCTGTCTTTTGTTTTGGCCGGTCACGCCGCACGCTCCATACTACCGTCCGCGTAAGTATCTCGATTTGTACAACGGTGTTGCCATTCCAAAGCCATCCACCTTTGATGACGACCTGAAGGGATGGCCGGGCCGCAGCAAGGCGGTAATTGAAGCTAAAAACAAGATTGGCACGCACGTAAATCCTGATGCGACGCGATCTCTGGAAGAATTGTGCAAGGATTATTACGCGGGTCTGGTTGCTGTGGATGACATGGTCGGACGGCTCTTTGCGTACTTGGAAGAGACCAAGCAGATGGACGACACCGCCATCGTGCACTCCTCTGATCATGGCTACTTTCTTGGCGAGTTCCGCATGTTCGACAAGCGGCTGATGTATGAACCTAGCATCCGCGTTCCCATGATGATCCGTTATCCCAAGAGGATCAGGGCGGGCAGCGTCCGCAAAGAGATGGTACTTGATCTCGACATTGCACCAACCATCCTCGAACTTGCCGGCGTTGAGCCACGCAAGCAGATGCAGGGTAAGAGCATGGTCAAGCTTGCGAACGAAGGCGATGCGCACTGGCGTAAAGAGTGGCTCTATGACTATTACGAGTACCCGGGCTATGAAGATGTGCGGCAGCATCGTGGTGTAAGAACGGAAACTCACAAAATCATGCACTTTTACACCGTCGATGAGTGGGAGATGTACGACATCGCCAATGATCCGGAGGAGAAGAACAACCTCTACGGTCAACCCGCTCATGGTGTGAAGCAGAGAGAGCTTACCGCTACACTCGACAGGCTCTTTCGTGCAGTTCCCGCGCGAGCAGGCATTGACCTGAAGACTAAACCGGCAACCTCATTTTGAAGTTTCGATGTATGTCCCAACTCGCAATCTGTTTTCACGTTCTAACGACGAGCGTCACAAGCGAGTTCTTGAGAAAGGAAGGCTATCAACAAGTGGCTTTTGATGCCGTGCAGCCCACTCCAGGTAAGGATTGTTGCACCCCTCCACGTGGAGGCGGCGCAATAGTACCCGGTGAGCAAAGTTTACCGACCACGGCGACAACGACTGTGGTAGAACCGATGGTCGCTCTGCCCGGTGGTCGTTTTCTGATGGGCACAGACTATGCGCACGGTTTTCCCATGGATGGCGAAGGCCCGGTACGCTCCGTTGTTCTGCGACCCTTCGAAATCGACGTGACGCCGGTGACAAACGCGTTGTTTGCAGATTTTGTCCTTCAGACGCAATACCGTACCGAGGCTGAGCGGTTTGGCTGGTCGTTCGTCTTCTCAGGACACATCCCAAGGGGCCGCTTTCGTTCACTGGTAAGGGACACGGTTGCGGCGACTCCATGGTGGTGTCTGGTGCCGGGTGCGAAGTGGGATGCGCCCGAGGGGCCGGGTTCGGGAATCGCTAATCGCGCAGATCATCCGGTTGTCCACGTCAGTCATACAGATGCTGCAGCGTATGCGCACTGGGCCGGGAAGCGCCTGCCAACAGAAGCCGAATGGGAGTACGCAGCACGCGGCGGTTTGGTGCAGCAACTCTTCCCCTGGGGAAATGAACTCGAGCAGGACGGGGTACACCATTGCAACGTGTGGCAAGGGGAGTTTCCGAAGACAGACATAGCCGCTGATGGGTTCGCAGGTACCTGTCCTGTAAAGGCATTTCCTGCAAATGGGTTTGGACTCTTCTCCAGCGTTGGCAACACTTGGGAGTGGGTCGCAGACTGGTTCAGCGCGCAGCATCTGAAAACAGAAGCAACTAACCCGAAAGGCCCAAAGCACGGTACAAGCCGGGTCATGAAGGGCGGCAGCTTTCTATGCCACGCCTCCTATTGCAATCGCTACCGCGTTGCAGCGCGCACGCAAAATACCCCTGACAGTTCCTCCAGCAACATCGGTTTCCGCTGTGCCCGATGAGCTTTCTTGCAAAAGAACGTCTATCGGCCTTAGCAAAGAGAGCCTCTGAACACAAAGAAGAGAAGTGCTGCTAACCCGCAAAGCGACTTACTGCATACTCTGAATCGCGGACATGCAGCGCGGAGCAGCCTGTCATCAAACACGTATGCAGCTGGTGCTGTAAGCAGCCTCAGGAGCGCGACTGCCGATAGGAGAAGCACTCCACTCCCTTGCACCCGTTGTCCAGCGAGGCTTTGTTCAGCAAGAGCTAAGGACGTATTTACAGCGGAACAGACCTCGCAGACCTGCTGGTCGGTCATGCTGTCAAACGGCGGCAGGGTGAGTACCCGGGACGCGACATGGTTCGTGACGGGCAGCGAAGCCGCTGCGCCTGTTGACGCGAACAGATCCTGTTGAGCCACATGAGGCGAGAAGTACATGGCAGAGTCGATTCCGGCCTGCCGCGGTTCTAATTGGATTTGCTTGCGGTATGGTGCCACGTGTGCCGGCAGCAGGACCGAGGTTAACTGGTGCGCCTGCCGTTGACCTTTCACCGGCTGAGACTTTAGCCCAGGCAGCGAAGCGCGGTACTGGCTCCTCGCGTTGCTCAATCTGGTCGCTGGTGGTATGGGAGAACACTCGCATGCTGATGCATGGACTGGCGCTCGGCACGGCTTGCAGTGTCGTACTGACAAGAGTCTTGTCGCCGAGTGGTCTGGAGGCACAGCAGTCAACCGCCGCAACGCTGAACCGGGTAGTACATGCAGCGTCGTACAAGATACGGTGTTTTGGCCGGAGCAGAGTCGCGGGCAACATCAAGAACGGCGGCAACCGTGACCTAACACCGTTCATTGATCGCCCGAGTAATGCGCCAAGATTGCATGCGCCAAGATTGCATGAACCCTACAAGGCATGCCCTGTTAAGGACGAGTGCTTACCGTCGCGGGCTCGTCGATAGTGATCTGATGATCGGCAGAGACATTGACCAGTGTTTGTACCGTGCCGCTTGGCCAATGCACTTCCACCGTCTTGACGGATGCCGCGTTCCCCAGCCCGAAATGCGCACGTTTGTCGCTGGAGGAGAGGTAACTGCCAGCGGTTGAGATGATGGCATATTGCGATCCGCTCTGTGTCGAGATTTTAATTTCTGCGCCGATGCCGTCACGATTGCTGCGGTGGCCCTTCAGCAGGACCGTGAGCCAATGATTTCCTGTCTCGGTCCGGTTGTGCAGAATGTGTGCGGAGCCGTCATTCGTTGTGACCACCGCGTCGAGTCGTCCGTCGTTGTCAATATCTCCGATTGCCATACCCCGCGCCGCCCAGCTCTGCTTAAACACCTCACCCGACTGTGCGGAAACATCCACAAAGCCTGCGCCGGTGTTGCGTGCCAGCAGCATGGGTTCCTTGTAGCGCAACTGCGGGAAGTTGAGCTGCACGGTATCCAGGTCATGCCCCTGTGCGACCAGCAAATCCTTGCGCCCGTCGTTGTCGTAATCGAGAAAATGAATGCCCCAGCCTGAGTGCAGCAGCGTCATGCCACCAATGCCGCTGACATAACTGTCGTACGAGAAGCTGGAGTCTCCGTTGTTGCGGTACAGGGCATACTTCTGATTGGCAAGGTTGGTGACGATCAGGTCCGGGAGGCCGTCGTTGTCAAAGTCCTGGAAGTCGACGCCCATGCCTGCGTAGGTTTTGCCGTCGCCGTCCACTGCGATTTCGGCCTGCAGGCCCATCTCTTCAAACGTTCCGTTTCCCTTGTTGCGGTACAGGAACTCGAGCATGGAATCGTTTGCGATGACGAGGTCTACCTTGCCGTCGCGATCGAAATCTCCGATGGCGATACCGAGGCCCTTTGCAGGCTTGTCGAGTCCCATCTGCTTGGCGGATTCTGTGAAGTGGCCCTTGCCATCGTTGTGGTAAACGAGTGGAGCGATCGCCGGGAAGATGTCGGGGTGGCAATAGGCTCGGTAGCCTTCGCGGTGCTCCCCGCACCAGATGTCGTCGAACTGCCACTGCACGTAACGGAGCACGACAAGATCGAGCAGGCCATCGTTATCCAGATCGACCCAGGCGGCGGATGTGGCCCATCCATTGCTGGCGGTTCCCGACAAATCCGTGATGTCTGTAAAGGTGCCGTTGCCGTTGTTGTGATACAGGCGCGACCCGTCATATGCGGTGACGTACAGGTCCTCATAGCCGTCGTTATCGTAATCGCCGACGGCCACGCCCATGCCGTAGCCAATGCCCTGCAGGCCGGCCTTGACGGTTACGTCTTCAAACGTTCCATCTTTCTTCTGGTGGTAGAGACGATTCCAATACTTGGCATCGGTCTTCTGCGGCACCGTGGTCTTCAGCGTCGGATCGGTGAGCGGCGCGCCGTTGACAAAGAAGATGTCCAGAAGACCATCGTTGTCGTAATCCAGCAGGGCGACGCCGGATCCCATGGTCTCGATCAAGTATTTCTTTGCGGTATGCGAGGCATGAGCCTCAAAGGCGATGTGGCTCCCGCTCGTCGTATCGACGAAGTTACCCGCGACACCGGCAGCCTTTGGAGTGACCGTGGCAGCTTTTCCACCCGGATCCTGTGCAACCGCGACACTGACCGCAAGCAGCAATAAGGTGACCAGGTGGAATGTTCGTACGGTCTGCTGATTGAGTTTCAGTCGCATGGAAGGGCCGTCCTGACGATAAGCATCTATTTACGCCCTTGAGCTTTGCTGCCGCTCAGGCCAAGCCGAAAGGGTATACCGAACCGGCCAATCTGAATAACGGACTTTCCCTCCGGCGGCCATATCTTGAAAGATTCCACCCGAGTGGAAGCCGGGATGCTCCTAGCATCCACCGTGGCGCGCATCGCGCCGGTCGCCGCGTCATAGAAGTGAACGTTCAGCATGGTGTCGCCGCGCTGCCATCCCAGCACGTAGTCGCCTGGCGGCAGTGCGGTGTCACCAACCTGTAGGGGGACCTGTGTTTCAAAGAAATGCGAGTACTTGCCGTCGGCTGAGTAGCCCGCGGTAATCAGAACAACACCGGCGATGAACTTGCCGTGGCCATTGGTGATGCCGGAGGCGGTGCGTAACTCTGTTTCAATGCGCTCCTGCTCCACCGGTGCCCGTGCGGGTAGCAAGGCCTTCAACTCTGCGTCGGTCGCCGTTCGCCAGGTTTCCGACGGTACCTGCCCGTGGCTGATGCCCACACCGGCAGCCAGGATAAGGAACCAAAGAAGAGCAAATTGCCTGCGCGAACGTGGTTGCTTTTGGAAGGGGATCATTCGTACTGCCTTTACGCGTGGTGCTGTTGCTAATCCAGGTGAACGATGCCGCGCTGGATGGCCGCAGTGACCGCCTGGGTGCGATCGGTTACGGCAAGCTTTGCCAGCAGGCTGTTGATGTGGGTTTTAACTGTGGCTTCCGAGATCAGGAGGTCACTGCCGATTTCTTTGTTGCTGCGCCCCTGCACAATCCGTTGCAGGACGCCAAGTTCACGTTTTGTCAGTTGCGGCCCGCTCATGCGATCGGCAAGTTTTTCTGCGATCTCAGCGGGGATGCGCGAGCGGCCCAGATTCACTGTGCGGATGGCGTTGATGAGTTCGTCGACAGACATGCCCTTCAGGAGGTAACCCTTTGCCCCCGCCTGCAGGGCGCGATAGATGTCTTCATCGCCGTCAAAGGTGGTCAGCACAATGATCTTTGCCGCCGGATGTTCGCCGCGGATGAGTTGAATTGCCTCGACGCCGCCCATCTTACCCAGCCGCAGATCCATCAGCGTTACGTCCGGCAGGTGCTCCCGGTAGAGTTTGACGGCATCTTCGCCGTCATTCGCCTCAGCCACGACGTCCATGCCTTCCACGGTCCGCAGCAGCGCGATGAGTCCCTGCCGAACAACAGGATGATCATCCACAACGAGCAATCGAATCGGCGTCATTCAGCTCCTCTGCTCCGCTCGTGGCCCGAGAGTGGCACGTCGACTCGTACGGTCGTTCCCTGGCCCGGCGTGCTGCTAACTGTGAGTGTTGCACCAATCTGTTCTGCGCGCTCCCCCAGACCTGTAAGGCCGAAATGTCCTTCCTCGCGGGAGGGTGCGGCGGAGACGTCAAACCCCCGGCCATCGTCTGTAATCTCAAGGCGCACGTGCTCCTGTGCGTATGCGAGCCGGATCTGAATCTCGCTGGCATCCGCATGGCGAAGCGCGTTCGCCACAGCCTCCTGCGCAATGCGGTAGAGTTCGTCTTCTGCGAGAGAACTGAGCGGACGATACACGCCTGTCGTCTCCATTTGCGAGTCGACGCCTCGTGCAATCACGCTTTGCACGGTGCGTGCCAGGCGGGCAGGCAGGGTCTGGGCGTCCGCGCCCTCGGTCCTTAGATTCCAGATGGACCGCCTGGCCTCGCCGAGGCTTTCGTGCACCAATGCGCGGGTTTCGTCGAGCTGCTGGCGGCACTCGCTTAATCGGTTGCCATGCAATATCTGCGACAAAATCTCCAGCCGAACAGAGACGGCGACAAAGCCCTGCGCAAGGGTGTCATGAATCTCGCGGGCAAGCCTGTTTCTCTCCCCTGCCACGGCGTCAAAGCGAGCCTTCAGGGTCTGCACGCGCAGCAGGTAAAGGCCAGCCAGCAGGCCAGCCAGCAGGCACAGTAGGAACACGCGGAACCATGCCGTCTGATAGTACCGGGGCTGCAGTTGCATGGCGACTACCGCGGCGGCCTCGCTCCACGGTTCGTTCCCGTAGCGTGCCGTGACGCGGAAACGGTACTGCCCGGGCGGTATGTTCGTGTAGAAGGCGGTTCGCCGCGTTCCGGCCTGAATCCAATCCCGGTCAAAGCCCTCAAGCTGGTAGCGGTACTGCAGCCGCTGCGGAGCCGCAAGATTGATGCCGGCAAACGAAAATGAAAAGTGTGAAGGACCGGGCGGCAGCGCTGCCAATTCTGCCCGTGTTACCTCACGATCGTCTGCTGTCATTTGTTGCATGACGACCGGCGGAACAGCGTGAGCAGCCGGTAGAAGCGCCGGATCGACGATAACAATGCCGCGGTGCGTGGCAAAGCACAGCCGCCCATCCTGCAAGCGCATGGCAGAAGGATGACCCACACCAGAGCCTTCAGAAGAGGGCAGACCGTCCGCGGTGCCGTAGTGCGTCACGACAACGCTGCGCTTCTTGTCCAGGCGGTATGCAGCGAGGTCAGCCTGCGCGACCCGGTCGAAGCCGCGGTCTGAGCTGAGCCACAGGTACCCAAGCCGGTCTTCGAGGATGGCAAAGATTGTCTTCGGCAAATCGGGAACGCCCAGGTAGCTGAAGAATCGTTTCCCTTCACCGACAGCCAAACCCTTGCCGTTCGTGCCGACCCACAGCGATCCCGTGGCGTCCGTGGCAAGCGCGGTGACTGTGTTGCCCGGCAGTCCGTTCGCCACGGTGTAGTTGCCGGCAGAGGCCCCGTGAATGCGTGCGAGGCCGCCCAGCGTACCGATCCACTGATCCCCCGCTCTGTCTTCGGCCATGGCCCCGATCAGGTTGCTGCCCAATCCCTGCGCCGTTGTCCAGGTGGTGGTGCGGCCTCTCTGCAGGCGGGTGACGCCGTGCCGTGTGCCGATCCAGAGCGCCCCATCATGGGCGACCAGTAACGACCGCACGAAGTCATCAGCTAAACCGTCGGCTGGACCATAGGTGCGGATGCGACCGTCCTGGAGATGGTTCAGGCCGTCAGGTGTGCCGATCCACAGATCCTTGCCGCCCGAAGCGAGCGCAAGTACGGTGTCGCTCGCCAGACCGTCCTTCGCCCTGTATGTGCGTGCGGACTTGCGGCCCGCCTGGCTGACCCCGCTGCCGTTCGTTCCCACCCACAACGCGCCGTCAGCGGTCTGGGCGACGGACGTGGCAGGGCTCTCGCCCACGCCCTGTGATCTGCCAGTCATTTCAAAGAGACGCTCGCGCCACTCCTGTGCGCCCGCTGCTTCCGTGCCAACCCAAAGGTCGCCGTCACGGTCCTCATACAGGGAGAGGACGGTCGAAGTGTCTGCCCTGGAGGATTCCATTTGGCCCTTCCACCAGCGGGCCACACCTTTGTCCGTGCCGATCCACACCGCACCCAGACGATCGGCGAAGATGGTCTCGACCTGGTCGCCGGGGAGTGCACGTCCGGCTTGAAACGCGGTCGCCCCGTGTTGCGTCATCAGCAGCACGCCACTCTTGCCAGCTGCCCAGACTGCGTCACCGGTTGCCAGAAGCTGACGGACATCGCCCGCGGGCAAGGCTTCGCGTTTCGCCAGCAGCTTCAGGGAACCTGCCCGTAACTGGAAGATACCGTCGGCCGAAGCAAAGAAGACCGATCCGGAGGCGTCTGTCGTCAAAGCCGCCACGGGCAGAGTGGACGCCATCTGCGGTGCACGTTTGACGCCGCTGCTGCTGACTCGGTAGAGGCCGCTCGGGGTAGCTGCCCAAATGCCTCCGTCCGCAGCGTCAGCCATTGCGTTTACCTCGTCACCCATTGGACCGGTCTGCGTGTAGCTCTGAAATCGGACACTTGCAGTTTGGTTGTTCGGAGAGGCAAGGCTCGACAGCCCGTGGTTTGTCAGGACCCAGAGGGTACCGTCCTTCGTCTGCAGCAGGGACCGCACTGTGTCGGAGGCGAGACCATCTTGTGTCGTGTAGGTGTGCGTTGCGCCATCCTGAAGGCGTGTCAATCCGGAGGCCGTGCCGATCCATAGCGCGCGGGAGCGGTCTTCCAGCAGGCATCGGACATCGTTGCCTGCGAGGCGTGGCTCGCGATCGCGATCGAACACGCGGAACTGATAGCCATCGAAGCGCGCGAGCCCGCCTTCGGTCGCCATCCAGAAATATCCATCGGAGGTCTGCAGCATCGCGTGCACAGAATTCTGCGGCAGACCATTCTCGGTGCTCCATGCCTGTCGGGTGTACCGGTCCAGGCTGGCAGCCTGCGCTGTCGCTTGTGCCCCGCAGACGATCAGGGCACAACACACGAGCACTTGCAGCAGCCGAGAGAAGGCAGGGGGGTTCATAGCAGCCGATCCCATCCTTTCACACGAATATCGAAGGCGATCTCGCAGGCGAGCGCGACGTAGGGCTCCCAGCCTGTGCAGCTTTGGGAGGGAACACGTTAGTATGTTCAAGCATTGCGGCGCACCCGCACCAGACACGATGAATCAGGTGTGCAGCACAAGAAAGAAGATTGCAGCTTGATGTCACGCCCCTTCCACCTGCTCAACGCGCTGTTGTTCTGCGGCATGCTGCCGCTTTCGCTGGCCGCGCAGTCCACGCCCGGGCAGGGCACACCGCGATCCAATGAAGGTGCCCAGCCTCTGTCGCGCGGCGGAGTCAATACGGGAACGCCCAACGCCGCTGTGCTGGACGATCAGCAGCGGCCCATCACCGCTGGCGGCTTTGTCACCTCAGGTCCATTGATCTTTCAGGACACGGCGGGCAAGGCCGGTTTGAATAAGTGGACCCATGTTATGGGTTCGGGCGCGCAGAAAAATATCCTTGAGACGATTGGTTCGGGTGTCGGACTCATCGATTACGACAACGATGGCTGGCTCGATATTTATCTGGTCAATGGCACCACCTACGACAAGGCTGCAGGTGCTGTGCCGCACGCTGCGCTGTTCCACAACAATCACGATGGAACTTTTACCGATGTGTCCGCCAAGGCCGGCGTGCAAAACGATCGATGGGGCTTTGGTGTTGCCGTTGCGGACTACGACAACGATGGCTGGCCGGACCTGTACGTCACCAACTTTGGTGCGAACCGGCTGTTCCACAACAACCATGACGGAACGTTTTCTGATGTGGCCATGAAGGCTGGCGTGACGCTCGGCAATTGGTCCACTGGAGCCACTTGGGGCGATTACGACGGCGATGGAAAGCTGGACCTGTTCGTGCCCGGCTATGTGCACTATGACCTGGAGCATCCGCCGTCGCAGGGTACCAAAAATGTCGCCCTGAGCTTCTGCCAGTTCCGCGGCGTTGCCGTGATGTGCGGTCCAAAGGGGCTGCAGGGCGAGCCCGATCACCTGTTCCACAACAATGGCGACGGTTCCTTCACCGACACCAGCCAGAAGGCAGGCGTCTCTGACAACAAGGGAAAGTACTATGGCCTGGCATCGCTGTTTGTGGATGTCAACAATGACGGTAAGCCGGACCTGCTGGTGGCCGACGATTCTACGCCGAACTACCTCTACCTGAACAAGGGGGACGGCACGTTTGAAGATGCGAGCTTCGCCTCAGGCTACGCGTTGAATGAGAGCGGCCGCGAGACTGCGTCGATGGGCATCGCCTCCGGTGACCTGCTGCACAACGGCCTGATCGACGTCTTCAACACGACCTTCTCTGACGACTACAAACCGCTCTATCGCAACGATGGCGACGGCAATTTCACTGACGCCAGTTACCAGTTTAAGATTGCTGAGCCGACCATCCCTTTTCTGGGCTGGGGCACTGCTTTCCTGGATTACGACAACGATGGCTGGCTGGACCTGATCTTCGTGAACGGCCACGTCTACCCGCAGGTCGACCAGCAGCACTGGGGCACCAGCCTGAAGCAGCGCGCTGTCCTGTTTCACAACAACGCGGGCAAACTGGAGGTGGTGCCGGCGGTCGAAGGCAGCGCACTGGCGAAGCTCGCCACGGCGCGTGGCCTGGCCTACGGCGATCTTTTCAATGATGGCAAGGTGGATGCTGTTGTCAACAATCTTGACGGCACACCTTCGCTGTTCCGCAACGTGTCGCAGGGCAAGAATCACTGGATTGGCCTGAAGCTGGTGGGCGGTCCGAAGAGCCCGCGCGATGCCGTCGGAGCGGCGGTATACCTCACCGCAAATGGATTTCGCCAGCGGGCGGATGTGATCAGCGGCGGCAGCTTTGCCTCATCGTCTGATCCGCGGCTGCATTTTGGGCTTGGAGCTGCCACCAAAGTTGACAGTATCGAGGTTCACTGGCCAAGCGGCGTTGTGGAACAGTATGCATCACCCGGCATCGATGGAATCTTTACCCTCATGGAAGGTAATGGAACAAGTGCCAAGGCTCCTTAGAGTGTCATCAACCGTAAGTTGCACATATTCCTAATCCCTTTGGCTTGGGACAACTGTGCACACGCTGGGCTAGACTTGCGCGGTCTCATAAATCTTTGTTTCCTCTTTGACGAAGGCGTCCTTTTTGCCAGGTATCCTGCAATCCCGAACGCGCCAGGCAGCAAGTTGCCTGCTGGTATTTGCAGCGCTCTGCGTAGCGGCAGGGGTACATCTGAGCGCACCGGCGACTGCACACGCAAGCGAGAGTGGTCCCGCAGCGCGCAAGATCTACAGCGATGCCATAGCGGCAAAGTACTACGCGCACTTTGACGATGCGGCGCCCTTTCTGCCATCGAACGCGACGACGGATACGGGAGAGTTCATCGACCCAAAGTCAGTGCCCACGGCGGCGTAC
>CAXTFT010000001.1:64717-90865 GCA_964243585.1 uncultured Terriglobus sp.
CAACGACCGCTTTGGCCAAACGTCGCCGTGGTTGCCGTCGAACATGACTACTGACAACGGCGAGTTCATCGATCCCAAGGACTTTCCCACGGCGCAGTACTGTGGCCACTGCCATCAGGAGTCGCATAAGGAATGGCGCGAGTCTGCCCACGCCAACTCCTTCCGCGCGCCATGGTACCAAAAGAACGTCAAGCTGCTGATCGATTCCAAGGGCGTCGAGTACTCGAGGCACTGCGAGGGGTGCCACAATCCCATTGCACTGACCACCGGAACCATCACAAAGGGCGTCGAGCAGAAGCGCGCCAGCGATGAAGACGGCGTGACCTGCGTGGCATGTCACTCCATGCGGCAGGGCGACAAGCGCGGTACGGGCAGCTATGTCCTCTCACAGCCAGCGGTGATCGTCGATGAAGTCGGCAAGCCGGTCTATGGCAAGGTGTCAGACATCGAGATCCTTTCGCACCTGGATCGCCATTCCAAAGCCGTGATGTCGGACTTCATGAAGAGCTCCGAGTTTTGTGCGAGCTGCCATAAGGCCGCGCTGCCCAAGACGCTGAACGACTACAAGTGGCAACGAGCATTGTTCGTCTATGACGAGTGGCAAATGTCTTCTTTTGCGAAGCAATCGCCATTACCGTTCTATACAAAGGACACGGTTTCCACCTGTCAGACCTGCCACATGGTGCGTGAGCCGCTGACGCGGAAGGATCCCGGCGCAAAGAACGGTACTGTTGCATCGCACCGCTGGATTGGCGCGAACACATTGCTGCCCACGTACTACAAGTACGACGAGCAGTTGGCGCGCACCAAGGCATTTCTTACTGCAAACGTTTTCAATGTGGACCTGTTCGCCATTGAGAAGCAAGGAGCGCCGAAGGCCGCGCCGCTTGGATCAGTACCGGTTGCGATTGCGCCGCGGGACCTCCTCACGGTCTCCGTCGTAATCCAGAACAAGGGTGCAGCCCACAGCCACGTTCCCGAACAGCGCGACATGTATGAGTCGTGGCTTGAGTTCAAGGTGACGGATGCCGCCGGCTCCGTGTTGACGCACAGCGGCTATCTCAAGCCGGATGGCAGCCTGGACGAGCGTGCACACAGCTTCACCAACCGCCTGATCAATGGGCAGGGCACGCTGAATGAACATCACGAGGTCTGGACGAACCATGTGGTCGCCTACAACAACACGGTCCAGTCCGGCCGCTCGCAGATTGTGCGTTACCAGTTCCGCGTGCCGGACTCTGCGAAGAGTCCGCTGACAGTCTCAGCGGAGATTAAATATCGCCGCTTCGACCAGCACTTTATCGACTGGGCTATGAGCAAGCAGCACTATGACCAGCCCGTAGTCACGATGACCGCGCGCACGCGCACCCTTGCACTCGGCACAAACGCACCGGATGCAACGCCGGACCCTGCCGACAACAAGGAGTGGATGCGTTGGAACAACTACGGCGTAGCGTTGCTGGACGCACAGCAGTATGAGGAGTCTGCAGCCGCCTTCGCAAAGGTAGCCGCCATGCGCCCGGACTACGCCGATGCCTTTACCAACATCGCGCTCGCAAAGTTCCAGGCCCAACACTACACAGAATCACGGGCCGCGCTGGAGAAGGCGTTGGTGTTGAGCCATGACAACGCGCGCGCCCTGTATTACCTTGCTTTGGTGGAGCGGAATGAGGGCAATCTGGATGCAGCCATCGGCGAGTTGAAGAAGGTGGTCGACCGCTTTCCGGGCTCACGTGATGCCCGCCGCGAGCTTGGTTTTTCGTACTATCAGCAGCACCACTACGACCTGGCACGCGAGCAGTATGAGCGGCTGCAGGATATCGATCCGGACGATCTGGCTGCGCACTACAACCTGTCGCTGATCTATCGCCGACTTGGGCTCAAGGACAAGGCCGCGCTTGAAGCGGCAAGCTTTTCCGACCAGAAAGATGATCCGGCTGCAAACGCGTTTGCCTTTGAATACCTCAAGAACCACACGGAAATCTCCGAGCAGAATACACCGTGGCACACCCATGCCGACCTTCAGGACCTGACGAGCGCAGATGAGAAGCAAAGGCCCACCCCCAGCAGCCGATGAAGTCTCTTGTCCTTGCGTTCATGGTTCTCGTTCTCGCTGCCCCGGCCCTGCTCGCTGAGTCGAAGAAGGACCACGGCCGCGATCTCTTTCAGGAGAAGGGCTGCTCCTACTGCCACATGATGGGCAGCGTGGGAGGCGTAAAGGGACCAGCGCTGGACGGTGTGGGGAGACGACGGACGAAAGAATCGATTGAGAACCAGATTCGCAATGGCAGCATGATCATGCCTGCCTTTGGCGAAGCCCTCACGCCGCAGGAAGTCGACGCAATTGCCGAGTTCCTTCACAGGTCTACGGTATCGGCTGCGGTGCGGGTACCCTGATCGGCTCCGCTTCAATCAGAACGCGGCATGCTGCCGAGCTAACGCGCCGGCTTCTTTGACGACGAGAGGATGCCCTCGCCTTCGCGAATCGTTAGGATCTGATTGGCTTTGACCTGCTTGAAGACTTCGACCTTCTGCGTGGTAGGCCACTTTACTTCAATCGCGTCGATCGTTTCGATTTTTCCCAAGCCAAAATGAAGCCGCAGGTCGCTCTGAGACATAACGCTGTCGCCGCTGTGTACTTCATCCATCTGGGTGTGTTTGCCGGTGATCACGCGCACCCTTGTGCCGATAGCGGTTCGATTGCAATGGGTGCCTACCAGCTTCAGCTTGATCCAGTTCTGCCGGCTCGCACTGGCGTTATGCAGCAGCGAGGGCGGATCGTTCATATTCAGGATCAGCGCGTCCATGCCCCCATCGTTGTCGTAATCACCAAAGGCGGCACCACGGCTGGAGAAGTGCTGATTGATACCTGGGCCAGACTCCGACGAAATGTCCTGAAATCGCCCGTTACCAAGGTTGCGGTACACCAGCCGTGGGTTCTTGAACGTCTGTCCGAACTTATAACTGTCTATCTCGGGGTACACATGCCCGTTGATCTGCAGAATGTCCTGCCAGCCATCGTTGTCACAATCCATAAATCCGCATCCCCAACCGACGTACTGATTGTTTGCTCCGACGCCTGATGGAAACACCACATCGGTAAACGTGCCGTCGCCGTTGTTGTGGTAGAGGTTTGACGTGTCGTCAGCGAAGTTTGTCTTGAAGATGTCGAACCAACCGTCGCAGTCGTAATCCGCCACGGCAACGCCCATGCCAGCCTGCTCATGGCCACCGTCGCTGTACGCGCAACCTGCCTCCACCGCGATGTCGGTGAACGTTCCGTCGTGATTGTTCTTGAACAGGATGCTGGGCTGTGAATCAACGGCTACGTAAATGTCCGGCCAGCCGTCATTATCGAAGTCATAAGAGACTGACGAGATGGAGTAACGGGGTCCCGGCTTTAAGATCCCTGACTTCAAAGACACATCGGTGAACGTGCCGTCGCCGTTGTTTTGGTACAGGATATTTGTGTCCCCGGGTAAGCCGCGCGGCCCGCACATGATCGGCACACCTTTCCACTGGCAAAAGTGGGTGGCATCCGCCGCATGGATGTCCTGCGGATCGAGCTTCAGGTAGTTACAAACGAACAGATCCAGATGCCCGTTGCGGTTGACATCAAGAAACGTGCAGCCCGCGCCCCAGCGAACCTTATCCTGCAGCAGACCCGCCTTGTGCGTCACGTCAGTAAAAGTGCCATTACCGTTGTTCTTAAAAAGGATGTTATGGCCCCAAAAACAGCAGAACAGGTCATCCCATCCGTCGTTGTTATAGTCGCCGACACAGACACCCGTCTGCCAGCCACTGACACCGAGGCCTGACTTCTCTGTAACGTCGGTAAATGTGCCGTCGCGGTTGTTCTTGTACAGGTGTGCGGTAGGTGCTTTGCCCGCCGGCCACACGGTATCCAGCCTGTTGCCATTCGTTAGATAGATGTCGAGCCAGCCGTCATGGTCATAGTCAAAGAAAGCGAGACCGCTGCCCTTTGCCTCGATGATGGATCGCTTGTGATCGACACCGCCCCATACGTTTGTCGCGGTGACTCCCGCCTGCTGGGCGACATCGACAAACTGCACGGGTGATGTGCCTGCATGACCACTGTGTGCCACTCCCGCGGCCTGCAGCAGGGCCGGGTCACTCCACCCCCAGAGGGGTGTTGCCAGAGCCTCAGTCAAAGCACTGCCGAGCAGAACCATGGAAGACCCGAGGAAACGGCGGCGCGGCGTGAGCATGCAGGTCTACTATATCCAACTCCCACTGATCCAAAGGCATGTCGATACCGCGCTTGCGAGTTAAGGAAGGCGTGCTGGGACTGTGTGGAGAAGACATGAAGGCATCCAGATGCGAGCGAGCCTGCGCGATCGTCTTAGGATCTGTGGACAACTCCTCTCCTTTGCACAGGCATCGGCGCGCTAGGCACAAAGCATTGTCTTGGGCAGTTCAGGAGGAGCGGTTTTGGGCATTTTCCTTTGTCACCGTTGTACAAACAGTGTCAGGATGATGCACAAGCCAAACTTTTGGTTGACATTTCATTACGCGTTGCCTTAGCTTCCGAGAGTTCCTTGAAGGAAGCGATTTCACCTCTTCCTCCTCCGTCTTTGAGTCGCGTTGCCAAGGGTGCGCGGCCTGTGACAGGAACTTTGGAGGCTTTCCCGGATGGCTATTGTGCGCTTGTTTCGTCGGTTCTTTGCATTTCCCGGTTTGATGCCGACCATGATGATGGCCTGCCTCTTGCTGGTACACGCGCCTCTGGCAGTCGGGCAGGTTGATCAGGGTTCCGTCGTCGGCACAGTCCTCGATCCGACAGGAGCCGCAATACCTAACGCAAGCATCAGCCTGCGGAACACGGATCAGGGTATTACGCTGGAGACGACCTCCGGCGCGAGTGGTACCTACACGTTTTCGCCAGTCAGAATCGGCCACTACACCGTCACGGTCACAGCGCCTGGTTTCTCCACGACTACGCAGGAGAACCTGACGGTCAATATTGCTCAGAATCTGCAGGTTAATGTCAGCTTGAAGACTGGTGCATCGAATGAGACGGTAACCGTCTCGACGGCGCCCCCTCAACTGCAGACGGACGAATCC
This sequence comes from uncultured Terriglobus sp., assembly GCA_964243585.1. Lineage (GTDB taxonomy): Bacteria > Acidobacteriota > Terriglobia > Terriglobales > Acidobacteriaceae > Terriglobus. The sequence goes on from CAXTFT010000001.1 coordinate 69,803, forward strand.
TCAGTCGGCCAGACCGTGGATGAGCACACGATCGTTACGCTGCCCTTGAATGGCCGTAACTTTACCTTTCTCGCGCAACTCAGCGCAGGCGTGAATGTGGCACAGGCTGATACCCGCGGAAACGCAGCATCGGGTGCATTTACAGCAAATGGCCTGCAGCCCTCCCAGAACAACTACCTGCTCGACGGTATTGACAACAACTCGAACGCTGCCGACTTCCTGAATGGCACGAACTTCGTCATTCTGCCTCCGGTAGACGCTATCTCGGAGTTCAAGGTACAAACAGCGGACTTCAGCGCTGAACTTGGCCGTTCCGCAGGCGCGGTGCTCAACGCAACCATCAAGTCTGGCACCAACTCCATCCATGGTGCGATTTGGGAGTTCTTCCGCAACGACAAGCTTGATGCCGCAGACTGGTTTGAGAACAACGGTGGCATTAAGAAGGGCAAACTGCGGCAAAACCAGTTCGGCGCCTCAATTGGCGGACCGATCCTCAAGAACAAGGTGTTCTTCTTCGGAGATTATGAAGGGCTTCGCCGCGTACAGGGCACCGTTCAGAGCGGCTCAGTTCCAACTGCTCTCGAAAGGAGCAGCGGGTTTACCAATTTGTCGGATTTGCTTGCCGGCTCCCCACGGACCGACAACATTGGCCGTTCCTTCCAAATCGGCCAGATCTTCGATCCGGCCACAACGCGCGCAGTCACTCAAGGCGTCGTTGATCCAGTAACCGGGCGGACGGCATCAACCACCGGGTATGTGCGCGATCCGTTTGTTGGTAACATCCTGCCCGCAAATCGTCTCAGCGCGAACGCAATCAAACTCTTGAACCTTTATCCTGCCCCGACTAAAGCGGGACTCTCCTCAAACTACAGCAACAGCCCATCACTCTACGAGCATCGCAACGCGTTCGACACCCGCATCGACGTAAATCCTTCGCAGAGTGATCAGGTATTCGGGCGTTTCAGCTATGTGGATGATCCCAACTTCATCCCCGGTATTTTCGGCGGCGTTGCAGACGGTGGCGGCTTCCAGCAGGGTATTCAGACTGCCAAGTCGCAGCAGGCAGTGCTCGCCTACACGCACGTTTTTACCTCCAGCACCATCAACGTAGCGCGCGCGGGTTTTAATCACCTTCGCACCACTCGCTTCGGACCATCAGGTGCAGTGGATGGCATTCCTGCTCAATTTGGTATCCAGGGTGTTCCCCAGGGTAACGGCAACGGTGGACTCCCGAACTTCGGCATCTCGGGGCTCAACAATCTGGGCAGCAATGACTTCTTGCCGTCGGAAGAGGTTAGTCAAACCCTTCAAATCGTGGATGACTTCAGCAAGATCTACGGAAAAAACAGCTTTAAAGCCGGATTTGAGTTCCAGAATGTTCACTTCAACACGCTTCAGCCAGCATTCTCCCGTGGTGAGATTAATTTCAACGGCAATTTTGCCGGCCTACCGGGACAGTCCGATGGAACGACAGGACGAGCACAGCTACTTCTTACGCCAACTGCAACTACGGTCCCGAATGGAGTTAGCTTCGTTGGTGGTGCAAACCAGGTACAGGCTTCGAACATCAGCAAAACTTACGATGTGAGAAAGTACTTTGCTGCCTACCTGCAGGATGACATCAAGGTGACTCCCAAACTCACCCTGAACGTCGGTCTGCGCTGGGACTATTTCAGCCCGATCGGTGAGTCAAACGGCGCACAGGCAAACTTCATCCAGGGCGGTGGCCCGCTGAACAAACCGACTTTCCTGATTCCCGCCACAGGCAAAGCAGATCGTAGATTGTCCTCCACGGCAAACAACCCATCCTTGGGAGGGCAAGGCTTTCTGGATCTGCTGGCAAAGGATGGTATCACCCTCCTTTCGACCGATCAGTACGGGAAGGGTCTGGGCCTGGCGCAGAAGAGCAACTTCGCTCCCCGTTTCGGTTTTGCTTACGAGATGAACCCGAAACTCGTGACCCGCGGCGGCGTCGGGCTCTTCTTTAATGCCTTTGAGAATGCCGGCTTCGGTCCGAACATTGGCAGGAACTACCCTTTTGCATACAGCTTCAACTATCAAGGTACGACAGACTCTGCCCCGTTCTCTTCAGGGCCAAATCCTTATAAGACATGTGCAACTGCAGGGCCGGGCGGCAGTGCGACGCTGGAGTCTGGTCTGTCTTGCGCAGCCTTCACGCCGTTGGCGGTAAATGCTTCAGGACTTGGCCTGCAGGGCTTGCAGTTCGACTTCAAAACGCCGAACACGCTCAGTTCAAACTTGAGCTTGCAGTACGCTGTTACGCAAAACATCTCGGCGACGGTGGCCTACGTATACACGCATGCAAGTCACCTGCAGGTTGGTATCGGAGATAACGAAGTTTCCCAGATCCTGCCGGCGAATATCAGCACGACACCCTACGTTCCTTTCCCGGACTTCAGCCAGGGTGGCAGCTACCAGCAAACCCTGGGAGCCAGCGTCTACAACGGCCTGCAGACCAAGCTCGAACAGCGCCTCTCCCATGGCCTCTTTTACCTTCTCACCTACACCTATTCGAAGAGCTTGACGAATGCAGGTGATCTGCTCAATGGCGGCAGCGTCAACGGCTTTCGTGCACCATACGTTCCGGGTCTTGGAACACGCATCGATTGGGGTCTGGCGGCTTTTGATATCCGAAATGTCTTCCACTTCAGTGGCGGCTATGAGCTTCCGGTAGGTAAGGGCAAATACCTTCTGGGCAACTCCAACAAGCTGGTAGAGAACACACTGGGTGGTTGGAGCCTTAACTACCTCGTAACCTTACAGGGCGGTCAACCGATCGGCATCGGTTGCCCGGTCGCCACTACGTCTGGCACAGGTTGCAACTCTTTTCATGTGCCCGGTCAGGATATGAAGGTGGGTGTCCAGAAAAGGCTTGTTAACGGAGTACCGACACCCTTCCTTTTCGGTAATCCAGCGGCCTTCCAGCAGCCTTGCCCACTTGGAACAAATGGGCAGCCAAACCCGAATGCAGCACCGGGGTGCTTGCCGGCCACCGGGGCCCTGCTGCTCGGCGGGGGTCCTTCCACAACCTTCGGACCGGGCTTTCACCGGTTTGATTTCTCCCTCTTCAAAGGCATCAAGTTCACGGAACGTGTAAATGCGCAGTTCCGCACTGAGTTCTTCAATATCCTGAACCACCCAAACTTTAATGCTCCTGGTTTTGGTGGCAATGGTGTTGTATCTATCTCGAACTCACTCAACTACAACAATGCCAACTTTGGTCAAATCGGATCGACGCGTGACGCTCCATACGACGCACGTCAGATTCAGTTCGCTCTGAAGCTCTATTACTAATTCATCTGTAAACAGTGAATCTTTAGAGCGCGCCTTAGCCAGGCGCGCTCTAAAACGTTTGTAGTCGCTAGAAAGTATTTTCAACCGAGCGCCAACACGTATCAAGAGATGCGCTTAGCGGATGCTTTAAGGTTTGTCGAAAGCGCTCGACTTTGAAAGCATAATAGAACTGGCGGTGTTCGGCAGTTAGATCATGCCCATCGAAAGCACTGATTGAACCAACCGAGTTGCACGCCCGCACAAAGGCTTACTGTGGACGAGAAGCAAAGATTTCTGCGAGCACTCATCATTCTGCTAGTTGCGGTTTGTGAAGCGGTTGCTGAACAGCACTCGAGCGAGAAGGCTCGTCCCTTACACGTCCCAAGCCCCCCATTTCAAAGTGCGTTGGCTGCATATCAGAATAGAGATTTCAAGGGAGCAGCTGCCCAGCTTGAACAGCTAGTGCATGAGGCACCGAAGAGTGCTGAAATCCATGAACTGCTCGGCCTTACCTACGCAGCGCAAGCGCGTATGGCAGAGGCGATAGAACAACTGCAGGCTGCCGTAGCTCTGGACCCGAAGTCCGTAGCGACTGAAAATAATCTCGCCACAAGCCTTATGCGTGCTGGCAAACCGGACGCAGCAATGGTTGAGTACCGCAAGGCACTCGCCTTGGCACCAGAGGCCTATGAGGCGAACCGGAGTCTGGCTGGCATGTACCTACAGTCAAATCGCATTGCCGATGCCCTACCGTTGCTGGAGCGGGCGCAGAAGGCACAGCCAGATTCCTACGATAACGGCTATGACCTCGCACTTGCTTACCTTCTGATGAACCGGCCTGCAGAGTCCAGGCAATTGGTCGAGTCATTGATGCCGCATAAGCCTTCCGGCGAACTACATACTTTGCTTGGCCGAATCGATGAGAAGCAGGCGAGATACATCGAAGCTGCCAATGAATTTGAAGCAGCCGCTCATCTGGACCCGAGCGAGGACAACCTTTTTGTTTGGGCGAGCGAACTTCTGCTGCATCGTACTTACGTTCCAGCCATCGCGGTTTTTCGCCAGGCGAGCGATCGCTACCCGCAATCCCCGCGGTTGCTTATCGGGCTCGGCATGTCACTCTACTCGCGCGGCGAATACGAAGAGTCGATCCGGTCGTTGATGAAGGCGGTTGATCTGAACCCGCGTGATCCACGCTGCTACCTATACCTGTCGAAAGCTTTCCTCAGCTCTCCCAGCCAGGCGGATAACGTCATCGAACGCTTCAAGCGCTACACAGAGCTTGAGCCCGCAAGCGCCCGAGCGCACTACTACTATGCGATCAGCGTATGGAAGGGAAGGCGGCTGGAGGGTCAACAGGTGGACTACGCAACAGTAGAGGCGCTTCTAAGAAAGGCAATTGCGCTGGATGACACACTTGCTGATGCACACCTTCAGTTAGGAATACTGTACACCGATCAGCACGCTTATGAGAAATCGCTGCCCGAGTACCAGCGTGCCTTGCAACTAACTCCTGACTCTGCAGACGCCCACTTCCGCATGGGACGGTATTACCTTCACACCAGTGAAAAAATGAAGGCCGAGAAAGAGTTCGAAGCATTCAAGAGTCTGCAGTCAAAACACCAGGCAGAAGAGGACAAGACAAGAGCAGAGGTGCAGCAGTTTGTGACTACAGCGCAGCCCGGCCCCTCTGCACAGCCATGAACGGCTACGTGCCTTTGTCATCATGAGGCGAGGTCAAGACGAAAGTTCAGTGCCATCGCGAGGCCTGACCGGTAATGCTAGATAACTGATGCTGGCTTACAGGTGCTGTGACAAGCACGTATGGAGCTTGAGGCGAGCCACTTGCCATTTAGCTCCCAATGCCAAATTGTTACCTGGCTGCAATCTCTTGTTTACCTTGCGCCGTTACGTTCGCCCACATGCGTATTTATTCTTCAGCACTGCCATTGGCAGCGCTCGCAATGGCTATGCCTGCCCCAATTCTCTCTGCGCAAAGCCAGGCGATCGACGGAAACATCGAAGGGTATGTTCGCGCGGTAGACGGCAGCACCTTACCTGCGGCCCTTGTGCGTGTGACTCAAGTGCAGACCGGACTCGCACGCGAAACTCAGACGGATGAATCGGGATACTTCCGCGTACAGATTCTGTCTCCGGGCACATACCTCGTTTCCATCACAAAAGATGGCTTCAGCCCACAGCAGCAGACCGGCATCGCGCTTGCGGCAGGACAGGTTCAAACATTGCGCATTGCCCTTCCCGTGGGCTCTGTCGCGACCACTGTTGAAGTAACCGCCGATCTGCCGGTGATTGAAACAGGGCGAACCAATGCCTACAACAACGTGTATACCAGCCGTGAAGTGCAGAACATTCCTGTGCCTGGGCGCAGCTTTCTGGACCTGTTCGTGGTCAATCCCATTGTGAATGCGCCGCCGCTCTCCACCAGCGGTTCGGGCACGGGCACGCCCTCCGTTTCATTCGGCGGCCTGGGCTTTCGCGCCATCAACGTGGACGGCGTGAGTAATAACGTGCAAGATGGAGCGCGGAACCTTGTCATCAGCGAAGACGCCTTGAGTGAAGTGCAGGTGGTCACCAACTACTCCGCCGAGTTTGGCCGGGCAGCGGCCCTGCAGTTGAACGCCATTTCCAAATCCGGCTCGAACGACCTCCACTATGGCGGCTTTCTGTTCGCCCGGAACAAGGCACTCTCCGAGCGGCCCTTCCTGCTGGCCGCCACGACACCCACACCACAGTTTTCGCGCTACAACTACGGCGGCACGGCCAGCGGCCCGCTTAAGAAGAACAAGGCGTTCCTCTTCGGCAGCTACGAGCGCTGGCAGCAGGACGCACCCCAGGTGTCCACCTTTGGCGGCGCGGCGCAGGCCACGGCAGCCACGCAATTGGGCATTGCGCCAGAAGACATAGCCTCATTCAACGGCAGCTTTCGCGCGCACACCATCACCGTAAAGGGCGATGTCGCGCTGAACAGCAATAATCGCCTTATGCTGCGCTACAACTACTACCGCGACCGTGAAAGCCCGCTGGGCGGCGGGCAGATCACCCGCCAGGTCGCGAGCCGCTTTGACGAAAACCCGCAGTCAGGCACCGCCCAACTGGTCACCACCATCGGCCCTAATAAGCTGAATGAGTTCCGTTTCCTTAGCATCAAGCGCGACATTTCCAACGGCGTGATCAGCCCGTTGACGCCGCTGATCAGCATCTCCGGCATCGGCAATTACAACGGCAACCAGGACGGCACGTTCGTCTCCTACGAGTCGGGCCTGCAGTTCGTCGAAAATTTCACCTGGAATTTGGGCAATCACTCGTTGAAGGCAGGCGCTGAGCTGCTGCCAAACTCGTTCAAGGAACGCACACGCAACCTGAACGGCACCTTTACCTTTACTGGCCTTATGGCCAGTGGCTCGCGTGGAGCAGTCACTGCGCTGCAGCAGGCTGTCAACGCGCAGAACGGCGTAGTCGATCCAGCAACCGGCCGTCCCTACACCTACACCCAATACACGCGGGCCATCGGGCAGGAGTTCACCACCTCGCGCGTGGTCAGCCAGGGCTACTTTCTGCAGGACGACTGGCGCGTCAACAGCAAGCTGAAGCTCACCTACGGCTTGCGCTACGAAGTCTTTCTGCGGCCCAGCGGATTGCTGAATCCCAATTACCCAGCGACCGGCACCATTCCGCAGGACTACAACAACCTGGCTCCACGTCTGGGAATCGCGTATGACCCGAAAGGTGACGGCAAGACGGTTATTCGGGGAGGCTATGGCCTTTACTACAACACGACGATTGCGCAGACGTTCAATACGTTTGTCCGCGGTAATGGCGTGGCCGTACGCAACCTGACCGTAACGCCCACGCAGGTCGGTGCGCCAGCCTTTACAACTGGCCCGGTGCCTACGCCGGCAAATGCGACCTTGCTACCGTCTGACCTGTACGTGTTTGCCCCGAGCTTTCAGGATCCCATGGTGCACCAGTACTTTGTTACGGTAGAGCGCCAGGTGGTGCGTGACGGCGCATTGGCCATGTCCTACTTCGGCAACCATGCCGTGGACCTGCCGTTCTCCACCCCATCGAACCTCACGGTGACGGGCACAGCACCCAACGGCGGACCGCAGTACGGCGGCACAGCCAATCGACCCAACTCCACTTTTGGCAACATCTACACTGCGGGCTCAGCCGGTTACCAGAATTACAATGGTTTTCTGCTTGTGTACACCCAGCGGGTGCGCCATGGCCTCAGCTTCCAGGCGGCGTACAACCTGCAGCATGTGCGCGGCCTTTCGTATACCAATAACTTCACCACCTTTGGCGCGCTCACCACGCCTAGCAACCCAGCCAATCCTTCCGCTGACATCGGCCCCGGTGATTTCAGCCAACCCAACCGCTTCACACTGACTGCGGTTTACAACACAACCTTCCCGGTCAGCAACGCCGCGGCTGCACACCTGGTGAACGGCTGGACGCTCACGGCGCGCACGGTCGCGCAAAGTGGCTTGCCGTTCTCACCGGTCACGGGGCAGGACAATAATGGCGATCTCATCATCAACGACAGACCGGTCGGTTATGGCTACAACTCATTTCGGCTGCCCGCCTATGTCGAAGCGGACTTCCGCGCTTCCCGTGATATTCACGTACACGACCGAAACACGATCCAGGTGGCCGCAGAGGTGTTCAACGCGCCGAACCGGCTGAACGTGACTGCCGTGAACCGCACCTTTGGCAACACTGGTACGGCAAGTTCGACCTTCAACACTGCCACATCAGCAGAGACGGCGCGTCAGTTTCAGTTGAGCATTCGCTTCACACGCTAGTCTGTTGCTGCAGGGACCGGATTAGCCCGGCCAGGATGAGAACACCATGCTTACCAAGACGTTTGAAATCAATCGCCGCGCCTTTTTGTCAACAGCCAGCGCGGCTCTCCTGCTGCAGGCGGCACGCGGCTTTGCCTTCTCCGCTCCCCACGCACAAAAGCTGCGCGCGAACCCCTTCCTGCTGGGTGTGGCGTCGGGCGATCCTGCACCGGACGGCTTTGTGCTTTGGACGCGCCTTTCCACTGACACGCGGCGCGGCGACGGTGCACTGCCTCTCGCCGCAATTCCTGTGCGGTGGGAAATTGCGACCGATGTGGCATTCCGCAGGATCGTGAAGAAGGGCACAACATCTGCCACGCCGGAGATGGGCCACGCAGTCCATGTAGAGGTGGTCGGCCTGCCCTCGCACAGCGACTTCTTCTACCGCTTCCACACCGTGGACGCCACCAGCCCGGTGGGCCGCTCCCGCACGGCACCCGCCGCAAACGCAAGTGTCGATCGGCTCCGCTTCGCCTTTGCCTCATGCCAGAACTATGAGCATGGTTACTACCACGCGCATCGCGATCTTGCGAAGCAGGATGTGGATGCGGTGTTGTTCCTGGGCGACTACATCTACGAGTACCGGTCCAAGGACCGTCCGCGTGTCCACACCTTGCCGAAGCTGGAGACGCTGGATGATTACCGCACCTGCTATGCGCAATACCACTCCGACCCTGATCTGCAGGCCGCTCATGCTGCGCATCCCTGGATTGTGACCTTTGACGACCATGAGGTTGAAAACAACTGGGCTGGCGACATCGATCAGGAGAATGATCCGCGCGCGGCCTTTCTTCAAAAGCGTGCCGCGGCCTTTCAGGCCTACTACGAGAACATGCCCCTGCGGCGTACCTCGCTGCCCACCGGGCCAGACATGACCGTCTACCGCAAGCTGCAGTATGGCAAGCTCGCACAATTTACTGTCGTGGACACACGGCAGTTCCGCACCGACCAGCCCTGCGGCGATAACTTCAAGGCACCATGCCCCACGCAGGGGGATCCAGCCGCCACCATGATGGGTGCAAAGCAGGAGGCGTGGCTTCAAGACGCCTTGGCAAACAGCCCGGCACAGTGGAATATCATCGCCAATCAGGTCATGATTCAGCAATTAAAGGAACGCCGTAACAACGAGACCGTATTTAACATGGATCAGTGGGATGGCTACCCGGCGGCTCGTAAGCGGTTGATGGATTTCCTGGCCGCGCGACGCCCGTCAAACCCAGTGGTAGTGACTGGCGATACACACCAGACATGGGTTGGCAACTTGAAGGCCGACTTCAACAAGCCAGATTCTCCCGTGGTCGGAACGGAACTGGTGGGTACCTCCATCACCTCCGGCGGTGACGGCGTGGCAAAGACGCGCTTCTCTGACGAGCAACTCGCGGACAACCCCCACATCGTCTACAACAATGACCTGCGCGGCTACTTCCTCTGCGAGATCAACCCAAAGGAGATGCAAAGCGAGTTGCGCACCGTCGACCATGTCACCACGATGGAAGGCCGTGTAACTTCAGCGGCGCGCTTTCGCACAGAGGCTGGACGACCCGGAATACAGATCGCTTAGCTTTGTCTCTGTGGTTATTTACTTAGGGCAGCGGTGCCAAAGCGCCGCTTATGACTTTGCACAACTGAATCGGTTCGCACATGTCGACGTGCCGGGATACAAGCGAATCAGCAAAGGACAACCCCGCGATGCTGAGGTGTTTGCAGGACTTGGTGAGGGCATGCCGGACGGTTTCGTGTGGGAAGCATGCAAGCGAAAGCCTAACTCGATAGCTGGCGTTGCTGGTAAACGGCCAACGATTTCGCGCTTTAGGGAACTGGAAAAGCGGCCAGGCCATAACACAGACGCGGTAGTAAGCTGTTCGCAAGCCCTCGGGCTCTTTGCCGACATCCTATGATGTCGTATCCAAAGACTCCTTAAACGCGAGACGTCGCTTGCTCTACCTGTTTCGAGACTTCGAGCTTAGCGAGGAGGAGTTTTCGCTGAGTCGTTCTGGAAAGCGTATCCCGCTCGAACCACGAGCCCTGCGCGTACTGCTGGTGCTGGTCTGCAACCAGGGCCGGCTGCTGGACAAGAAAGCGCTGCTTGATGCCGTTTGGAAAGACACGTTTGTCGAAGAAACCACACTGACCCGGGCCATCGCGGTTATCCGTAAGCAGCTCCACGACGATCCACGAACCCCGCAGTACATTGAAACGGTACCCACGCGTGGTTACCGTTTCATTGCCCCTGTAGAAGTACAGCAATCTGGCGGAACTGCCGCTGGAACGGTCGTGCCCACTACACAGGTAGCAACGGCCGCTAACGCTGGGGATGAAGAAGATTCTGAGTATGTTGCCGGGACAGTTAGTCGTTCTGGAGCCGTAGTCCTATCCACGAAGCCGGGACAGAGACACCCTCTACTCATTGCGACAGCAGCTTGTCTCCTGCTCTTTGTCGGTGTCGTGCTGCTTTTTATCCGGAACCGTGGCACCCAGCCGTTCAGCACACGGGACACCGTCATCCTGGCCGATTTCAGTAACAGCAGTGGAGACTCCGTCTTTGACGACGCACTGCGCCAAGGGCTGCTGGTGCAGCTGGAGCAGTCGCCCGTGCTGCGCCTGGCGAGTGATGGCCAAATACAGAAGGCGCTGAAGATGATGGATTTACCCGCCGATGCTGCCGTTACGCCCACGGTGGCGCGAGAGGTCTGCCAGCGTGTCGGCGGCACCATTGCGCTGGACGGTTCCATCTCTCGGCTGGGAAACGAGTTCGTCATCGGCCTGCGTGCCAAGCGCTGCAGCACCGGTGAAGAACTTGCCGCAGAACAAATTCAGATTGCGCGAAAGGAAGATGCGCTGAACGCCCTGAGCCAGATCGCAACGCGATTTCGCATGCGGATTGGCGAAGCCAGTGTGACGGTTCACGAACTGGACACGCCGCTGGTTGAGGCGACAACTTCGTCGCTGGACGCGCTAAAGGCGTTCAGTCAAGGTATCAGGACCTTCAATGCAAAAGGCAGCGCCGCAGCCATTCCCATGTTCCAGCAGGCAACAGAGCTGGATCATGATTTTGCGGAGGCGCATGTCTGGCTGGGCCGCATGTACGCGGACACGGGCGAGGAGACATCTTCCATCCAGAGCACCCAGCGCGCCTACGTTCTGCGCAAACGGGCCAGTGACCGGGAGCGCTACTCCATCGATGTGTCATATGACCTGCTGGTTACAGGGGATTTGGAGAAGGCACGCACTGCGTGCGATGCATGGGTGCAGATGTATCCGCGCGACGTGTACCCTCGTGCTTTCCTCTCTGGCATTATCTATCCCGCATACGGCCAATTTGAGAAGGCTTATGGCGAGGCCGGGGAAATGATCGCCATCGATCCGGCTTTCGTCGTGGGATACCGGAATGCGGCAACGAACCTTATTGCTCTCAATCGCCTGCCCGAAGCAGAAGCAGTGCTGCGGCAGGCAGCGCAACGCAAGGTATTCATGCCCAGCTTTGTTACCGACGCCTATCGCGTAGCTTTTCTAAAAAATGATACCGCCGGTATGAAACAGGCATTGGAAAGCGCACCGGCAAACCCTTGGCTGCTTCACTACCAGGGGCGGCCACCCTGGCGCGAGAAGGCCGGCTTGTGCAGGCCCGCACGCTGCAGGACGAGGCTTTGCGGATGACGAGGCATGGCTCCCGGCGTGAGATGGAAGCGCAGATGCTGGTCACGGCAGCCTTTACACCAGTCTTCTACGGCTACCCGCAACAAGCGGTACAACAGGCCCATGAGGCTCTCCGGCTTTCGAACAGCCGGTATGTGGCGTCATCCGCAGGACTCGTACTGGCAATGGCGGGCCGGTCTGCCGAGGCGCTGACGATGGCTGGCGATCTGCGCAAACGCTTTCCGGAGGACACATTGCTGCGTTACAGCTATGTGCCAGCCATTCAGGCTGTGGTTGCGTTAACGCGCGGTCAGCCTCGGCAGGCGTTAGAACTGCTCAAGGAGACCTCACAGTTCGGGGTCAGCCTGCCACTCTACCCCGCTTATCTTCGTGGAGAGGCTTACCTCGCACTTGGCGAAGCTGCTCCTGCCATCGCGGCGTTCCTTGCAATCGTTGATCATCCCGGCCTGTCGATGAACGACCCCATTGACAATCTTGCCCGGATCAACCTGGCCCGGACGTTCGCCAAGGCGGGAGATGCGGGCCGCGCGAGAATCCTCTACAGCGAAGTGCAGCAGCGATGGAGCGGCGCTGATACACACTTTCCGCTGATGCGGCAGGTGAGTTTGGAAGCTTCACAACTGCGCGACTCAACTCCGACTCTTGTCATGGAGAGCCGCAGATAGCAACCTCACGGTGAAAAGCGACACCTGTACAAATACTGCGTAACCGAAATGTCTTAGTATTCGAGCCACTTAGAGCCTAAGAAAAACCTAAGACGAACACAGCCGAATTCTAAGCTTCAATTTGGCTTGAAAGTGGCACCGTGAACTCACTCCTCCTGAACGGCAGCGGTGAGCCTCCATTCCGGCGTCGTGTTGATCGCGGGCCCAGAATGCTTCCGGGGGAGAATGTGCTTTCGATGGAGATCCCTGTTGAACCACTTTCCCAGGTCTGTGCGCCCTTTATTCTTCCTGCTGGTTCTTTTTTCGTGCAACCACACACCAGCGCAACAGCTGTCGTCGTTTTTCAAGGCCCGCGATCCTGGTCCACGTCCAAACCCTAAAAGCACCATCCCGAGTACCGTGCCGGGACTCAACGCGAACGAGATCGCCCTGTTCACGGAGAGCCTGCTGCGCGTGTCCGAGCTTGAGGGCACTTGCGACACCTGCGTTCAGCAGCCGCAGGGCGTTCTTCCCATCGACCCGGATCCAAATAACCCCTTCTCACCAAAGAAGCTGATCAACTCTGCGGGCATGGGACCGGTTTTTAATGCCGACCAGTGCTTCACTTGCCATTTTCAGCCCACCATCGGCGGCAGCGCCACTCGCAGCAATGCTGCCTTTGAGGTGGCACACCGCATGGGTGCAAACAATGCCGTTCCCAGCTTTGAAGAGCGTATTGGCCCCTTTCGCGAGGCGCGCTACAAGTTCAAGAACAATGGCGACCGCGACGGTGGCGTACACAGCCTGTTTACTGTGGCTGGCCGCTCCGACGTCCCTGCGGCCTGCCGTTTGGAGCAACCAGATTTCGAACGGGAACTTCGGGAGCGCAATCTTGCATTCCGAATTCCACTGCAACTGTTCAGCCTCGGCTTGATCGAAGCCATTCAGGACTCAGCGATTCGCGCAAACATGCGTGCAAATCAGGACGAGAAGCGAGCGATGGGCATCACAGGCCATGCCAACATAAACCCAAACACTGGTACCATCAGCCGCTTTGGCTGGAAGGCACAGAACGCTTCGCTCACCGTTTTTGCAGGCGAAGCTTACAACGTGGAAATGGGCATCAGCAACGACCTGTTCCCCACCACACGCAACGAAAACCCGAACTGCAACATGGCTTACGAGCCGTTCGATGTGCCACGTACCGACGATTCTTCGTATAACAATCCCCTGAAAATCATGCCGGCCTGGCTGATGTTCACGGAGTTCATGCGGTTTGTTGACGCGCCCCAGCCCGGTCCCATAGTGGCCGGAGCTGAGCGGGGCAAGCAGCTGTTCAAAGAGATTGGCTGCTCACTGTGCCACACCCCTTCCTTTCAGACACCAGGCACGGCTCACCCCGGCGGACAATTCGATCAGATTGGAGCCCAGACCGTGGCGCTGCGCGGCCAAACAGTCAATCTCTACTCAGACCTGCTGGTCCACCACATGGGCGCTACCTTGGCGGACAACATTGTGCAAGGCGACGCTGGTCCGGATGAGTTCCGCACGACGCCGCTTTGGGGCCTTGGTCAACGCCTCTACTTTCTGCACGACGGTCGAACGTCTGATCTGACGATAGCCATCCAGGATCACTTCTCCTTCCCAGGCTTCGACGGTGGTGACAACCCGTCAAAAGACCGCGACTCGCCAAAGTATGGCTTTTCTGAAGCGAACGGCACAGTCAGCCGCTTCAATCGGCTCTCTGAAAACGATAAGCAGGCCATACTGAACTTCCTGCGAACTCTGTAAGGCAAGGAGCTGCAATGGACTACACGCGCAAAATCGCCATCGCTGCCGTCCTGGTCTTCTCTGCGGCAGTGCAGGGTGCTGAACCTGCTCAGGACCCGTTCCTGGGCAGGTGGGTTCTTGATACCAAGGCATCGAAGTACCCAGGACGCACTTGTCCAAAACGCATGCTCATCGAGATGAAGATGGAAGCCCGCGGTCGGCGAACCATTTCAGGTGGATTACATCGCAAACTACGATGGCAAGCCCGCCATCGTGACCGGTGATCGCGGACTGCTGCTGCCCGTCACGCTCCGTCAGCAAAGCGCAAACCAGGTGAAGGCGACCTACAGCAACGGCTTTCAAGTGATGGCGAGCAGTGACAGAGTCCTCTCCTCCGACGGTAGGCTGATGACCATCACCACCATTTCGCACGACGCTTTTGGGGGAACGCAGACCAGCACAGGTATTTACCGCCGCACAGGGTCGCTGGCTACGCAGCCGTAGCGCCACTAACCGCGTAGCGTTTGCCTTGACATTGCCGTCGACCATACTTGCCATATGCTATGTGAGGATTGTTTATCCAAGAGGCGGCAAGCCATGCTCCGGTTCATTCTCGCTTCCGTATTAGTGTTTGCAACAGCAAATGCTCCGGCGCAGGTGAGGACCCCGCTGGCGTTTGAAGTAGCGACGATCAACCCAGTTGATCCGCAACCAAAGGATGCCCGCTTTCTTACTATGCAGGGGCAGAATCGATTCGTCGCGAAGAATTACCCGCTACGGCTTCTGATTGCAGCAGCGTACGATCTCAACCCAAAAGCCATTACCGGCGGACCCAAGTGGATCGACTCGGCGAAGTTCGACATCCTTGCCGTAGCGCCAGGTTCGGTTCGGCCCACGCGCGATCAGCAGATGGCGATGCTTGCTACGCTGCTTTCCGAGCGCTTTCAGCTTGTGTTTCATCGGGAGCCAAAGGAGTTTGCTGTCTATGTCTTGACGGCTGGAAAGAATGGCAGCAAGCTCAGGGCGAGTAGTGCATCGGCTACGGATCCATCTTCTGTTATCAGCACGGTTTATCCAGACCACGTACTCATGCCCGCTCGAAATGCGAGCATGCAAGACTTTGTTGCCTTGCTACAGAGAGCGATCCTTGATCGCCCTGTGGTTGATCGTACCGGTCTTGCTGAACGGTACGATTTCGATCTGAGCTGGGCACCTAGCCAGCGCGAATTCAACGGCGAAATCCAGATCACCGCCGACACGTCGAGTCCGCCGCTCCACGTCGCATTGCAAGAGCAATTAGGACTGAAGCTTGAAGCCAGGCGAGACATGGCCGAGTCATTGGTGATCGACAAAGTACAGCAGCCGTCTTCTAATTGAACGCTGGGAACAAGCGCTCCAAGTGCGGCTAACTCTAAGGGGAGCGACGATTGCGTTCTCCCTTTGACTAACCCGCCGCCTGAGTTCCTTTTTTTGCTTTCTTGAGAAAGAAACAAAGAGGAACACAGAGGAATGAAAGCAGTGCCAGGTACCGGAAGTCGTCAACATACGCGTAGACCTGTGCCTGGTTGTTGAGGCTGGTGCTGGTCAGGGCGAATGCGCGCAGCATGGCACGCCGAGGCCCTGCGTGCATACTCATCATGGTTGTTAGCGTGGTAATTTGGCGCTGAAAAAGAAAGCTACTGCCGCTGAACGAGTGCGCCAAGTCGTTTCTATGGGTCTGCAGGTGCCGCTGAGCGATGGTATTGACCCACGAAATGCCGATACCGCCACCGATGTTTCGCAGGAAATTGAATATGCCGCTGGCGTTGCCGACCTCGCTCTTAGCGAGCGTGCCCAAGGCTACCTGGGAAAGTGGAACGAACACGAGTGCAAGTCCAAAGCCGCTGACCGTGATAGGCCAGAAGAGCGACCAGGGCGAGATATCCAATGTGAAATTTGCAATCCAGAGACTCGATATGCCAAGGATGGCAAAGCCCGCACCCACGAGGATGCGCGCGTCTGACTTTGCCACGATAGCGCCGACTGCAATGGACGCAACCATCGCACCCAAACCGCGCGGACTGACGACGAGGCCTGCGGAGGTGGCGTCGTAGCCGAGCAGGGTCTGGTAGAAGACCGGCAGCACAGTGGTAAGTGCGTAGAGCACGGCCCCGAGCAGAAAAACAAGAAAGCAGCCAAGTGCAAGATTTCGATTTGCCAACGCATTAAGCTTGATGAGGGGTTTTTCCGCTCTAAACTCTCTAACCAGAAAAGCAACAAAGCTGACGAGCATAACAGCGAAGGCGATGCGGATCTTGGTGTCGCCGAACCAGTCGTCTTCCTGCCCCTTGTCGAGAATGAACTGTAGGCAGCCTACCCAGAGTGCGAGCGTTCCCAAGCCGATACTGTCGAGTTTTCCGGGCTTTGCATGCTTGATGTAGGGTGGGTCTTTCAGCACACGGCTTTGCATCAGCATGGCGATCAGGCCAATGGGAATGTTGATGTAAAAGGCCCACCGCCAGGAAGCTGCATCGGTCAGATAGCCACCTAGCGCCGGCCCTACAACCGGAGCCAGAACCACGCCAAGCGCATACAGTCCCAGCGCCTGTCCCTGCTTTTCTGCCGGAAAGCTTTCAATCAGGATGGCCTGCGACAGTGGCTGCAATGCACCGCCGCCAATGCCCTGCAACGCGCGTGCGATCAGGATAAAGCCGAGTGTTGGTGCGATGCCGCAAAGAAATGATGCAAAGGTAAAGAGGCCTATCGAGGCGATCAGGAAATTTTTTCGGCCAAATCGTTCGCTCAAATAGCTGCTCGTAGGCAGAAAGATGGCGTTGGCGACGAGATAGACCGTGAGTACCCATTCCGCCTGGTCGTTTGTGGATGCGGTGCTGCCGGCGATGTACGGCACGGCAACGGAAGCAATAGATGTATCCATCACCTCCATGAACGTCGCGATCATGACGGCCACGGCAATTAGCCATGGATTCGAAGCGGACCCGGCTCCGCCACTGTTACTGGGCATGAACACGTCCTCTGCACTCGAAGAGCATTACCGAAACCACACCTTTGGCTCTACGCTCATCCCAGGCGCCAGGCGTTCCGAATCTTTTTGCCCCGGCTTGAAGCGTATGCGCACCGGTAGCCGCTGAACCACCTTGACGTAATTGCCTGTTGCATTCTCAGGCGGCAGCAGGCTGTACACGGCGCCGCTGGCGCCGGGCAGGTCTTCTACCCAGCCTTCGAAATCTTCGCCAAGAGCATCGACATGGATGCGGACCGTCTGCCCTTTGCGCATCTTGCGGACCTGAGTCTCCTTGAAGTTGGCGGTCACCCAGATGTCGTTGGTCTGCGTCAGCGCGAACAACTCCTGTCCTGCTGTGACACGCGATGCAACCTGCACTTGCTTGTCGCCAATGATGCCGTCTTCAGGTGCGTAGATGCGGGTGTACTGCAGGTTCAGCTCTGCTTGGTCCGCCTGTGATTTTGCATTGGCCGCACTTGCGATTCGCTGGTTCAAGGTCTCCCGCTGTATGGCTACCTGCTTGGGAAGGTTGACGCGATCGCGCTGTGACTGCGCACGGGCCTGATCTCTTTGAGCAGCCGCCTGGGTGATAGTGCGGGCAGCGGCCTCTGCCTGTCCACGGCGTGCGGCCACCTCTGCCGCCTGCGCATCGCGTTGTGTCAAGCGTTGATCGTACTGCTCCTGCGACACTTCTTCCTTGACCACCAGCTTGCGATAACGCTCTTCTTCGCGCATGGCATTGGCATAGTTGGCCTCAGCCTCATGAAGGTTGGCCAGCGCAGTCATGTATTGCTCCTCGTTCTGCTTGACCTGCGCCTCGGAGCGCACCACATCCAGTTCAGAACTGAGTACCTGCGTAGACTGCTGGCTGCTGGTGACGGGTACCTGCGGAGCCTGTGTGCGCACCGCGGCCTCTGACTGCTGAAAGCTGGCATCCGCCTGCTCCTTTGCAATCTGGTTATCACGTGTATCCAGTTGCAACAGCAACTGCCCCTTCTTCACGCGATATGTATTTTCCACATACACGTTCGCGACCGTGCCATTGATACGCGTACTGATCGGACCGGTGTGGCCGTCAACAAATGCGTCGTCAGTGTTTTCATAACTGCCGAGATACCGTAGCAGCAGTATGGTTAAGACAGTTAGAGGTATTAGAGCGAGCACGCTGATAAAGATCCAACGTGCTCGCCTGACCTTATCCGCTCGCGGATCTTTCGGCTTTCTGGACTTCTCCTCATTCTTAGCATCGTCGCCGCCTTCTTCCTGATCGCCCTCTTCGCCGCCCTTGTCTCCACCAGGGCCGTCTTTCCCATCGTCGTCCGGCTTCGGCTTACTCTCATTCTTCTGCTTCAGGGCATCGAGCTCTGCGCGCAGCCTTGCCTGCTCGTCATAGAGCATGCGAAGCGCCACGCTTGAACCGCTCTCCGGAAGCGTATGTTCACCACCTTCCGGTGAGTGGGGAGAGGGAAGAAGAGGCGTTCGTTGCGGCTGCGGCAACGCTCGCTCCGGCGGATTTAGGTTTTCATCTGGCATCGTTCATTTTCCAAGCAGTTTCGGTAAGGTCTCTTCGGCAGCGCCCATGGAACGGGCCAGCGAGAGCTTTGCAAGGTTGTGTTCATAAAGCGAGGAAATCAGGTCGTCGTCTGCCTGCACAACGGTTTGTTCTGCCTGCACGACCTCAACCGTATCGGTAATGCCGGCGTTGAACCGGTCGACCGACTGGGTCAGCGTCTGGTGGGCCAAATCCTGATTGCGCCGGGCGAGCGTCACCTGTCGGTTCGCAGCATCCAGTTGGATAAACGCCTGTCGCACATCCTGCTCGACCTGAGCCTGCGCATCACTGTACTCCGCCTTACGCTGCTGCTGCGCCGCTGCTGCCTGGCGCTCGTCCCCTGCGACGCGGCCGCCATTATAGATAGGGATCGTCACTGTTCCCGTGACGGTGTACACACCCAGGGACGTCTGGGTCGGGGCGGTCCCGGCAATGCCGGCATCTGCGCGGAGTTGCACGCTCGGCAGTCTCTCGCTACGAGCAGCTTTTACCCCTGCGTCCGCCGCTCGAACACTGCTTGCCGCAGCCTGCAGATCCTGCCTGCGGTGTGCCGCCCGGTCAAGTGCAGACTCAAGCGTGTAATTGATGTCAGGGCGAAAAGGATAAGTATCAGCAGGGACGAATTGCTGACTCATCGGCATACCAATCAGTCGCGCAAAGCGAAGCCGCTGTCCCGCAAGATCTGCCTCCAGCGAGATGGTTCGCTGCTCTTCCTGTTGTAACTGCACCTCGGCGCGCGTTGCGTCCAGCCGTGCGGCAAGCCCTGCCTCAACTTGATCAAACGCTCGCTTGAACACTGCCCTTGAATAGGCGACCTGCGCCTTGCTTGCCTCAATCCTGGCATTTGTCGCAGTCAGTTGCAGGTACGTCGCGCCCACTGCAAGCACGATCAGGTCTCGTGCATTTCTCGCGCTCGCAAGGCTGCTCTTCAAAGCCTCAGTGCTTGCATGAAACTGATTGATGCTGACCAGGTCCACCACCGACTGTTGCAGCAGTCCGCGTAGGTCATCGTAGTTGTAAACCGTTGCAGCCGGAATGATGCTGGTTTTTAGGCCAACGGTTCGCAGGTTCTGTTTAGCGAAAATCTCTGCCGCCCCGATGTTGATGTTCGGCAACAGCGCACTGCGCGCCGAAAGACGCTGCCCTTCCGCTTGTTGTACGGCAGCACCTTGGCTGATAGCTCCTAAATTCTCGCGAAGACCCATCTTTAACGCGTCACTCAAAGTCAGAGACAGGACTCCCGGCACGGGCTGACCCCGCAGAACGCTGCCGGCGTACGGCCCCTGGATCATCACCGTCGTGTCCAACAGGTTGACGCTGCTGCCAGTGCTGCCTGGAACCGTTTGCTGCGTTACCGAAACGGGATTGTCAGGCACTGCGCGTCCAGACAGGGGCAACGGCATAGCTTGAGTCGGCCCTGTAATTGATTGCACTGGCGTCTGAGCATGAGCAACAGCACATGCGCTGAGCGTCAGGTAAACCCACAAAGTTCGACGCAGCTCAGACAGCATGAATGACCTCGCGTCGAGCCAGCACTGTAGCCACAACAAATGGAACCCTCGTTGTTTAATTATTTGATTTCGATGCTCTTCGCTCTGAGGCAAATTCCGATGATCTGCCACTTGCAACCATTCCATTCCCAATGGCAGAGAATAGCGCGGCCATTACGTAATTTGCTTTGTGTCATCCAGCTTGGAAGAGAGATCAGGACGTGCTTAGAGACTTTAGTCCAACAGATGACGGAGCGAACAATTGTTCACCTGTCATGTTCTGATGGCTTACTATCGCATTGCGATGAAAACGCTTGCAATGGCGCTGACGCTCTCAATCACAGCTGTCGCTCAGGCACCGTCTCATGCCAACGACACCATGATCTTCCAAACTCAGAATGGCTGGACCCCGCGGGTCAACGTCGAAGCCGGAACAGTAATGGCATACGGGATTAATGAACAGCTGCCGGATCGCATTCGCTCCTGGAAGGAACACGGCTACCGTGTAACAGTTATGACCGGCGTTGCATGGGGAACGTACGGTGACTACCTGCGGGGCGACTTCGACGGCAAGGAACACTGGAACGAGACACAGCAGGAAAATGATGGAAAACTCATCCTGCACAGCGGCCGAGAGGTCCCATACATAGCCCCGTCGGAGAGCTACGGTAAGTACCTCAGTCGCGGAGTGCTGCGGGCACTCGACGCAGGTGCAGCAGCTATTTATTTGGAAGAACCTGAGTTTTGGGCGCGGGCTGAATGATCATCATTTGTCGCTGCTCACCTC
>CAXTFT010000001.1:90875-94190 GCA_964243585.1 uncultured Terriglobus sp.
GGCTGGATGGTCTGAATCCTTCAAGCAGGAGTGGCTGAACTATTACCACGAAGCATGGCGGGCACCCGATTCATCACCCGACGCTCAGTACCGCGCAAGCAAGTTGAAGTATTTTCTCTACCAACGCGCTCTGGCACAGGTTTTTAGCGCAGTGCGCAAGTGGGGGCAGGACCATAACAAGCAAATTCCCTGTTATGTGGCGACGCATTCGCTCATCAACTACGCACAGTGGCAGATCGTATCGCCGGAGTCATCGCTGCTGGATGTGGGCGCGGATGGTTACATTGCCCAGGTCTGGACGGGCACCAGCCGCGCTGTCAATGTCTACCAGGGTGTTCAGGCCGAACGCACCTTCGAGACTGCCTTCCTGGAATACGGCGCGCTGCAAAACATCGCGCGCTCATCGGGTAAGCGCATCTGGTATCTCAACGACCCCATCGAGGACAACCCAAACCATTCCTGGTCGGACTACAAGCGCAATTGGGAATCCACACTCGTTGCATCACTGCTTCAACCGGAAGTCAGCAGCTATGAAATTCTGCCCTGGCCAGATCGCATCTTCGGTCCGCGTGCCCTTCGCCCAGCGGCAGAGCCGACAGAGGCCAATCCGAAGCCGCAGCGTACCTTGATTCCCGCGGAGTACGAGACCGAACTGCAAATAGTGTTCCATGCTCTTGGGCAGATGAAGGATCAGCCCGCGCACTGGCAAGTCTCTGGAACACAGCACATCGGCGTGTTGCTCAGTGACACGCTCATGTTTCAACGAGCGAAGCCTCTGCCATCGGACGCAGACCTTGGCAACTTCTATGGCCTGGCTCTGCCGCTGATTATGCATGGTGTGCCTGTGGAGGTTGTTCAAATTGAAAGCACTTATCGCGGTAACGGTGCGATCGACTTCCTCAAGCAGTATAAAGTCCTTCTGCTCACCTATGAAGGCCAGAAGCCCCCATCGCCTAAGTTCCATGCGGCTCTTACAGCATGGGTCAAGGCAGGTGGAGCACTCATCGTCATAGATGACGACAGCGATCCTTACAACCAGGCACAGGACTGGTGGAACGACGGTGGAAAGAATCAGACTACGCCCCGTGAACTGCTCTTCCACTCGCTGGGCGTTGACCCGCGAAGCGAAGGAATGCACCACGTCGGCAAGGGGTTTGTGGACTTCCGCAAAGTAGCACCATCGGCACTTGCAGCAGAAGGAAACGGCGCCTCCACAATCCTTACACTGACCAGGAATGCAGCAACGAACGTGCACTTGGCCTGGCGGGAAACAACCGCGCTTGTTCTACGACGGGGACCCTTCGTTGTAGCATCCGGCTTTGACAAGCCTGAAGGCACACCAGAACATGCTGTCACACGTGTTGTAAGCAGTGCGGTTAAGTCGCTCGACAATGAGCCTTCAGCAACCAACAGAACCGCTGTGCCGCTACCACACACAGTGCCTGTGCCGACGACCATTCCGGGGCTCTACATCGGTCTTTTCGATGCCCACTTGCGTCTCATTAAGGATCCCCAAGTCGCTGAGGAAGAGCGTCGGCTGTTGCTTGATCCCGCTTTCTTTACAACGGCCAAGGCGCGCGTGCTCGCAGCCAGTGCTAAAGTCATCGACGAACAGGCCACTTCGACTACCCTCCGATTTATGGTCACAGGTATTGAAGCACGTGATGATCATGACCTTACGGCGATCCGTTTACTCCTGCCACGCACGGTAAAAATCATTACTGTTGATGGTAAGCCGCTCCCGCCGTCCAGGGCAGAAGCAGGAACCATCCTGCTTGAATTTCCCGCGCGGGCCACGCCGCAACACATCGACGTTAGCTTCTGAGGAAGCTGACAAGCGGCGGAATCCGGCGGGTTAACCCCAGATTGAGAATCTGCTATTCATACTCAAGCAGTACATACGTTCTGAGTTAAACGAGATGCAACAACTGCAGTCTTCGTTAACTGCAAGCTGCTCCGCTTGCAGGTACAAGGTTTGCGCCACGTTCTGGATCAGTGCTTACGGAAGGGTTGCTGCTTTCCGATAGGAACAACGGAACTGCCCGGAAGGAACGCAATCGGGAGTGGAAAAGAAGTTGCCAAGATGAGAATCGTTCGGCAAAATCTTTTGGATGGGTGCAAGCCTGATGCTGCTGGAACGTACACTCCGCCTATCTGTAGCAAAGTTACTTTTAAGATCGTCAGACATTGCTGTGTTCTATCAGATCAATCAGCGTGACACGGTGTCGATTCGCTTACCGAATCAGCTATAGTGGTTTCCTTGGAGGGCACGTGCCTTATCTCTCGCCTGCCGCTGTAAAGTCTGTTCTTGTCCATTCGCTTGCGCTTTTCTGTGTCATAGCTCCGGCGATCGCTCAACAGCCGCTTCGGACCTTGCTGGTTGGTGCGGACCAGCGGCCTGCTCAGTCTCTGAATGGAGAGTGGCACTACTTAGTGGAGCAGCCGCCTTTTCGGGAGTTGTATGACGGCAAAGGTGCGGTTCGCGACAATGGTTATGCCCAGAATACTCATCCAAATATAAGCAGTGGCCCACATAATTCGGAGTACGACTTCAAAACGGCACCCACGCTGAAGGTACCGGGAGACTGGAACACTCAGGACCCGACGCTGCTGCGCTTTGAGGGCGTGGTCTGGTACCAGCGAGACTTCACGTTTACACCCAAGGTAGGAACACGCACATTCTTTCACGTGGGCGCGGCGAACTATCGGTCCGTGGTATGGATCAATGGAAAACGCTTGTGCGATCACGAGGGTGGCTTTACGCCTTACGACTGCGATACCACCGCGCTGCTGCATGCAGGTAGTAACTTCGCTGTGGTTGCAGTTGATTCAACCCGTCACCTGGATGACATTCCGTCGCTGCAGTATGACTTTCTGGATTACGGTGGCATTACGCGTGACGTATCGCTTGTCACAGTGCCCATGCAGTTCATTGATGACTACGAAGTTCAGTTGAAGCACGGCACCAGTTTCGATGCCAGTGGGCCGTCATCCCGAACCTTGGCGGGCTATGTGCATGTGGAAGGTGCTCCGGCCGGGACACCCGTGACCGTAACCGTGCCCGAAGCGGGCGTGAGTGCGAAAGCTACGACCGACGCGAACGGGCGCGCGCCTTTTGAGGTTCAAGCGAAAAGGCTGGACCTATGGTCGGGGGCGACCCCGAAGCTCTATAGAGTGCAGTTAAGCACGGGCAGCGACATCATTGTCGACACGATCGGCTTTCGCGATATCCGCGTTGATGGCACGCGCATTCTGCTCAATGGCAAAGCCGTGTTTCTGCAGGGTGTGAACGCTCATGCGGAAGCTCCCATCCGC
>CAXTFT010000002.1:0-31590 GCA_964243585.1 uncultured Terriglobus sp.
CCCGCCATCCTGCGTGGCGACCCGACGCTGATCTCCGCGCCCACCGGCAGCGGCAAAACACTCACCGCATTCCTGGTGGCCATCAACCGGCTGGTCGTCGAAGCCATCGCAGGTACGCTGCCACCGCACACGCAGGTGGTCTATGTGTCGCCGCTGAAGGCGCTCAGCAACGATGTTCAGAAAAACTTGGAAGAGCCACTGCGCGAGATCCTGACGCTGGCGTTGGAAGAAGGCTACCTGTGCGCGGGCATCCGCACCGGCGTGCGCACGGGCGATACCCTGCCGAAGGAACGCGTGGCCATGCTGAAGAGCCCGCCGCACATCCTGGTCACCACGCCGGAGTCGCTGTACCTGCTGCTCACATCTGCCAAGGCGCGCGAAAAGCTGCGCTGTGTGCACACGGTCATCGTCGATGAGATCCATGCCATGGCCGACGACAAGCGCGGCGCGCACCTCGCACTGACGCTGGAGCGGCTGGACGCGCTGGTGACCGGCGAGAACCGCCTGGCACCCGGCAGCATGCTCACCGGCCTTCACTGCGCGCCCCAACGCATCGGCCTGTCCGCGACGCAGAATCCCATTGAGCTTGTAGCCTCCTTTTTGACCGGGGTGCAGCAGAACGACGCCACCATCGTCCAGGTCGGCCAGCGCCGCACGCTGGACATTGCCATCGAAATCCCCTCCTCCGAACTCGGCTCCGTATGCGATTCGAAGATGTGGACCGAGGTCTTCGACCGCATCGCGCAGCTGTGCCGCGAGCACACGTCCACGCTGGTGTTCGTGAACACGCGCCGCATGGTCGAGCGACTGTGCGGCGCGCTGGCCGAACGGCTGGGGCAGGAGAATGTAGCCGCGCACCACGGTTCGTTATCACGCGCATTGCGGCTCGACGCAGAGCAGCGCCTGAAGGCGGGCGAAATCCAGGCGCTGGTGGCCACGGCCTCGCTGGAACTCGGCATAGATATCGGCGCGGTCGATCTCGTGGTGCAGATGAACAGCACCCGGGCGGTCGCTGTCGCCATGCAGCGCGTGGGCCGCGCAGGCCACTGGCGCGGAGCCATCCCGAAAGGCCGCTTTTTTGCCACTACTCGCGACGATTTGTTAGAACAAGCCGCGCTGGTGCAGGCCATGCGTTCCGGCTCGCTGGACCGGCTCGAAATTCCACCCAAGCCTATCGACGTGCTGATGCAGCAGATGGTCGCCATCTGCGCGGCAGAGCCGTGGGAGGAGGACGCGCTCTATGCGCTTGTAACGCGCGCCTACCCCTACCGCAATCTCTCGCGACCGGAGTTCGATGAACTCGTGACGCTGCTGCACACCGGCATCGAGAACAGCCGCGGACGCTATGGCGCCTACCTGCTGCGCGACGGCGTGGCGGGCGTGCTGCACCCACGCCGCGGCGCGCGCATGACCGCCATCGGCAACGGCGGAGCCATCCCGGATAATGCGTCGTACGCCGTCATTCTGCAGCCGGAAGGCGTGCAGATTGCCACGCTGGACGAGCACTACGCGGTCGACAGCGGTCCGGGCGACGTCATCCAGTTGGGCAACGCCAGCTGGCGCGTGATCACCGTGGAAAAAGAAGGCCGCGTGCTGGTGGAGGACGCGCACGGAGCACCGCCCAGCGTTCCCTTCTGGTTTGGCGAGGCTCCACAACGGACCGATGTGCTCAGCGACTTTGTTGCGGAATTGCGCGACTGCATCGCAAAACGCACCACGGGTATTCACCATGAACACGTGGTCGCCAAAGACCCACGCGTCGCATCCACCATGGCGTGGCTCATGGAAGAATGCGGCATCTGCGAATCTGCCGCGCTGCAACTGGTGCAGTACATCGTCAGCGGACGCGCCGTGCTGGGCACCGTACCGACCAAGACCACCATTGTCGCGGAGCGATTCTTTGACGAAGGCGGCGGCATGCAGTTGATCCTGCATGTGCCCTTCGGCGGCCGCGTAAACCGCGCTTGGGGCCTGGCGCTGCGCAAGCGTTTTTGCCGCGGCTTCAACTACGAACTGCAGGCAGCAGCGACTGACAACGGCATCAACATCTGCCTGGCAGAGCAGCACAGCTTCCCCTTGGCTGACGTCTTCCACTTTCTGACCGAGCACACCGCGAAGGAACTGCTGGAGCAGGCCGCCATTGCCTCGCCCATCTTCAAGACACGCTGGCGCTGGGCCGCCAACCGCTCGCTGCAATTGCTGCGCTTCAACAAGGGCAAAAAGATTCCTCCACAGATCCAGCGCACACGTGGTGAGGATCTGCTGGCCAGCGTCTTCCCACAGGCCGCGGCGTGCTTCGAAACCATCGTTGGCGATATTCAGATTCCCGATCACCCGCTGGTCCGCGAGGTGATGCAGGATGTACTGCAGGAGGCGATGGACCTGGAAGGCCTGCGCACGATTCTGCGTGCCATGCACGACGGTCGCATCGAGTGCATCGCCGTCGATACGCCGGTGCCCTCCGTCTTCTCGCACGAGCTTCTGAACGCAAACCAGAACAGCTTTCTGGACGAAGCAGGCCTGGAAGAGCGTCGCGCGCGCGCCGTGTCGCTGCGCCGCACCATTCCGGATTCCGTACTGGGCGAGGCCGGTCGGCTGGACCCGGCCGCAATCCGCCAGGCCCGCTGCGAAGTCTGGCCAGACTTGCGCGATGAACATGAATTGCACGACCTGCTGTTCAGCGCGGTGGCATTGCCGGTGGCCCTTTTCAGGGAGCAGGGATCAGGGAACACGGAACAGCAAACCCACGATGGCGTGCCCCCTCCATGTGACGCTTGCGTGGGATTGGCAGCCTGTGCCGACGAAGAAGTCCAGGCCCACCGCACCCACACAAGCCGCCACTGGCTGTTGTTTTTTGAGCGCCTGCAGGCACGCGGACGTGCCACCACCATCCGCTTCGGCGAACAGGACTGCTGGGTCGCGACAGAGCGCGTGGAGCACGCAAAGGCACTGCTTTCCATCACTGTCTCAAGCGCCGTCATCCTGAGCGTAGCGAAGGAGCCCGAAGAAGCTGGAACCAGTAATGCTTCCCTAAGCCTTTCTGCCACAGAAATGCCAGCCGCGATCTCTCATGATGAAGCCCTGCGCCTGCTAACCCAGGGCTTCCTACAAATCCTCGGACCCACAAGCGCCACCGGCATCGCCGCACTCGTAGACCTGCACCCGCGCGCCATCTTCCAGCAACTCGCCGCAATCGAGGTGCAGGGTCTCGCACTCCGCGGCATCTACGAAGCACCTGCCTCAGCAGAGAACGATAGCGACATCGAGTGGTGCGAACGCCGCATCCTGCAGCGCATCCACCGCCTTACACTCGGCGCGCTGCGCAAGGGCATTGAGGCCGTGTCACCCGCCGTGTTCATGCGATGGCTGCTGCGCTGGCAGCATCTCGCACCGCAGACGCAGCTTGCCGGTGAAGAAGGCGTGCTGGAAGCTCTGTTGCAACTGGAGGGCTTCGAAGCGCCCGCCGTGGAGTGGGAGCGCAACCTGTTGCTGCAGCGCGTGAAGGACTATGACGGCAAGTGGCTCGACGCGCTGTGCCTCTCCGGCGCGGTAGGCTGGGGACGCATTTCGCCGCATCCGGCATGGGCCTGCGGCGACGGTGCAGCGCCGCGTCGCGTCATTCCAACGAACATGGCACCGATTACCTTTTTCCTCCGCGAAAGCGCGGACTGGCTACCCGCCGCGCTTGCCGCCAAATGCGTTGAGGAAGACAAGCTGCAAATTGCCCTGTCGCCCGAGGCGCTGTGCATCCGCAACACCCTGCGCGAGCGTGGCGCCTGCTTCGCCAGCGACCTGCAGCGCATGTGCGTCCTCAGCAAGCAGCAGACGCAGACAGCCCTGTGGGAACTTGCCACTGCAGGCCTGGCCAGCGCCGACGGCTTCGATCAGTTGCGCATCATGATGGACCCCAAGCGCAAGCCGCTGGTTGCAGAAACCACCACCAACGTCACCCGACGCGCAACGCGCTCCACTGCTGGACGCTGGTCCATGTTTACCGAGGACGAGCACCGCGAACTCACTGCCCCTGAACGCGCCCGTGAGGAGGAAACCTCGCTTGCTGCCGCCGCTCGCATGCTGCTGGCGCGTTACGGCGTTATCTTCCGCGACCTGTTGCAACGCGAGGCAAACGCACCCAAGTGGCGCGACCTGGTCCGCATGATGCGCCGTCTGGAAGCTCGTGGCGAGATCCGAGGAGGACGCTTCGTCAGCGGCTTCTCTGGCGAGCAGTTCGCCCTGCCCGAGGCCGTGGAAAGCCTGCGCGCCACACGCGACCTGCAGCACGACGACGTGGTCGCGCTGGCTGCCAGCGATCCCATGAACCTGATCGGGATCGTGGTGCCGGGCGAGCGCACCTCTGCCATTGCAGGCAAGAAGGTCCACTTGCGCGGTGGTGCCTCATGCGATGCGGACGGCAACCCCATTGACGCGATCGCAACACCTGCAGGCATCCGCCGCACAATCACACCCACGTCGCCCATCGACATACCACCGCCTCCAACACCGGAGCCGCAAGGAGGCCTGTTCGCATGAGCACCGAAAAGGTCGAGCTGCCAGACGAGGATTACTATTTCGACGGTCCCTTTCTCGTCTTTACCGCAGCCAACCTGCGCAAGCGCGGGACCTGTTGCGGCAATGACTGCCGCCACTGCCCCTACGATGAGGCTGGCAACATCGTTCCCGGCAAGGGCGAGTAGCGGACGCCCGCCTGCATCCAACCGGTACAATCATGGGTGCATAGAAGCGAGGTTCCGCATGGCGCACATGGTTTTTTGTTCCAAGTTCAAGGCAGAGATGGAAGGGCTGGACGAGCCGCCCTTCGACTCTGATTTTGGCAGCAAGATCTACAACACCGTCAGCAAGAAGGCTTGGGGCGAGTGGATCGAGCGGCAAAAGATGCTGCTGAACGAATACCGCCTGCAGCCCTGGACGCCTTCCGCGCAGGAGTTTCTGGTGGAGCAGATGAACGACTTCTTCTACGGTGAAGGCGGCGAACTGCCCAAGGAGTTCGTCGCTCCGACGGCGTAACATGGGCGTTACTTCCACACTTATCGAAACGTCGAACAGTGCTGCAGTAGAGGCACACGGCAGCCGCTTTGTGCGTGCCTGCCTGCGTCAGCCGGTGGACCGCACACCCGTATGGTTTCTGCGTCAGGCCGGTCGATACATGCCGGAGTACATGGCCGTGCGGCGTCACCACACGCTGCTTGAGATCTGCCGCACGCCCGACGTTGCAGCGGAGGTGACCATCACGGCGGCGGAGCGGCTAGGCGTGGACGCGGCGATCATCTTTGCTGACCTCTTGCTGCCTTTTACGCCCATGGGCCTGGACTTTGAGTTCGTCAACGGCGAAGGGCCAGTCGTACACCAGCCCGTGCGCTCGCGTGAGCATATCGAAGCACTGCGCACCGACCGTGCCGATGAATTGAACTACGTCGCTCGCGCCATCGAGCAGGTCGCAAAGCACTTTACGTCGCCGCGCGAGGATGGCGACCAACTCGGGATCATCGGCTTTATCGGTGCGCCGTTTACGCTGGCCAGCTACATGATCGAGGGCGGCTCGTCGCGCAATTACATCGAGACGAAAAAGCTGATGTACAGCGACATGGCCTCGTGGTCGCTCTTGCAGGAAAAGCTGCTGACCGTACTCGTTGCCTACGCGGCGCAGCAGGTGGAAGCGGGTGCAGACGTCATCCAGATCTTCGATAGCTGGGTAGGGGCGCTTTCCGTCAGCGACTATTGCGACTTCGTTTTGCCTGCGACCAAAGAACTGGTGCAGCGCGTGCAGGCGCTGGGTGTGCCCGTCATCTATTTTGGCGTGGATACCGCTTCCCTGCTGAGCACGATGCGCGAGACCGGTGCGGACGTGCTTGGCCTGGACTGGCGCGTGCCGCTCGACGAGGGCTGGCGACTGGCCGGACCGCACGTTGCCGTGCAGGGCAACCTCGATCCCATCGCGCTGTTCGCACCGGAAGATCTGCTCAAGCAGCGCGTTAAGGAAATCCTGGATGCTGCGGGCAATCGCAACGGCCACATCTTTAACCTGGGCCATGGCATTGTGCCCGGAACGCCCGTGGACAACGTCATCAACGTCGCCCGCTGGGTGAAAGAACTGAGCGTGCGCGCATGAATAATCTTGGCTACTTCTTCGTCGGACTGCTGAGCGAGAAGCTCAACCTGCGCGAACGGCTCGCCCCGATCCACAAGCAGCTTGCCGCAACGACTGCTCCCGGCATCTCGCGTGTTTTGGCATCGTATGAGGTCAGCAATGCCGAGCAGATTGCCGCAGCCATGGCGGCACCGGCTGTTACACACCCCGAGCCGGAGCGCTTCGACGCAATCCTGCTGCTGGCGCATGGCACGCCGGACGTGCTGGGCGAAATGGATGCCTACCTGAAGCTGGTCACCGGCGGCCGCGGCGTGCCTCCGCACGTGGTGCATGAGTTGCAGGAGCGTTACGCCGAGATAGGCCTGCAGGAGGAACCAACGCCGGAAGGTCCGCATCTGACCCGCTGGACGCTGCTGCAGGGCCGCCTCCTGCAGCAGCGCATCGGCACACCCGTGTACGTGGGCATGCGCAACTGGAAGCCGTTCATCCAGGACGTGGTGCAGCAGATGAAAGCGGACGGCGTGAAGAAGGTTCGAGCCATCTGCCTCGCGCCGCAGAACAGCCGCACCAGCGTGGGCCTGTACCGCCGCGCTTTGGAAACAGCGGCTGCGGGTGCGTTTGAAATCGACTTCGTCGCTGGCTGGTCAGAGCATGCTTTGCTGGTGCGCGCCTTCGCAGAAAAGATGCGTGCAGCCATCGAAAAAGCGCGTGCCACGGGCGCGAAGACAGCCGTGTTGTTTACAGCACATTCCGTCCCCTGCCGCACCATCCAGGCCTCGGCCAAGCCCAGCGAACACCAGGGCATGATCCTCGCCACGGAGCCGGATACCTATGCCATCGAATGCAAATCGACCGCACAACACATTGCGGCGGAACTCGAAGACATCCTTGAGGAAGAGGACTGGTACTTCTGCTTTCAGAGCCAGGGCCTGAGCGGCGGTCCATGGATTGGACCCGGCGTCGAAGCCCTGCTGACCGCGTTAAAGGCCGAAGGCTACGACCATGCCGTGCTGCAGCCGGTAGGCTTCCTGTGCGACCACGTGGAGATCCTCTATGACATCGACATCGACTTCCAGAGGACGGCGGGCGAAGTGGGCATCGCGATTTCACGCGCAGAAAGCCTGAACGACTCGCCGACCCTGATCGCGGGTCTGGCTGACCTGGCGCGCCGCGGGACGCGCAGCCTTCCCACACATCAACCTCCCGCGGCAGGGTCTCCTGCAGAAGTAGTGAAGATGCTGACACCGGTAGAAGAACCCGTCGCGGCAGCGGTCTAACTGTGGCGAAGTCCATTGCAGTGGTAGGCGGCGGCGTGGCAGGGCTGGCCGCCGCTTATGAACTAAACAGGCTGCAGCACGGTGGCGCAGACGTCACTTTCACACTTGTCGAAGCGTCAGAACGTCTTGGCGGCATCCTGGAAACACGGCGCGAGAATGGCTTCATCGTTGAATGCGGCCCAGATGCCTGGGTGACGGATAAGCCCTGGGCGCGCGAGGTGGCGGAAGAACTCGGACTGAGTGACGAGTTGATGGTGTCGAACGATGCCACCCGTATTACCTACATCTTGCAGCATGGCCGGCTGCAGGCGCTGCCAGACAACATGCGCATGATGGTGCCGGAGAACCTCGACACGGTGCGCCAGTCCGCTTTTTTCAGTCCTGCCGCGCGCGACTCCTACCTGGCTGAGCCAAGTCGCGCGGAAGAGTTGAAAGCCTCTGCGCCCGACCACGATGAATCTGTCGCCAGCTTTGTTTCGCGGCACTTCGGCGAGGAAGTGCTTCGCGTCATCGGGGCGCCGCTGCTGGGCGGTGTTTTCGGTGGCGACGTCCACCGGCTGAGTGTCCGCGCGGTGATGCACCCCTTTGTCGAGATGGAGCGCGAACACGGCTCCCTAATCCTTGCACTGCAGGCGCGTGCAGCGCAGCGCGGCGACCAGAAGCGCAGCAGCATCTTCACCACACTACGCGGCGGCACGGGCACACTTGCCGAGCGCATGGCAGCCAAGCTGCCACCAGCAAATATTCGCCTGAACTGCAGCGTCGCCGCCATGGAGCGCACCGCAACTGGATGGCGGCTGCACTATAGCAACGCCGAGTCGGCTGAGTTCGACTATGTTCTGCTGGCAGTCCCCGTCAAGCAGGCGCGAAAGCTGCTGCAACCCACTGACGAGCCTGCCGCCGAGCTGGTGAACTTGCCGACTAGTTCCGCCGTCGTTGCAGGCTTCGGTTACACCGCGAAGCATGCGCCATCGCTGCCTGCGGGTTTTGGCTTCCTTGCACCTGAGAGTGAACACTGCAAGCTGCTGGCTGCTACCTTTGCCGACCAGAAATTTGCCGGTCGCGTGCCGACCGGCGGCAAGTCGCTGCGCGCCTACTTCGGCGGTGCAAGTGCGGACGCGCTGATCCCACAGTCAGACGAGGCAATTGCAGCCATCGCAAAGGCAGAACTCGTCCACGTTCTTGGTCATCTGCCCGAGGCGAGCGTCACCGTGGTGCGGCGCTGGCCGGATGCGCTTCCACAATACGAGGTAGGACACGGAGAACGCATGGCAGAGTTGCAGCGACGTGTCGATGCGATCGGGAACCTTCACCTGCTGGGTAATGGCTACCGAGGAGTCGGGCTGCCGGATCTAATCCGCGACGGACGCGCTGCAGCACAAGCCGCTGCGGTATAGCACATCTCGCGGCTATCGCAGCGCTGGTATAGATGCAAATCCCTCTGCTTCGCTGCGGGATGACAAACGCATGTTTGCGAGACAACGAAAGACGAAGCTGCGCCATTACGCCTCAAAGTCGAAGCGTTGCAGATGCAGCCATGGGCCGCCCAGATAACGCCACAGGTCCAACCCAACAGCAGACACTTGCCACGGCCTGAAGCGGGCCTGCAACTGTGCCAGCGTAGTACGCGCCACCTCAGGCGCAACCTTGTTTTGAACCACGACATGCGGACGAAAACCCTGACGGTCCTGCGCGGAAAGCTGCCCGGCAAACGCCGTGCTCAGCGTGCGATGCAGTGACTTTGCCTCTGCCGAGGCCAGGAAGTAAGCCACGCCCTTGCCGAGCGATCGCACCTCCGCAACGTGCATGGAAAACACGTGCTGAGCCTCTGCGACACCCTGCAATGCGATAGAGGTCGCTTCTTCCTCTTCCAGCGTATGAAACAGCGACAAATGTGCGGGAATGCGATTCAGAGCGGGCGGAAAGTACTGCTGGCGCTCCTCTTCGAAGCGCCTTTGCGCCTCATCGTCAAGCGCCAGCGTCAGCACACAAGACATACAGTTACTTCAGCGATGGCTTGGGAGCAGGAGCGGGCGTTGCGGATGGTGCCGCTGGTCCCGACCCCGCGGGAGCCGCTGCCTTCAACTTCGCTGTGTACTCCTGCGTCAGCGTCGCCAGCTTTGGCTGCATCTCCTTGATGCGGCCCTGCACGGTGTTCATGGTTTTGTTGGCAAGGTCGGGTGTCTTGGTGATGATGGCCTGACCAGCTGGCGTCTTGTAGAAGACCAGGATGGCGTCAAGGTCAGCCTCAGTAAAGCTGTCTGCATAGGACTGGATGATCGTGGGCCGCAACTTTGCCCAGCTGACCTCATCCGCTGTGGTGTCCTGTACCTGCTTCAGGTAATCGTTGGTCAGCTTGGTCTGCTCCGGCGATAGCGGAGCCACGCCGGACTGCTGCTTGGCCAGTTCGTTCACGCGTGCCTGCAAGCCCGCAAGCTGCTGCTCCATCAGGGAATCGGTCTTGGTCAGGACCAGCATCTGCTCGGCCTTGGCGCGGCGGCTGGCGTCGTCAGCGTACGCAAAGGTGCTGGCAGCGGCAAAACAAAGAGCAAGGGTAAATCCGTACAGGGGGCGCATGGTTTCTCCGGGGCCGGGATGCCACAGTTTTCAGGATCGTCGAGCCCTACAAGTGTAAGGATAACGCGTTCCGGAAAACAGCACCCGGGCCAATGTAGGCTGGCAAGTAATGCCTTTGATCTCCTGCAACGACGCGCTCGATCTTGTCCGCTCGAAGATTCTGCTGCTACAGCCACTCTCCGCCATGGAACAGCTGCCACTCGACCAGGCGCGAGGCCGTGTGCTGGGAATGAAAATCGCTGCAGACCGCGACCAGCCGCCCTTTCCACGTTCCACGCGCGACGGCTACGCCTTGCGGGCAGCCGACGCCGGAAAAACGCTCACGTTGATCGGCATGATCCGCGCAGGTGAGCAGTGGAACGGTACCGCGTTAGGTGAAAGCGAGACCATCGAGATTATGACTGGCGCACCGGTTCCAGCGGGTGCCGACGCGATCGTCATGCTGGAACACGTGAACGCCAGCGGCAGCACCGTGACGCTTCACAGCGGACGGGGCGCAAAACAGGGCGAGAACATCGTGCCGCAAGGGGCTGAGGCGCGCGTGGACGACACCCTGCTGCAGGCTGGCATCCGGCTGGGAGCCGCTGAGCTTGCTCTGGCTGCCTCGGTCGGCGCCGCGCAGCTTTCTGTCTATCGGCGGCCTGTCGTGGCCATCCTCTCGACCGGCGACGAACTGGTCGCGGTGGATGAGGTGCCCGGCCCCATGCAAATCCGGAACAGCAACTCCCACGGACTAGCGGCACTGGTCGACGCAAACGGCGGAATCTCAAATGTGTTGCCGCCTGCCGCTGACACCCGCGAGGCGCTGGATGGAGCGATTACCGCCGCGCGCGACGCAGATATGCTGCTGCTATCCGGCGGCGTGTCCGCGGGCAAATACGACTTTGTCGAGGATGCCCTGCTGGCGCGCGGCGCGGAATTCTTCTTTACCGGCGTCTCCATGCAGCCAGGCAAGCCCGCTGTCTTCGGACGCATTCCGCCGGACGGCACGCATCGCGAACAATGGGTCTTTGGACTGCCCGGCAACCCCGTCTCCACGCAGGTTACGGCCCTGCTGTTTGCCGCGCCCATGCTGCGCGCGCTGGGTGGCGAAGGGCTTTCAGGCACAGGGGGGCGCGTCGCACCGCAGCCGTTTTACGCAGAAGCAAAACTCGGGGAAGTGGTTCAGGTACGGCCTGGCCTTACGCGTTTCCTGCCGGCACTGCTGATTTCTTCCCTGAATGGAGCCTCCGTTCGCACCACGGGCTGGCAGGGCTCCGGTGACCTCCACGCCAACGCGCGCGCCAACTGCTACCTGGTGGTGCCGCCTGCTGCGTCAACACTGGCCCTGGGCGATGCGGTCACGGTGCTGCTGCGATAGGCTGGTAACGGTGACAACAAAGCTCAGCACGCGCACACGCGTCGGTAAAATGCTGGTGGGCGCGGCCGTCATCGTGCCCGCGCTCGCCACAGCCGCCATGATCGTGATGAGCCATCTGCTGCTGGTCCACTACGAAAAGCGCGATCTTATCCTGTGGATCGTGGTGGATGCGGCCATACTCGGCCTCGGCCTGGTGCTGATCGGAGAAGAGGGTCTGTGAAAAAGTCCACGCGCCCGGGCGTAGGCGGCCGTGCCGCGGCAAAGCTGTCGCATTACAACGACGCAGGCGAAGCGCACATGGTCGATGTCAGTGCCAAGCAACTTACCCGACGCGAAGCCATTGCCGAGGCATTTGTCGAACTGAACGCGGACGTACTCGCCGCTCTGCCGCAGAACCCAAAGGGCAACCCGCTTGAGGTCGCGCGCTTCGCAGGTATCACGGCAGCCAAGAAGACAGCAGACCTGATCCCAATGTGCCACCCGCTGGCCCTGACGTTTATCGATGTGGAGGCTACGATTGTGCAGCCCGCTTCGCTGTTGAAGACCGGTGGCGGCGTCCGAATTCGCGCAACTGCCGCTACCGTGGCCGGAACCGGCGTAGAGATGGAAGCGATGACGGCTGCTGCCGTTGCAGCACTAACCGTCTACGACATGACCAAGGCACTGGACAAGGGTATCCGCATCCGGGAAGTCGTCCTTCTGAGCAAAAGGGGCGGCAAAAGCGGCGATTACGTTCGTGCCAGCAAATAGTCGGGTGTCCATTCAGCGAAATCCTGCGGCATTAGCACCCGAACAGGGCTGTACCCCATAACAGACTTAAGCCGCGTTACACACCCTTGTAAACATACCCAACGCTCCGCTGCGCCAGCACATATGCAGATCCTCCGCTTTGCTGCGGTATGACAAGGAGTAACGAGGATCGTCCCTGTTCCCTGATCCCTGTTCCCTCAAAGATTGAACAGCTCCCGCAGCCGCTTCACCTGTGCCCGTGCCACCGGAATTTCTGTGCTTTTACGGTCATCCATTCGCAGCAGATAGCTCGATTTGAACCAGGGAACAACCTCACGGATGTGCTGAATGTTGACCAGAAAACTGCGGTGCGCGCGCCAGAAGGTCTCGGGATCAAGCTGGTCGGTCAACTCCTCCAGCGTGCGCACGTTGGAGGCACCTTCAAGCGTTGGCGTCACCACGGAAATGGTGCCCTCTTCGATGGAGGCGAAACATATGTCACGCTGGTCCGCCAGCAGCAGCCGCTGCGAAGCGCGAACCACCACCTTACCGGAGCGTGTTCGTGGCTGTGTCGCTGCCGTTGTCTGGGCCTGTTCCTGTAACAGCTTCAACAACGATTCCAGCCGTTCTTCCGCGCTGGCCTGCGGAACGGATTCCACACCGAACTCCGCGTTTACGGGCGATGCTTCAAAGCGGCGGGTGCGTACCTTTTCCACTGCCAGCGCAACCCTCTTCTGCTCAAAGGGCTTTAGCAGGTAGTCGATTGCGTTAACCTCGAAAGCACGCACTGCGTACTGGTCGAAGGCCGTCGCGAACACTACCTCTGGCAAGCGCGCCGTGCGCTTTTCGATCAATTGCTTCAGTACTGCAAATCCGTCGAGCCCCGGCATCTGAACATCCATGAAGACCGCGTCTGGGGCTTCCCTGCGGATGGTCTGGACTGCCTCAATGCCGTTAGAAGCTTCGGCCACAATCTCAACGTCTCCGGCCTGCTCCAACAGGTAACGCAGTTCACGCCGCGCCAGTTCTTCATCGTCGACAATTACCGCGGTCAGAAGCATCGAGGTCAGTATAGGCGCTGGCGTCCTTCTAAGCAGCGAATCCGCAGACTACATGTTGGTGTGGCCGCCGCGCATCTCTTCGTTGAAGGTGGGCCGCGTAAAAGCAAGTGCTTCGGCCATGCGCGACTCGTACTCGCCATGGTGACTCATCAGTGGCTCCGTGCTGCCGGCATATTCAAAGCCGGGATCAAGCTTGAAGATGCCCTCCCCGGCAAGGTCTTCCGCAACCTGCTTGAGATCAGCAACGGTGGTATTCAGGTACTGCGCGTCGCGTGGATCGGCGATCCACACGGGAGCGCCGCCACCCAGCACGCCGCTTGCCCAGTACACCTTGGCTGCCAGAAAATCTGCGCGCTGCTGTGCGTCCGTGTCGTTGAAGATGAAGCGCTGCTGCTTGGCAGAGTAGTATCGCGTGGTTACCGGCACCGGCTGGCGGTTGCCGCTCTTGACCAGTTCCAGCTGGCCCTGGTCGAAGATTTTGCGCACCGCGTTATAGATAAAGCCTTCGGCAAACGGCTGTTCCGGCGCGGGCACCACTTCGGCAAAGGTTACGGTCATGCTGGCCGATACCTTGGCGCGCAGCTGTGCCTCCGGTGCGGTTTTACCGTCGTCCAGCCTTGCCTCTCCGTGAACGATGTATGTATCGGCACCGCTGGTCGAAAGGTGAAATGGCCAGCGCCAGTTGCTCATGCTAATCGGCAGTCCACCCAGCGTAATGTAGATGTCCGGCCGCGGATTGCGCAGCCGCTTTGCCGCTTCCAGCAGAAAGTCATGGATGGGTTTTGCGAACTGGTGATGCTGCAGGTCGAAACCCGCGCTTAGTTCCAGCATCTGGCGCGCACCGTGCACATCAGCAGCCGTCGCTTCTAGGAGGACGTTGCGCTCGGCTACAGCGGCAGCAGGTACCAGCGTGAACACTTCCGTAGGCACGCCGTTAAATCCAGCACCTTCCGCGCCATCAACGACAGCCAGTCCTGCTTCCTGTGCTGCCTTCTGTAGTTCCTGTGCCAGCGGCGTGTGCAGCGCGATTGCCATAACGGTCGACCTTCTCCTGTGAAATGCGCCCAGCCCTCCGTCGAAAGCCTTTTGGGGCCGCAATCTTGTTCTGCACGCAGGTCTGATCTTAACGCACTTCAGGGTGGCAGCGGTCTGAGGAGGGCGGCGGATTGCTCCGCTCCCGAAAGTGTCACGTCGCAACGTGGGTAGAAAGACAAAGCCCCTCGCCTGCATCTGTGCAGGCGAGGGGCTTTGGGATCAAGGTCAGAATTACGCTGCAGCGACCGGCAGAAAACCATCGCAACCGCTGATCGGTGTCACCTTCAGGTGCAAACTTGCCAGTTTAGGATGGCCGCACTCATCAACCATGACGACGTCGGCCTGCTTGCTGCTGATGATGCTGATCAACGAACTGCTCTGCGCGTGAGACTCACCAAAGTGGGTGCAAAGACCACACTGACCATCATGAATTGCTTCCATCGAACACCTCCAGAACTTAGTAAGTAGGAGCCGCAATCACGCCCTCACGTTGCCCGCGACTCCTATGAAGAAAAGCATAAAGGTCAGGAAAACCCTTGTAAATGGCGACTATAAGTGTCTTACATACCATCCTATGTAGGACCAATGTCGTCCTTGTTACTGCACATAATTACTTAGAAATTGATCGAACCGTTGTAAGTGAGATAGGACCACGCGTGTCCGAACTGTCACGCGCAAAATCTTGCAGACGCGCTATGCTTTGCCTGGATCTGAGTCCGCGCGGCCTCGGCACCTTGTCCGCACGCCAGACATGTCCGCCCCGCGTCTCATTTCAAGGGCGTAAACATTCTCTGGAGAACATCACGTTCACAGGGCGACTCACACAGCGGCAACGCAGGACGCCATACAATAAAGTCCTTGCCACCCCGAAGTAGAATCGTGCCCGCACCGAAGCTGTCGCAGGAGGCGCGCGCCAGCTTTGCACAGTGGCTGTCAGACTGGTACCGGGTCAATGCCCGTGTGCTGCCCTGGCGTGGCTTGCGCGACCCCTACTGTATCTGGCTGTCAGAGGTCATGCTCCAGCAGACTCGCGTGAGCGCAGTCCTGGAACATTTTCAGCGTTTCATAAAACGCTTTCCCACCATGCTGGCACTGGCGCTGGCACCTGAGGCAGACGTACTGGCTGCCTGGAGCGGCCTGGGCTACTATCGACGCGCACGCATGATGCACCGCACCGCCATGATGCTGGTGGATGAGCATGCAGGCACGCTGCCCCGCACGGCAGCCGAACTGCGAAGGCTTCCCGGCATCGGCAATTACACCTCTGCCGCTATTGCCAGCATAGCTTTTGGCGAGAACATAGCCGTAGTTGATGGCAACGTGGAGCGCGTTCTGCTTCGCATCCTGGGCGAGCCGGAGACCCCGGGCGCGGCTGCCGCCAACATGCTGAACAGCTTTGCACAATCGCTGCTGCCGGTCAGTGACCCCGGCGACCACAACCAGGCCATGATGGAGCTGGGAGCGACCGTGTGCCTGCCCCGCAATCCGCGCTGCGGTGTCTGCCCCGTCTTTGGCCTGTGCCGCACCCGAGGAGAACACCGGACCGTCACGCGGGCACCGATGCAGTCGCGCCGCGTGACCTACGCGCTTGCCACCCGCAAGGTACGCAACAGTATCACGGTGGAAGTGCTGCTGCAGCGCCGCCCAGCGGACGCGTCGCTGATGCCCGGCATGCTGGAACTGCCGCAGCTGCAGGCGGGCGAGGAACAGGGTGCTGACGCGAGTACCCTGCTGCTGCGCGAAGAGCCGGTTCTGCGGGTTCGCCACGCGATTGTGGGCACCAACTACTATGTGGAAGTCTTGGCGCTGACAACCCGGCGCGAGGTGAGGAAACGAGCCCTGCGCAACGACAACCTGGAATGGGTTCCGGCGCGCGAGCTCGGAAACCTGCCCCTTACCGGCCTGGCGCGGAAGGTGTTGCAACGGCTGCGCCTGATGAAGGCTTCCGGCGAGGAAAAAACACCAGACATCCCATTGCTGATTGGCCGCGCCAGCCGGGCCAGAACCGGTGAAGACGCCTGACCTGCTTGCCTGACGCGGCACGGCGCAACCCTCGCCCATGAGGCACATCACATGACAGACGGCATCGCACTGCGGCAGATAGTGCAGTGGGCAGTGCACGGGAGGAGACTGGAACATGGCAACGGAACGCAGCAGCAGCGCGGTTTGGAATGGTGGTCTGAAGGACGGTCAAGGCAAGGTCAGCACCGGCAGTGGCGTTCTTAGCGATCAGGCTTATACGTTTGTGTCCCGCTTTGAGAACGGGGCAGGTACCAACCCTGAAGAGTTGATAGCAGCCGCACATGCGGGCTGCTACTCCATGGCGCTTTCCGCGGAGCTGGAAAAAGCTGGCAGCAAGGCTGACGAAGTTGCTACCACCGCGGCAGTGGTGCTTGAGTTTGTGAACGGCGCGCCTACGGTGACAAAAATTCATCTGAAAACCGATGCCAAAGTACCTGGGCTGGACGAAGCGAAGTTTCAGGAGATTGCTAAGGGTGCCAAGGAAAACTGTCCCATCTCGCGCCTGCTGGCTGCGGCGGAAATTACTTTGGAAGCAAAACTCGGGTAGGACTTGGGCCGGCTTTGACTTGCCGGTCATCATCTGTCGATCACAGAGCGTTCAGTCAAACACCTGCTGTTCAGGGCTGCTGCAAGAAGCGAAGCGGCGACAGAACACCAGCAGCAGATGGCACAAGGGGCCGCGCATTGCGCGGCCCTTGTGCCATCAGAAGTAACCTATTGAATAGTGAGATTGATAGTTTGCGAGTGTGTTAGTCCACCGCTCGTCGCCGTGACGACATAGCTGTAAGTACCCGCTGGAGTGCCCCCGGGATTGGTCTTCGTCGACGAACCCGACGAGCAGCCCGAGATACCAGCCGCGAGTGCCAGCAACAGCACCAGCAGGCCCGTTACCCGTAAGTGGCGGCCTGCACGGCTTACAAGCAGCAACAGGCCACACAGCAACGCGGCCAGCACCATGTAGGAGACCCTGCCTGCAACCGGCATCGCACCAAGCCCTGCAGCGATTGTTCTCGCCGTGGTCAGGATGGTCACCTGGGCGACTCCTGTGCCGGCAGCGGACAACGTGATGGGCGAAACAACGGTGCAGCTTGCACCCGCGGGCGCGGCACTGGAAGCACACGACAACGCCACCGACCCGCTGAAGCCATTGATAGACGTGAGCGTCAGGCCGAACGAAGCAGCATTGCCTGCCGCGACGGTAACGCCCGTTGTGGCTGCACCGCTGCTGCTATCGGTCAGCGTGAAGTCCGGCGCGGGAGTCGCAGTGCCGGTCAGAAGTGCAAACTGCGCGCAGGTCCCAATCACAACACCGGATGGGCAAAATACGTTGCTGGTCACACCAGCCGAACCGGTGCGGGCTCCAGATACGGTTGGCCGGAAGACCACATTGATGGTGCATGATGAGTTGATTGGAAGTGACGACGGGCAATTATTGCTCTGCGCAAAATCACCGGTAATTGTCACAGCCGTGACAGGCACCGGACCCTGACCTGTGTTCATCAGGGTAAGTACCTGACCCGCTGAAGTCATCCCGACCTGCGTTGATGCAAAGGTCGCCGTGCCCGTCAGTGTCGCGCTGAGCACCGGCGCGGGCAGTGCAAGGTACGTCAGCACAGGATCGTGGTCCGACTCGCGTGCAGCTGTCGTTGCGTCGTTGTAGCTGGTCAGTGGGAAATCAGCATTGATGTGCGCAACAGCGATGGTGGAAGAGGCAGCGATGTCGGCACTGACCACCACATGATCCAACACCTGCGCATTGCCGAACTCCGTGTACGTCTGCTGCTGATTTGCCGGCAATTTCGTGATCAGATCCGCTGCCGCGGGCGAGACAATCGCCGTACCGGGCTGCACGGCAACACCGTTGCCTACATTGCCCGTAATGGTTCCGAGCGTGTCAGTGTAGCCGTCTGAGAACTGGAACGCGTTCAGATCACCCACCGCCACCACGTGTTCGCCCTTTGACTGGTAGGTCTGGATGAGCGTGGCCAGCATTTCAGCCTGCAGTTCCTTCTTCTGCCGGGTGTTTGCGCTGGTGTTGATGCCGGAAAGCGACCGCAGATGGTTCGAGATGACCGTGACCGGGTACGGCACAGTTCCCGCGCCGCGATTGATGGTGGCATGCAGTACGTCCGACGGGCGGTCGTTCAATGTCTGCGCCGCGGTTGCTCCGGTGGGCGTAAACACGGTCTGCGCGCCCATCTGCTCTACCGCAGAGACGTTTACCGTCGAGGGTTTCACCAGAAAGCCGACCGAAATACCGCCGATGTCGTTGGTGTAAGTCGTCGAATTGTCTGTGCCGTAGGCAACGTAGCCGGGCTTGGTCCCCGTCGTGGTGTCGGCGTCGATCTGCGCGGCGATGTCGCGCAGCACCGAGGCGTTTTCCACCTCTTCAATGGAGAGGATGTCGGGGTTGTTCAGCACCGTGCGAATGGCTAACGACACCTTCTTCAAGCGGCGTGCATACGCATCGGCTGTGACTACGACTGAGTTCGCAGCGGCGATCTTTTGCGGTGCCTTCAGGATGTTGTCGTAGTAGAAATTGTCGGCAGCTGTTGTGTTGAAGAAGCGTTCGATGTTGAACGCGGCCACCGTGAACTGGTTCGCGCCAGGCAGGGGCAGTGCCGTCACCGTCAGTGGGCTGGCTAGGACGTTGGTCGAGGTCAGTGTGCCTGCATCGAGGAAGAAGCGAGCCGGATCACCGTAGGGCGAGTCCGTGCTGTAGGTGAAGTCCATGACGCCGGTGACGTTTGTCAACACCGCGCCCGCTGTTAGGTTCACTGCCGTTCCGCCTGCGGAGGATGACTCCACCAGAATGCGTTCCGGATTGTCGTCATAAAGCGTCAGGTTGGCAGGCCGCGCCACACCCGCGTTGGTCGTGGTAGAGGTGCAGTTGTTAACGGTTGGGCAGGTAGTCGCCGGGAAGTCGCGAAAGTCCAGGCCCGGCTCACGGAAGGGCCGCGCTACACCGGTCGCCACTGCGTAGAATTCACCCGAAGACGTGACGGTCTCGGTGTTCTCGGTCAGAAAACCGTCCGTGCCCGATACTGTCGTCAAGGACGGCACCGTGACA
The DNA here is from genome assembly GCA_964243585.1 of uncultured Terriglobus sp. Taxonomy (GTDB): domain Bacteria; phylum Acidobacteriota; class Terriglobia; order Terriglobales; family Acidobacteriaceae; genus Terriglobus. Next base: position 19,238 of record CAXTFT010000002.1, read on the forward strand.
CGCATGCCCTCATACTTCGTCAGTTGGTAAATGCCACCAGCGGGCGTGGGGAAGTTGGCAGGCAGCGCAATCGGCGCGGGAAGCGGATTCCCGGTGGAGTTGGTCGTGATGGCCGGCGCGGAAATCTCAAGCGCGGGTGTGTGGCTTGCTGTTGCCAACGGGAACAGCACCAGCTTGCCAGTCACTGTTACGTTGTCACCCCGGGAGACCGTAGGACGCGTGCTGGTAAAGACATCCAGGCCTTCCGCGACACCGGTCGAACCTGGCGTGGAAGAGGGTGTCTGTATGAAGAAGCCGTTGCTGATCACCGCCGTAACCACGCCCGTGGTGGTGACCGTGCTGTTCAGATAGGCGTTCCGGTTGCCCTGCAAGGTTGGAATAGCGACGGTTGTGACCGGCGCAACCACCGTCAGCGTGATGGTGCCAGCGGCGGAACCACCCTGCTGATCGGTGACCGTGACCGGCAGGGCGTAAGTGTTTGCAGCAACGCCTGCCCCAATGTTCAGCTGAAAGGTGTAGACATTGGCCGTACTGCCGGGCGCAAAAGCCTGCGCTGTGCTGCCGCCCACGCTTGCAAGGTTCGCGGAGACTGCAATACCTGTGCTGCCTGAACCGGGAGTGACCGTGACACTCAGCGTTGTGCCAACACCCGCGGTGACGCTGGCCGGGCTGGCCGTTGCAGTTGCAAGGCCCAGGGTAGCCGTGGGAGGCGTTGTGCCACCCGAACTTGAATTGCGGGGGTTCGGCGTAACAGCGGAAAAGTCCAAGCTGTTGTTGCCGGTATCGTCATTGCTTGCACTGCGAACAGCGGAGAGCGTCGCCGAAAGGGTCGCGGTCGGTGTTGCGGTCGTGCCGGTACCTTCTGAGCAGGTGGCTGCAGCACCAAACCCGACAAAGTCAACGATTGCGCCGACATTGACGGTGGGGCAACTGGATCCGGCCAACCCGGCGGCGGTTCCAAACGGGCCTGCAAGGGCGGTGATGTTGCTGACCAGTGCGAGCTTGCCCGCTGCGGCTGCGATGGCAGGGGCGCATGAAGCTGAATCAGTGTTTGGAAGTGTAAAGTCCGGCGTCGGCAGCAGAGCTCCGTTTGTGCTGCCCACATTGCCGATGCAAGCCTGGATCAGAAAGTACTTGCCTGGCTGGATGGTGCCTGTAATCGGCGCAACAGCCCAGGCCGCGCCTCCAGCCGGGCCCGTCGTGCTGGCGTACTGGATGCTATAGCTGCTCAGGTCAACGGCTGCGTTGGTTGGATTGTAGAGCTCGATGAAGTCATAACGGAGCGTCGCACCGCCGTTGCCCCCGCCGCCGTATACCTGCGAGATGACGGGATGGGTCTGCCCCAGGGCAGCCATCGGAAGTGCGAGTAGAAAGGCAAAAACACACAACAGGAAACGCTGAGCGGAGTGGAGGGTACGCAATCGAGGCCTCGTCAGTAAAGTTCAGGGTGCTGCCGGTCTACAAAAATGGGTCGGTACAACGCGCTGGAGAAGACTGCTGTCTTTAGTCGTGGCTGCGGTTCAGTGCAAGTTGATACGTATCTGCCAGATCATGCCACGATCCTACGTGAGAGCCAACTTTAGTAAGCATCGCCGTTTGAAATGAATATGCGATGAAAGGCTTTCCTGAGCGAAATCTTGCTCGGTCGTCAATCAACCTGAGCAATAAGGCACTTCAGGTAAGCAGTCTCCGGCAGTGTGAGCACTTCAGGGTGGTCGGGCGCCGCGCCTCTGGTTTCCAGCAGACGAACGTGGCGTCCCGCATCCGCAGCAGCATGTGCTAGCACTTCCGTGAAGGCTTCGCGGCTGACGTGATGCGAACACGAGCACGTTACCAGCGTGCCGCCGGGCCGCAGCATGCGCAGGGCTCGCAGGTTCATCTCCTTGTAGCCACGCATGGCACCCTCTGCCGCTCGCTTCGTTTTGGCAAAGGCAGGTGGATCGAGAATGATGGTGTCGAAGCGGCGGCCCTCCGCATCGTAGGCGCGCAGCAGTTCAAAAGCGTCAGCTTCGATCCAGTCCACCTCTGCCTTGATCGTTTCGCGGTTCAGATCGAGGTTCGCCTCGGCAACCTCGAGCGCCGAGCGGCTCTGGTCCACGCCGGTTACTCGCGTGCAGATCCGCGCAAGATGCAGAGCGAAGCCGCCCTGGTAGGTGCAGATGTCCAGCGCCTCGCCGTGCGCGTGGGCAGCGGCCGCGGCGTAGTTCATGCGCTGATCCAGAAAGGCACCGGTCTTCTGCCCGGCATTGGCGTCGTAGTGCAGACGCAGGCCGTTCAGCGTGAAAATCGTCTTTGCCTCCGCGCCCCCACGCTGAAACAGTGGTGCTGCAGGTGCAGCAGGCAACTGCTCCAGTTCGCGGATGCGCGGGTCTGGCCGTTCGACGATCATGTCCACGCCATCCCCGGCAAGCTCACGCGCCAACACCTCGCGCAGATCGTCCTGCGCTGTACCCTGCGTCAGCAACTGCAGCACGACGAGGTTGCGATAGCGGTCCACGACGATGCCGGGCAGGTTGTCCGCTTCGGAGAAGATGAGCCGCGCCGAGTCGGTGTCGCCCGCTTCCAGCATGGGCGCGCGCAGTGCCAGAGCACCCTTTATGCGGGTCATGACGTCGTCAAGATACTCGCCACGGCTGACCCGCGGCTGCGCCGAAACCCTGCGCAGGGCAAGCTGCGAGGACGCACTGTACAGCGCGGTACCAAGAGGAATGCGGCGGCTGTCCAGCAGCGTCAGCAGACTGCCGGGTGCGGGTTCGGTCGAGCCAAGCGCCGGGATCAACTCCTCCACATCGCTGCGGTAGACCCAAAGATGCCCGGCCCGCAGACGGTCTGACGCGCGCCTGCTGATGACCGCCGCCGGGCCTGCTTCGTCGGCCTCCAGGAGCCTGGGTTCGCGTTCACGATCGTCCTGCCGGAAGGTTTTCCGGGGCTTGCTGAAAGAGGAGCGTGCGAGCATCTTTCCATGGTCGCACGCTTGCAAAAAGCACACGTTCTGCACGCTTCTGAACGCTTTCCAAAGCGCCTTAAGCACAACGAAGGGTGCAACAATCCGGCTATTTCCGCAGAAAAGCGGCGTGCGAAACCACACAAAGAGGCGCTTTGTGCGTGCAGAGCTGCTCCCTAGTGTGCCTTCAGGTGACGGTCAAAGAAGTCCGCTGCGAGTTCGTAAGCCGTGATCCAGTCCCGGTGCAGGAGGAAGTCGTGCACCTCGTCCGGGAAGATTTTCTCCTCCACCGTGATGCCCTTTGCGCGGAGCGCCGCTGCCAGCCGGACGGTCTGGCCGAACAGGACGTTGCGGTCATCGTCGCCCTGCATCAGCAGCACAGGGCTCTTCCACTTGTTGACATCGGCCATGGGCGAGGCGTCGAAGGCGACCTTCGCGGCTGCGCTGGTGTCGTGTGCTGGATCGGAGGTGGGCTTCCACAGGTCGAGTTCATAGCTCCAGTCGTGCACGCCGTGCAGGTCCACGCCCGCGGCGAAGTCGGCGGAGTCGCGCGCGAGGGCAAGGGCAGTTAGGTAGCCTCCATAACTACCGCCCCACGCGCCGATGCGCTTGGTGTCGCACCACGGCTGCGCCTTCAGCCATCTCACCGCGCCCTCGATGTCCAGGTACTCCGACCCGCCGAACGCGCCGTAGTACTGCGCCTGCCGAAACTTCATGCCATAGCCGATGCCGCTGCGGTAGTTCACACTGAGCACGGCATAGCCATGGTCGGCAAAGTACTGGTTCATCTCGTACGTCTGCGCGTAGTACTGCATGGGGTTGTAGCCAAGCAGCATCTGGCGGCGCGAACCACCGTGAAAGAAGACGATGGTGGGGACTTTGTCGGTAGGCCTTGCGTCTTTGGGTAAGAACAATTGGGCGCGAATTTGCAGGTCGTCGCTTGCTGAAAATTGAACGGCTTGCGTGGTGACAAATGCGTGGTTTGCACTCAGCCCAGCCAGCAACGGTTCTGCGACAGGAACCACAAGGCCCATTTGTTCGAAGGCCTTGCAGCGTGTTCCTTGAGGCTTACCCGACTCACACCGAGGCATGCGCAGGTTCGTTCCGTTTGTAATGACCGGATTATAAAAATAAGGCTCGAAAGGCAATTGTGTGCTCGCGCCCATATAGGCCAGCTTGCCTTCTGACAGCAACGCAGGTTCGGTCTCCAGCGCAGTACCCGATGTGAGAAGGACAGGCATAGCGCTCGTCTGATCGATGCTCCACAGGTGCTTTCGATCCTGATCTTCTGACCCCTCCGCCAGTTGATTACTGCTGTAAACGATTCGCTTGCCATCGGTAACTACGTTATCTACTTCAAAGTCGCCAGGCGTTAGCAACTGCGCCTGTTTCGCGTCAAGTGCCAGCGAATACAGGTGCAGCCAGCCGGTCTTCTCCCACGGGAAGACGATGCGGTTGTCGTTCATCCACAGCAACTGGTTCTTCGCGACCATTGCGTGGAAGAGCGAGCCGGTGCCCGCGTCGGCCTGCCATACCTGCTTCCCTTCTCCGCTGCTCACATCGAAGATGCGGATGGACCATGGCACCGGGACGGAGGGCATCCAGCGCAGATCGAGTTCGCTGATGACGGGTGATTCGCGGAGGAAAGCAATGCGCTTCGAATCGGGCGACCAGGCCGCGTCGTGGTCGAGGCCGGTGCCGGGGTCGATGTAGGTGAGCGACTTCTTCGCGAGATCGAAGACACCGATGAAGCTGTGGTCGCCGCGGTGCGAGGTGAAGGCCAGCTTTGTGCCGTCGGGTGAGAGGCGGAGTTGCGCAGCGCTGCCATGTGCCTCGACGAGTTGCTTTGCTTCGGTGCTGGGTTGTGAGTTCGTATCCCACATTTCTGCGAGATGTGGGGCACCCTCGGGGTCGCTTGTTCTTGCTGTGTCGTAGGGCGTAGAAGGTGGGTGCCCCATGTCTCGCCTTTGAGACATGGGGCCTGTCTCTACTGGACTTCGTGCTGTTGATGTGGTTAGTTTTGCAAACCATATCTGGCCGTGGCGGAGAAAGTAAATCTGCCTGCCATGGGCAGAGAAGAGCGGCGCGTGGCCTTCACCGATGACGCGCATGGTTCCGGTTACCGTTGCGACTTCGACTCGCTGCTTTACGTCGCCCTGCAGGTGGGCGGGGTTAGCAGCGGTGGGGTGTTCGCCGCCGTCAGGGCCGGTGCCGTGCGTATAAGCAACTGCTTCCGCATCGGGCGACCAGGTGATATCGTCGATGTCCTGACCGTCATCCTCGGTGTAGTGGGTAATGGCGTGCGCCTGCTCCGTGGGCGATGCGACCCAGATGTTTCGCTTGCCTTCCTGATCCACAAACCACGCCACGCGGCTTTTTGCCGGGGCTGCTGTGAGCTGGTTCATGAACGGTGCCGAGAGCGCTTCTCTGACACTGAACGTCGTGGGCTGCTGTGCACCGGTTGAGGCAACGATGAAGGTGCAGGCGAGCAGGATGAAGCAACAGCGTTGCATGGAGTTCTCCTGGATGCGGTGGCCGAGGCGGATTGGCTTGAGCATACCGCGCACGGCCCGGTCTGCGCGTGTCCAGCTGACGGAGCGAAGCAACCAAGGATCCCGCGGAGGTATGCTTTCTCGCAGTTATGATTCGCTGCGAGAAGGCCTGGAGCTGCGTCACCGGGTCGGACTGTCCCGGGATCCTTCGCCCTGCTCAAGATGACGGCGTCGGTTGTTTGCTCAGGATGACGGAGTCGAGATTCTTCGGCATGTGTGGCGTGCCGGGCATAGAATCATCTGCGTTGCACGTTCGCCTGTGCCCCGCGCCGGCAATCTCGCACCACCCAAGGACAACCTGACATGCGCCACGCCCTTTGTTGCACTCTTACACTGACCACTCTTAGCTTTTCCGCAGCCCTGCTTCACGCACAGCAGGCACCAGCCGCTGGCGGCATGGGCGGCATGCACATGGAAGAAAAAGCCGAACCCATTGCCAACGGCGGCATCTTCGTTCCCGGATGGATGGGCAAGGTGGATGATGGCGCGGCGAAGCAGGGCCAGACAGAAAAAGACTCGAAGTTTACCAAGGAAGGTGACGGCTTTCACATCACCACCGGTCCGGCCATTACCTACTTCAACCCAAGTATGAAGGCCACCGGCGACTACACCGTGACTGCCACCTTTAATGAACCGAAATACATGAACCGCAACTCGCACCCGCACCCTTACGGCATTGTGATCGCGGGCAGCGGACTGGGCACGGATAGCCCCAGCGAACTGTACTGCGCCGCTTATGGCAATGGCCGGTTCATTGTGCGCGGCTTCAGTCCGGCTCCGTTTCAGATGAACGGCCGTGGCGAGGCTAACGAGGCAGTGCATAAAGCCAGCGGACCAGGCGAGGCCGTAACGCAAAAGATCGCCATGCAGGTGAAGGGCGACAAGGTTTCGTGCATGATCAACGACGTGACCGTGGGCAGTTACGACAAGTCCGCCGTTGTGACCGACGGCAAGCTGAAGACGACCGATGGCGTCTACGGTATCCGCTTCGCGCATAACACCGATGCCATGGTGACCGGTTTCAAGATGACGAAGAACTGATTCTTCATACCCGTCATCCGGACGACGAGACCGATTCATCGTCAGAGATCATAGAGCGTGCGAGAAAAGGAGAGGAGTGCCTTAGGCACTCCTCTCTGCCTAGTACTACCTTCTAAACGCGAAGGCCGTGCGCGCTGGGACTAGGAGACGCGCACGGCGACGCGCTCATCGGCGGGGTTCGAGACCCGCGCGACGGTTCTGCTGAAAACAGGCTTCGTTTTCCGCAGTGCATGCCTGTACTTCCTTGCCGTAACTGATGACGTCCATCTGGTCGGGCACAACGCCGCGTGCCACCAGCGCGTCTCGTGCGGCCTGCGCACGTTTCTCACCCAGGGCAAGGTTGTACTCCGCTGTGCCGCGCTCGTCGGAGTAACCTCCGACCACCACGCGCATTTGCGGGTGTTCTTTGAGATAAGCCGCGTCCTGTTCGATTGCGGCGAGCGCGTCCGGCCGAAGCTGGTAGCTGTCGTAATCGAACAGGGCATCCTTCACCCGGTCGTGGAAGTCACCGCCTTCGCCGGTTGCCGAGGCAACGCTGGGGGAGGGACTAGCTGGCGTCGGTGGGAGCACGACCGGGGGTGCGGCTGGAGCAGCAGCTGCGGTTCGGGGGGATGCGGCTGCCTGCTCACTCCTGCGCATGGCCTTGTTTGCCTTGGCGCGCTCGTGGCCCGGATCCGGGGCCCATAGCGAACCGTGCAGCTTGAAGACAATGCCAGCGCCAAGCATCAGGTGGTTCTGAGCGCCGTTGGTGCCGTTGGGAAAGCCCGTGTGCAGGTATTGGGCTTCCACGGCACGGATGGAAAGGCGGTGGCTCAGGTTGTAGTCGATGCCACCGCCAAGCTGATAGGCGAAGCTGGTGGCCGAGGTGGAGTAGCTGTTCGTGGATGGGAAGTACGAATCGCTGCCGTGCGCCGCGCCGAACAGGGCGTGAACATACGGCTCAAAGCGGCGGGTGTGGAGTACCACTTCAGGACCGCCGGTGTAGGTCAGCAGGGTCAGGTTCTGGCCCAGCGGACCAATGTTGTTGCCATGGCTGCCGGTGACCTCACCCACGGCACGCAGCCAGTAGCGAAAGGTATACCCGGCGGAAACAAAGCCTCCGTTCATCCGGAAATGATTGTCGACTGCGGGTGGGGCGTTGGCCTGAATGAACTGGTAACCCGTTGCAACGGTGACGCGCGGTACGTACGGTGTGGGATCGTAGCCCACCTGCGCTTGCAGCAGGGGAGCGGTGAGGGCGGACAGCAGGGCAACCAGTGTGAGCGGACGCATGACGTTTCTCCAAATTCCTTTCCGTGAGCCGGGCCCTGTTGCAGAGCCCGGCGTTGCGGTTACGCGTGGCTGCCTAGAACAGCAGCGCGATGTACGGCGTGGTGCTCACGGCGTCGGTCTCCAGCAGGACAAACCTGCCGGGAGCGATGGCGTAGATCACACGGGAGGCACCCAGTGAGTACCTGCCCGCTGTCGCGTCCGTAAGGGAGTAGTTGGCCGCCCCGGTGACACCGAGTTGCAGGACGTTGAGGGTGCCAACGCCTACGTTCTCGTCCAGGGTGGAAGTCGCGTGTCCTTGCCCGTCGGCGGTAAAGGTGCCGGAGCTGTTGATGGTGGCAAGTGTGCTCTGCGGGATCGTGCTGTACACAAATGTCCCGTTGAGCGTTGCCAGGGTGAAGGGCTGGCCGGTCTGGGCTTCGATCATACCCAGTCCTGCGTAGCCGGTTTCAAGGAAGTAGCCAGCGTTCGGGCTGACCAGGTACACCGCGCGTGGCGGAGGTGGAGTACCCACGGGCAGGCCAAGCAAGCCGGTCTGCTGCGGGTAGTTGTAGAGGACACGGCCGTTGCCAGCTACCTGGCAGCTGCTGTTGCCGGTCGCAGCGTAGGTGCCCAGCAGGTCAGTGACCACCGGGATCGGAACGAGTCCGCCCAGACCGGTCAGCCTGTTGATCAGACCAGCCGTACCGCCGACATCCACGCGGGTTGTATTGCAGGTGCCGTCACCATTACCCATGCCGCGGAAGACAGTGGCCGTGGAGATGTTGAGGACGTTCTGCAACGTTTGTCCGACCAGGCCGGGGTTGACCGGCGAGTTCTCGTATCCGACGAAGGGTGCGCCCAGCGATGCATTGCTGAACGTTGCCTGTGTCTGCAGGCGCGCCGTGCCTGCCTGCAGGATGAAGGCGGAGTGCTTGTCCGTCGACATCAGCAGAAGGTTGTTCGCGTCTACAACGTATGCCGCATAGTCCGTCGGGTAGAAGGTTCCGGCAAGCCTGGAGGTGTTCAGCGTCAACTGCACACGGCCGTTACCATCTGCCGCTGCGTAGGTGCCGCTCAGGGTTGAGGTTGGGAAGTTGGCGGCTGCGACATTCGTATCGCCGGTGCCTCCGGTGATTGAACCCCCGGCTGCGTTGAATTGACCGACTCCAGCCACCGGTCCTGCTGCCAGCCCAACGGTGCAGCTTGGCAGGCAGGGTGTGTCGCCGGAGACGCCAAAGGCGTAGCTGCCGGTCAGCCCGCCAGGGAAGGCCGCGGCCGTTTGTGCCAGCAGCGTGCCCGTGCCCTTGGTGCCGGCCAGTTGATTGCCGTCGTAACGGATGAGCGTGCCCCGGCTGCTGGCGGTTGCCGGAGCCGTGGGTGCGCGGAGAGCGATGGCATAGGTGACGGTTTCACCGGTTGTGCCGTCGCCGTTCAGGGTGGTGGTGGTCAGAGAGCCCCGGCCATCCACACCCAGGGTGTAGCTGCCCAGGAAGCTGCGGGTCGGCACGGTGTTGCCCGTGGGGTTGGAACCCTGGTGGTTGGAGTCCAGTTCGCCCTGCGCAGCTACACCGGCACCATCGGCGGTGAAGCTGCCGATCGTTGCGGTCTGGTAGGCAAGCACACCGACCGCGACATCGTCATAGCCCTGGAAGAGGAACGCGTACGGCCCCTTCAGCAAAGCGTCCGATGGTGTCGTTGGATAGGTGATCAACAGCACCAGTGGCAGGCTTGCCGTTTGCGGCGTACCCTCACTGTCCCTTGCCGTGACGGTAAAGCTGCTGGCGCCAACGGTGGTGGGTGTGCCGCTGATGACGCCGCCTGCAGACAGGGTGAGTCCAGCGGGCAGCGATCCAGCCGTGAGCGAGTAGGTATATGGACCCACCCCACCCTGAGCCTGGAGCGTTTGGGTGTAGGTCTGGTTGACCACGCCGTTTGGCAGCGACCCGGTAAAGGTCAGTGCCGGAACCGGCTGCACTGTTATGACGACGGGCGACGTGTTGGTGTGAGATGGGTTGGCGCTGTCGGTCGCGGTGACACCGACAGTGGTGGTTGCCGCAGTGGTAGGTGTCCCCGTGAGCTGGCAATTTGCGCCCAGCGCCAGGCCCGCAGGCAGGGTGCCGGAAGCAACGGTGCAGTTATACGGAGCTGCGCCGCCGGTGACCGGGATGGTGCCGGTGTAAGGCGTCCCGACCGTTGCCGTGGGTGGGTTGCTGATGGCTAGCACAACCGGCGCAGGGTTGACGGTCACGGTGACGTTACCCGTACCGGTCCTGGTTGGGCTGCTGCCATCCGTTGCCGTTACGCTGACCGTTGCAGAGCCCGTTGCCGTCGGGGTGCCTGTTACCTGGCAGTTGCTGCCCAGGGTAAGGCCCGCAGGCAGTGTGCCGTTGTTGACGGTGCAGGCATACGGCGCTGTTCCGCCGCTGACTGGTACCGTGCCGGTGTAGGGAGAGTTCACCGTGGCAGATGGCGGGTTGCCAAGGGTGAGTGTGACCGTCGCGGGATTGACCGTGACCGGCACGCTGCCCGTGGTGGTGTTCGCCGGGTTGCTGCTGTCCGTTGCGGTGACGTTCACCGTAGTGGTGCCAGGCGTGGTTGGCGTGCCGGTGATCTGGCAGTTATTACCCAGCGTCAGACCCGCAGGTAGTGTGCCGCCGGTCTGCTGGCAGGTGTAGGGCGCGGTGCCGCCGCTGACGGGGATGGTTCCCGTGTACGGAACATTAACAGTTGCGCTTGGAGGCGTGCCCAGACCGAGTGTCGCGGCAGCCGGGTTGATGGTGACCGGCACATTCCCCGTGCTGGTGTTTGTTGGATTGGCGGAGTCCGTCGCCTTGACGGAGATGTTGGCCGTACCTGCGGTCGTGGGTGTACCGGTCAGGCTGCAGTCAGGGTTGAGGGCGAGGCCAGCGGGCAGCGTTCCACCCACTTGCTGGCAAGTGTAAGGAGCCGTTCCGCCCGCGACCGGCACGGTACCGGTGTAGGGCACGTTGACCGTGCCAGCCGCCGGCGTGCCGAAGGTCAGCATGACGGCTGCTCCATTCACCGTAATGGGCACGTTGCCCGTCGTGGTGTTGGAGGGATTGGCGGCGTCGGTAGCCGTAATGGCCACCGTGGTGGTCCCCGGTGCCGTCGGCGTACCGGTGATCTGGCAATTGCTGCCGAGCGAGAGGCCTGCAGGCAATGTGCCGCCAGCCTGCACGCAGGTGTAGGGCGCGGAGCCACCACTGACAGGGATAGTGCCGGTGTAAGGCGTGTTTACGGTTGCGTTGGGCGGATTGCCGAGGGTAAGCGTGGCTCCTGTGGCTGGGTTGACCGTGACCGGCACGTTCCCGGTGCTGGTTACAGCCGGATTCGCAGAGTCAGTGGCCTGGACCGTGACCGTGGTAGTACCGGTTGCGGTAGGCGTGCCGGTGATCTGGCAGTTATTACCGAGGGTGAGACCAGCCGGTAGGGTGCCCCCCGTCTGCAGGCATGCGTAGGGTGCGGTGCCACCGGAGACCGGTATGGTGCCGGTGTAAGGCGTGTTGACCGTTGCGGCTGGCGGGGTGCCCAGGGTGAGCATGGCTCCAGCTGGATTGACGGTGACGGGAACGCCGCTGCTGACGGTATTCGCCGGATTGGCGGAGTCAGTCGCGGTGACGTTTACCGTCGTGGTGCCGGGTGTGGTCGGGGTGCCGGTGATCTGGCAGTTGTTGCCCAGGGTCAGACCCGCAGGCAGTCTGCCTCCGGTCTGCTGGCAGGTGTAGGGTGCGGTGCCGCCGCTGACGGGGATGGTTCCCGTATACGGCGTGTTGACCGTGGCCGTGGGTGGCGTACCGATCGTCAACGTTGCAGCCACCGGGTTGACCGTGACTGTGACATTGCCGCTGTTTGTCGTGGCGGGATTGCTGCTGTCGGTTGCGGAAACGCTTACCGTGGCCGACCCCGCTGCCGTGGGTGTGCCCGTGACCTGGCAGTTGCCGCCCAGCGCAAGGCCAGCCGGCAAGCTACCACCCGCAAGGGTGCAGGTGTAGGGTGCGGTACCGCCAGAGACAGGCACCGTCCCTGTGTAGGGCGTGTTCACCGTGGCCGCCGGCGGATTGCCGAACGTAAGCGTCACGGCTGCCGGGTTGACGGTCACCGGCACGTTGCCTGTGCTGGTGCTCTGCGGGTTGCCGGAGTCGGTCGCCTTGACGGTCGCCGTAGTGGTGCCGGGCGCGGTGGGCGTGCCGGTAATCTGGCAGTTATTGCCCAGGGTCAGACCTGCAGGCAGAGTGCCTCCGACCAGTGTGCAGGTGTAGGGCCCTGTGCCGCCCGCCACCGGAACGGTTCCGGTGTACGGTGCGTTGACTGTCGCATTCGGCGGCGTGCCAAAGGTTAGCGTCGTTGTTCCAGGATTGATGGTGATCGAGATCGGTCCGGAGCCGCTGTTTGGTGGGTTGCTGCTGTCGGTCGCCATGACGGTGCCGCTGGTAGTACCTGGCGTGGTGGGCGTGCCGGTAATTTGGCAGTTTGCACCCAGGGAGAGGCCCGCGGGCAGGCTGCCGCCCGACAGACTGCAGGTGTACGGTCCCGTTCCGCCCGTG
>CAXTFT010000002.1:31600-43581 GCA_964243585.1 uncultured Terriglobus sp.
TTGACTGTCCCCGCTGGCGGAGAAGCCACTGTAATCGTCGCAGGTGCAGCGCTAATGGTAATGCTGATCGGCTTGGTCGTGCTCTGCGCAGGATTGCTGGAGTCAGTTGCTCGCACCGTAGGCGTGCTGATACCAGCGATGGTCGGTGTGCCACTGACCACACAGTTTGCTGCAAACGCAAGACCAGCCGGCAAGGAACCCGATACGACCGAGCAGTTGTACGGTCCGGTTCCTCCCGTTACACCAACGGTGGAAGCATAGGGGGTGCCTACCGTGCCATTGGGCAATGTACCCGCCGTGATGCTCAGCCCGGACGGGTTAATGGTGATGGTGACCGGGCCGGAGCCAGACCCTGGAGGATTACTGGAATCAGTGACGCCAACCGTGACCGTTGCCGTGCCGGGTGTGGTGGGTGTGCCGCTGACGACGCAACCCGCACCCAGCGTCAGCCCGGCAGGCAGACTGCCCGCCGTGATGGCGCAGGTGTAAGGCCCTGTTCCGCCGCTTGCTCCAATCGTGCCGCTGTACGGCATGTTGATCATGCCCGGCGGCAGAGTGGCTGTGGCGATGGTGACGGATGTTTGTGCAGCCGTCACAGGAATGGTGAACGTTGCGCTTGCCCTGGTACCTGCCGCATCCTGAACTTGCGCGGTAAAGGTCGAGCTACCCACTGCCGCAGGCGTTCCGGAGATCACGCCCGCCGATGACAGTGTCAATCCGGCGGGTAAGGAGCCAGACACAACCGTCCATGCATACGGAGCCGTTCCGCCACTTGCCTGCAGGGTCGAGGTGTAAGGCGTCCCGACAACACCCGCAGGTGGATTGCCGCTCACTGCCAGCGTGGCTGTCGCCGTTGTGATGGTGATCTGCCGCGTTGCCGTGGCAGTGAAAGGAACGTCACTCTGGTCGACAACCCGGAAGACAAGATTGCTGGTGCCGGGCTGCGTGGGAGCTCCCGTGATCGCGCCCGTCGCGGCGTTAAACGTCAAACCCGCCGGCAGAGTGCCGCTTGCAAGGCTCAGGGTTTTCGTGCCCGTGCCACCGGATGTTGTTAACGTCGCGCTGTACGCAATACCCACCGTTCCGTTGGGAGTGGCGCCGTTGATCACAGGCGCGGGATTTACTGTAATAGCGACCGTCTTGGCACTCTGCGTTCCGCTGATCGCTGCCTGCAGCGTCACCGTCATGGACGCTGTAAGTGGAGCCGGCGCGGTGTAAGTTGTGGTGAGTCCAGAGGAAGCGGAGAGCGTGCCGCAGGCACCACCTGTGCAGGAACCTGTAAGTGTCCACGTAAGTGGTAAGTTCCCGGGATCACTCGCTGTAACGCTGAATGACTGACCGGCGTCAATGGTCACGCTTGATGCGGACAGGCTTTGCAACGCAAGCCCCGCATACCCTCCCGAGCCGCAGCCGCTGAACGACATGCATGTCGCCAGCAAAATCAACGCAGCAGCCCACGCAGTTACCCGGCACCGGGTAACTGAATTTCTACCTGTAGCAGTATCTAGTCCCATCTGGCCTCCGCTGCATAACAGGTGAAATCACACGTAAAAGCTGTGCGCCGAATCACTGGAGTATGTTTTGCAGCAGTATGGAGACGCGCCGCAAATGCGGCGAGATACTTCGTAATCTGACGAGAATGCAATTTATACGCGGTTGGATATCACCCGCAATGTCCAGCCAAATGGACGGGAGTTGTAAGTGACGACCGGAAGGTTTGGGCGCGGTTGGCAGGACCTATCCACCTGATATCTCAAGGCCTGTGAAGTAGCTTTTCTAGTATGTGGCGTTGTGTAATGAAGTTTCACAGGCTGAAGGAGATAGTTCAACCTTCATTGACGAATCTCTAGTTATGCTGCAACGCTGGACCAGTTGGTGATTAAGTCCTGAAACGTCCTGAAGGACTCGGAAACGCACCTGCAATTTTCCATTGCGGCGCGCTGAAGATACACTTGCAGGACATGCCCCCTCTCGAGAGCGATCGCAGACACCTAAAGCATCCGCACGAGACAACATAGTTCTTCTCCCCAGACCTTGCTGCGCTCTCTCCCCAGTGAGCGCTCGAAGCAGATCAGGACAAGACCATGGAACAGAAACGAGCACTGAGTTTTCCCCTGCGGTTGTGCACTTCCGTTCGTCAACAGGCCACGCAACTTGCACAGAACGATGGAATTTCTCTGAACCACTTCATCAGCCTTGCGGTAGCGGAAAAGATCAGTCGGATGGAACATGCAAGCTGGCTTCGCCAGCAGGGCGCCAAAACGGCGCAGGATATTCCAATGCGTCCGCGCTTCCTAAGACCCATGGAAGGTCAGCAGAAGCGTCCCCTGGGCAGTCAGTAAGGCAGCATTCAGAAGGAACACAACAAAGCAGCAGCCAGCCAAGAACTGACGAAGAACATTTTGTCTCCACCGGTTCTTTACTGTTCTGCTGCTTTTGTGTTCCTTCGCGATGCGTGTAGCTGCTGCTCGATGCGCTCTCCTATCTTTGGCTGGCTTCCGAGCAGCCACAGCTTGTGCGGACCCGTGCTGTTCTATCAGCCAGGACCGGCTTGCCGTGACCGCCTTGATAAGCGTTTTCTACTTCCTTGTATTCTGAAGACCATGGTGACTTCAGCGCAGGAAATCTGGTTTGTTACCGGCAGTCAGCATCTTTACGGCCCCTGGCCACTGGGCCAGGTGGCGGAAAACTCGCAAAAAATAGCGGCCTCGCTTGATGGCGAAAGAATAATCCCGGCGCGTGTTGTTTTTAAGACTGTGCTGACCACGGCAGACGAAATCATGAAACTGTGCCGTGATGCAAATCACACGAACGCGTGCGTCGGTTTGGTGTTGTGGATGCATACTTTCTCGCCGGCCAAGATGTGGATCGCGGGTCTGACCGCGCTGCAAAAGCCTTTTCTGCATCTGCACACCCAATTCAACCGCGACCTACCCTACGCATCCATCGACATGGATTTTATGAACCTGAACCAGGCCGCTCACGGCGACCGTGAGTTCGGCTTCATCACGGCGCGCCTGCGCCTCGCCCGCAAGGTCGTTGTGGGTCACTGGAGCGATCCGGAAACAGTCGCCGAGATCGGCACTTGGAGCCGCGCGGCACTGGGCTGGGCTGAGTCGCAGACGCTGAAAGTCGCGCGCTTTGGCGATAACATGCGCAATGTTGCCGTGACCGAGGGAGACAAAGTCGAGGCACAGACGGTGTTCGGCTACACCGTCTCCGGCTTCGGCATCGGTGACCTGACCGACCGCATGGCGATATTCAGTGATGCCGACGTAGCCACGCTGGTGAGCGAGTACCGCGACAGCTACTCCATCGCAAAGGACCACGACAGGGCAGACTCATTTGCCGTAGCAGCGCGGATCGAACTGGGCCTGCGCGCGTTTCTTACGGAGGGTGGCTTCGGTGCCTTTACCGACACGTTTGAAGACCTGCACGGCATGGGCCAGCTGCCCGGGATCGCAACGCAGCGGCTGATGGCGGACGGTTTCGGTTTTGGCGGCGAAGGCGACTGGAAGACTGCCGCGCTGGTCCGCATCATGAAGGTGATGGCGGCAGGCCTGCCTGGCGGCACCAGCTTCATGGAGGACTACACCTACCATTTCGGAGCATCTGCGCAAGAAGCGCGCGTACTGGGATCGCACATGCTGGAAATCTGCCCCACCATTGCGGCAGACAAACCGTCGCTCGAGGTGCATCCACTTGGCATCGGCGGCAAGGCTGACCCCGTGCGGCTGGTATTTACCTCACCAGCGGGCGCGGCTGTTGTGGCCAGCATTGTGGACATGGGCACCCGCTTCCGGATGATCGTGAACGAAATCGATGTAGTGGTTCCTGAACAGCCATTCCCCAGGCTGCCGGTTGCGCGTACTGTGTGGCAGGCCAGGCCCAGCCTGAAGGTCGCTGCCGCGGCTTGGATCTATGCGGGCGGCGCGCATCACACGGGCTTTTCACAGGCATTGACCATGCAGCACATGGAAGACTTCGCGGAGATTGCCGGCATCGAACTGGTGCGCATCAACGATGACACCCGGCTGCACCAGTTGCGGCAGCAACTGCTCTGGAGCGATGCGGCTTACCGCATCGGCAAGTAGGTTCCAATGCTGCTGGAACAACTGCGCAAAGACGTGCTGGATGCGAATCTGGAGCTGGTACGCCGCGGCCTGGTGCTGTACACCTTTGGCAATGCGTCCGGCGTGGACCGCGAGCAGGGACTGGTCGTCATCAAGCCCAGCGGGGTAGATTACGACGAGTTGCGGCCGGAGCACATGGTAGTTACCAACCTCCATGGCGAAATCATCGAAGGCGATCTCAAGCCGTCGTCAGACCTGGACACACACACGCTCCTGTACCGCGAGTTCACAGGCATCGGCGCGGTCGTGCATACGCACTCCGAATACGCCACCAGCTTTGCGCAGGCGGGCCTGCCCGTCCCTGCGTATGGCACCACGCACGCGGACTACTTCTACGGCCCGGTGCCGGTAACGGCTCCCCTGAGTGATGAGGCGATTGGTGGCCGCTACGTACACGAGACTGGCCTTGCCATTGTTGCCCGTTTTCGCGAGGCTGGACGCGAGGTTGACCCACTCGCCGTGCCTGCGTGCCTGGTCGCTGGTCACGCGCCATTTGTGTGGGGCCGAAATGCGCACGATGCCGCGCATAATGCGGTCGTGCTGGAGGCGGTGGCTCGCATGGCTTTCCGTACCGTGCTGCTGCAGGCCAACTGCGCGGGTGTCTCCCAAGCGCTGCTTGACCGGCACTACTTTCGCAAACATGGAGCGAACGCTACGTATGGCCAGGTCATGTAGCCGGGATCTACTCACAAATCAGACGCAATTCTATCCGGCAGACTTTCTTGTTTCTGCCGCCAAAGTGCGAAGCTCGCGAAGCACTGTGGACAGATCGTGCGGCGATGCCGTGTCATCCCCAAAGGCGAAGTAAACCTTCCGGTAAAGTTCGTACAGCCGATCGTAGATCGCGGCAGATCCGGCGTCTGGCGTGAACACGCGATGCGCGGGACACATGGCGTTCTGTGCGTCTTCAACGTTGTCAAAGATGCCGGCAGCCAGTTGGGCAAAAATCCCGGAGCCGATGCTCGTGGGTGTTGCGTCCGGCACCAATACAGGCTTGTTCAACACATCGGCGTACACCTGATTGAGCCTGGCATTGGTCTGCGGAATGCCACCCGCATTAATCACGCGTTCGATCGGCACGCCATACTCTACCATCCGGTCGAGGATGATGCGGGTGTGCAGGGCCGTTCCCTCGATGGCAGCGAACAGTTCGTCCTGAGCCGTATGCAGCAGGTTCCAGCCGAGCGTCACACCGCCCAGTTCACTTTTCACCAGGACCGTTCTGTCGCCGTTATCCCATGGAATTCGCAGCAAACCGGTCTGCCCGGCAGCGTACCCATCCAGCCCCTGTGAAAGCTGCTTCACATCGGTGCCGGCCCGTTTTGCGATGGCTTCAAAGATGTCTCCAACAGCAGAAAGACCCGCCTCGATCCCCACGTAGGCCGGGTGCACGCTGCCCGGCACCACGCCGCACACACCAGGTACCCGGTTGGGCGAACGTCCCATGGCAATAATGCAGGTGGACGTTCCCACCACATTGACGACATCGCCCTCGCGACAGCCTGCACCGATCGCGTCCCAATGCGCGTCGAAGGCACCCACTGGAACGGGAACGCCGGCGCGCAGGCCGAGCCTTTCTGCCCACTGGGGTGAGAGCTGACCGGCCACATGGTCCGAGGTAAGGACTTCGCCTGCCATCTTTTCCCGCACACCCTCAAAGAGCGGGTCAAGTGATGAAAGAAAGTCCTGCGAAGGATAGCCGTCCCACTTCGGGTTCCACATCCACTTGTGCCCCATGGCACAGGCACTTCGCTTCACGTCCTTTGGGCTGGTGATGCCGCAAAGCGTTGCTGCCATCATGTCGCAGTGCTCCAGCGCGGTGGCGAAACGCTCACGCCCCTGCGGATTGTGGCGCAGCCAGTGCAGCAGTTTCGCCCAGCCCCACTCATGGGAGTACACTCCGCCGCACCACTCAATTGCTTCTATCTGCTGCTGGTGTGCAGCGGCTGTTATCTGCTGCGCTTCCTTCAGCGCACGGTGGTCACACCACAGGTAGTAGTCGTCCAACGGCTGCAGATCCCGGTCGACGAAGATAACGCTTGACCCCGTGGTGTCCATCGCAAGCGCTTCGACGGTTGTGCCGTCTACCCCGGTGTCTGCAAGCACCTGGTGCATGGCAGTCACCAGCGCGTCCATATGAGCGGTATGCGACTGGGTAGCGAAATCAGGATCGTCGCGGCGGCGGTTCAACGGGTAACTGGCAGATGCTGTTCCCAATGTGCCGCGTTCGCTGTCCAGCAGCGTCACCCGCGTGTTCAACGTCCCAAAGTCGACTCCGGCGACAACCCCCATATGTCCTGCTGTTTCCTCTTACAGTGTGAAAGCGATTTCAGTCTACCCGCACGCTGTATCGATAGCCCAGAGCAAGAGACCCTCGGAAGGCGCGGCTGGAAACGTGCTTCCCGCGTGGGCTTCGAGGGTTAGAAGGTGAAACGACCAGCGGCCTGGAAGATACGTGGATCGGCCGCCGTGTTGGCGTAACCGAAAGTTGAGCTGTTCGGGTTTGCAGTGGTAAACGCAGTAAAGTTGGGATGGTTGAGAACGTTGAAGCTCTCCAGCCGGAGTTGGAAGCGCAGGCGTTCGTAGAGGTTGAAGTTGCGGCTGATGGACAGGTCGACGTTGTAGTACGACGGTCCACGCAGAAAGTTACGCGGTAAGTTGCCGAACGTACCGGCAGCAGGCTGGGTAAACGCCGCCCTGTTGAAGAAGAAGCGATTTCCGTTCGCCGCAAGGCTGGTGACCTTGACGCCGGAAAGAAGTGGAACGCCCGGCACCAGGTTGGGACGGTCCTGCACCTGGGCAGTCAGAGAGGTGTCCGACGCCGTGGTCACGTTGATGGGTGTGCCGCTGGTCAAGCGAACCAGCGGAGCAAGTTGCCATCCATTGGCAAGCGCGCCGCCAATGCCGTGCAGACTGGGGAACTTGCTCTCAGTCACGAAGGTGATGTTGGCGATGTGGCGCACGTCAAAACCGCATGCGCTGTAATCGGCCCGCGGATTTGCACTGTTCTGCAGCAGCGAGCCAGCAATGTCGCCCTGGTTATCCGCCAGATCGAGGCACTTGGACCAGGTGTAGTTGCCCAGAAAGTTGAAATTGCCCCTGCGGTGCTGAATGGTGAAGATGCCGCCGTTGTAATTCGAGTAGCCGTGATCGTCGATCACCGTAAGCGTGGGCGTGTAGTACGCTCCCTGCGACGGGTTGGCGAGTGACAGGGGCGTGCGCGCGTTCGCATTGGCGGATGCCGTGCTGGAGCAGGGTGAGCCGTTGGCAGGAAGATTCGTACCGACCAGCGCGCCGCAGGAACCGGCAACACCGGTTGACGTGCCGGGTATGTAAACGGCGCGGTTCGGGTAAACACCGATGTACTGGTGAATATTGCGATTGCCCAGGTAGTTGGCGGAGAAGGTCCAGCCTCTGCCAAGCTCCTGCTGAAGGCTTGCGGTCCATTGGTAAATAGCGGGTGTCCGCGCATCGCGCTTCATGATGACGTACGCGCCCTGCGTTGGAAACACGGCTGTTGCATTCGGTGGGAAAACTCCGGGAAAGGGGCTGCCACCGGCGTACCCGGTGTATGGATTGGCGAAGGAAAGATTGCCGGTGATGCCTATCTCGTTGGTGAAGGGGGCATTGGTGATCTGACGCTGATTCAGAAAGAGTGCCGGACTGTCATACATGACGGCGCCGCCCATCCTGAACACCGTGGTTGGGTTCGGGTTGATTGCAACGCCAACCCGCGGCGAGATGTTGTTAAGCCGGTTGTTCGTGAGGTTCTTTGGGATACCAGGGTCACCCGGGTAAAGCGTGCCGGCGGGCGCGTTGGGATAGAGGGTGGAATGCGTGTTGCTGTTGAAGGCGCTCTGGTCAAAGGTGCTGCCACGGCCGAACTTGTCCGTCTGGTAAAGCATGGGCTCATAGCGCAGGCCGTAGGTAAGTGTCATTTTGTCCGTGGCATGCCACGTGTCCTGGCCATAGAACGAGAAGATGTTCTCCCGGAAGGCGGTCTGCTGTGATCGGCTTTGTCCAAAGCTCTGCATGCGGCCCGTGAGGAAGTCGATCATGCCCTCACCGACGTTCCTGTTGTTTACGCCGGAGAGTTGGCCGTTGAAGGTGTACTGACCGTTTTGCAGGTAACCGGCGTTGGTGTTGTCTGCGGCACGTATGTACTCGGCACCGAAGGCAAAGGCGTGCTTACCGCGCTGGTAGTCGATGTCATCAGAAAAGTCTTCGCTGTTGCTGTTGAAAAAACCCGGCGAGCAGGTACCGCAACCGGCGGACGGCCCATTCGTAACGGAGAGCCGAAAATCGACCGGCACGTACGTGAACACGTTGACTCCAAGCGTGCGTGCGTTGATACCGCCTGCTGTTGGTCCGCGATTGTTGCGGCGACGGGCCCAGGTGGCATGAAAGGTGTTCACCATACTAGGCGAAATATTGAAGATGTCACCGATCGTTGCAGTTTGCACGCGCTCGTCGTTGCCGGCGGTGGTGGTCAGCAGGATGTTCGTGGGCGAGTAATAGGACGGGGCCTTATAGCCGGTAAGGTAATAACGGCCATACAAAGTATGACGCTGCGAAATGTTCCAATCCACGCGGCCGATGTACTGGTCCTCAATGTTGTTGGCAGGAAGCGCAACGCTTACCAGACCGTATTGGTCAGCCTGCGCAAGCGGCAGGTATTTGACAAACGCAAGAGACTGCGCCGAGTAGGTGCTGGTAGCTACCTGGCGGTAACCTGCCGCGCCAGGTGTGGTGATGATGCGGTAGCGAGGATCAGTCGTCGCGACAGCCGGATTCACCAGGTTGGAGTTATCCGGTGCGTTCTTGGCGCAGGCGCCGCCCATCTGGCTGAAATCTCCGGCCAGCTCTGCCGGCGTTGGCAGGCAGTAATTCGTGGCGTTGCTCACCTGGCGATTGCGCGTACCCTGGTAGCCGCCGAAGAAGAAGAGCTTGTCCTTGATAACGTGTCCGCCGAAGGTGCCGCCGAACTGGTTGCGCTTGAGCGAATCGCGAATGGGCACGCCTGTGCTTGTGTTAACAGAGAAGAAGTTAGTGGCGTTGATGACGTTGTTGCGGAGGAACTCGAACACAGAGCCGTGCCAGCTGTTCGAGCCGGATACGGTGACAGCATTGACCAGGGCACCGGGATGCAGACCGTTGCGGGCAGGCAGCGAATTGGATTCCACCGAAAACTCGCGCAGTGCATCCGGGAAAGGAAACGGTAGATTCACGTTAGTGAAGTTATCGGTGTGGTATCCACCATCGAGCACATAATTGTTGTAATTGCCCTGGCCGCCAGCGACTGCGATCACGGTAGAGCTGGCGTAGTTTTTTGACCCAACCATGTCATTACCCGGCGCGGTCACCGCGCCGCCCGTTACAAGTACAAGCTGGGTAGCCTGGCGCCCATTCAGCGGAAGTTCGTTAATGCGCTGCTGGTCGACGACCTGTTTATAGTTGACCGTTTCTGTTTCGATGGTGACTGCGCCAGCATTGACCTCAACAACCTGTGACTCGCTGCCAACAGTGAGCGCCGCTTCGACGGTGGCATTGTTACCGACTTCAAGCCTGCCATTCTGCTTGAAGCCAGAAAAACCGGGTGCGGTGACGCTGAGCGTGTAGGCACCCACGGGTACGTTCGGCAGCGAAAAATCTCCTGACGAGGCAGACTTCACTTCGCGCCGAGCACCGGTTTCGCTGCTGGTAAACAGGACTGTGGCATTCGGTATCGCGGCACCTGTGGGGTCTTTGACGGTTCCCTGAATGCTGGCAGTACCAGCCGTTTGTGCGTGGAGCGAGGCAGGCATGAGTACCGCGGTGGCGGTGATTGCAAGCGGTAAGAGGAGGAACGGAACGACACCTGTGTAGATCAGCAGCGTGCGGCGAAGAGAAACAGTCGGTGAAATGTTGGCCTGCATAAGCTCCTCGAAGCGGCAGACCAAAGGAAGACCGGCTTCGCAACGAACATTTTTGTGTCTCTAAAACGTCCGCAAAATACGGTGCGAGCTCTGCGCCTGTCAAGTAAGTGATCCGGTTCCCAGAGCCGTTGATCGCGGCGACAGGTCAGGAGCGTTTTCGCTCGCCACGGCCATTCGTCTCGGCGCTACATGCACCTTGTCCTTCGCGGCTATGACTGTTCGGTCATCAGGCTGCATCAGGCCAGTCAAGGACTGCGATGTCGGGGTTGTTCATCAACTTGGCACGTCTCTTGGAGTCTGCATCCACGCTGCTCGGCAAATCAAGAAAAGCATATCGAAGAACTGAACAAAAGGAGCAGGAGAGCAAGACGTAATTGTTCCGAGTATCACCGGCCGTGATGCAGAGCACATCTATCTAAAACGTGGCGGATGGTGCAACGATGTTTGCTACTGGCTTTGTAGTGGGACAGGCTCTTAACCGAACGTGAATCGCTCCGTGCCCGGCGTGAACTTTTCACTGTGATGTGCTTAGCCTAAAAAGCCAAGCTTTGTCGTGAATTGGCCCAGCGTTGGGAACACTTGCGCTAATTGTGATGGGTCCACTCCGAACCATTGCGCGAGGGTTGAGGCGTACTGGACGCTGGCGGTTGACGGAATCCACCGGCCGTTGCTGCCGCTGTCGTCTGGACCGCCCAGGGCAAGTGTCGGGTAGGTGCCATACATGTTGTTGCCCAGCACCGATCCGCCCACCACAAAGTGGTGCGAACCCCAACCGTGATCGCTCCCGCCGTTGCTGTTAGGCTGCAGGGTGCGTGCGAAGTCTGACATGGTGAAGGTGGTCACCTGGTCGGCGACGCCAAGCTCCTGCGTGGCCTGGTAAAACGCCCCAATGGCGGCGGAAATGCCGCTCAGCAGCGTTGCCTGCGTGGCAAGCTGCGTGCTGTGCGTATCGAAGTTCCCAATGCCGCAAAAGTAGATCTGCCGGTCCACACCAAGGGCGGAACGCACAGCGATCAGTTGCGCAATCTGCTGCAGTTGCGCAGCAAGACCGTTGGCAGCGGGAAAAACAGTCTTCAAGGGAGAGGCGGAGGCCGTAGCGTCAGCCAGCGACTTTGCGTACTTGTAGGCGTTCGCCGTGATGCCGTTATCGGCTTGTACCAGCGACAAGCCGCTGTTGAAGGTGACCAGTGATTGCGCTACCGCACTGCGGGCGGAACACGCAGCACCCTCTGAACAGGATGCGCCTGTCAGGTTGCCGGGTGAAATGGCGACCGGGGTAGTCGTAGCGCCGTTGCAAAACAATGTGTCGCCCGCAACGCTGGTGATCATCGGGATGGATGCGCCAAAGTTGTGAGTCGTACCGAGCGCGTCGGAGATGCGGCCAGCCCAGCCGGTTGCCACGCTGCCGTTTGCGCTGGCATTTTGCCATTCCTGTTGTTGATCCGGGTGCGAAAACAGGTTGGACGGATTGCTGACCTTGCCTGCAAGGTAGTTAGCGCGTGTGGTGGGCTGCAACAGGGTTCCCACGTTCGCCACGATAGCCGCTTGACCGCTGTTCACCAGTTTTTGAATCTCCGGCAGGCTGGGATGCAGCGCATAGTTTTGCAAGCCGGGCAACGTCAGCAGCGTTCCCTGGCCAAGCGCCAGCGGACCGCGCAGCGCGGCGTAGTTGGCGTAGCCTTTGGTGTCGAACGGGATGACGGTGTTATTTGAGTCGTTGCCGCCGTACAAAAATATACAGACTAGTGCCTTGTAGTCCGTTGCGCCTGACGTACTGGCAAGTGCGTTCAGCATGCCGAACGGCTTCAGGCCGGCGGCGTTTCCAGCGGTGGCAAGCGAGGCATAGCGCAGGAACGAGCGGCGGCTGACGGCAGACTGCTTGGTGTAGGACGAGGGCATGCTTACTCCGTATGCGTCTGCGTGCTGCGGTGCT
>CAXTFT010000002.1:43591-57012 GCA_964243585.1 uncultured Terriglobus sp.
TGCTAAAAGCGAATCGTCGATATGACCCTGTGATCCCGGGTAGCTAGTGCATTACCTTGTACTGCGAACTGGTCAGGATCAGATACAAGGCCACGCGCACACGCTGGCCAAAATCTGTGTAGCCGGAAATGGCACTGATGACTGCGCTGCGCATGTCGCTGGGCATCTGGCCATGCATGAACAGCGTGCCCAAAGTGTCGGTAATCTTGGCCGGATCCGCCGCAATGACGCCGAGCGGTGAGGTCTTCGACAGGTCAGCGCTGAAGCCGCTCAATTTTCCGGTGGTGAGCCGATCGGCAAGTGAAAGCCGCAGCGTCACAGATGCGGTATTTTCCAACCCGAACTCCGGCGCGTTGGTTGACGTACCCGGAATGACATACTCCGGTGGATAGAAGTTGAAGACGCTGGGTGACCGCATCGGCTGTTCACCCAGCGGCGAGGTATAGCCGGACAGGCTGCTATAGGCCCAAAGATTGGCCGGGTCGGTATTGGTGCTGGTATAGCCCAACGCCCGCATGGCGTTGGCCAGGTACAGCATCGGTTCGCGCAGATACCCGCCGTTGTATGTGGCGTTTGTGTCGCCCGCACGTGCCTCCGCGTCAGTCAGGATCGCTGTTAGCACGGCCTTCATGTCGCCGCGTATGCCGCTGCCATTGTTGGTAAACACGTTGGTCACGCGACGCACGTAGTCATTCGAAGGCGTGCTGGTGACAAGATGCTGGATCAACTGCTTGCAGACAAACGGCGGGAGGCTGCTATCATTGAAGATGTTATCAAGTGCAATCTTTAGATCGCCGGCCGCCGTGCCGCCGGCTGAAACAACCGTGTTGTTCAGCAGTGTCTTGGTTGCCGTGTCATGCTTTGCTTCCACCGCGGCCATGGGGCTGTAGTAGTTGGCCGTGTTATTTGGAAAGGTTGTGGGCGAGGTACCTGCAGCCGTGGCATAGGTCCACCCGGTAAGGGTATCGGCAAAGGCTTCCACCTGGGCTTCTGTGTACTCTGGAACAGGTTTGCCGCTGCCGTCAGTCTGCGGAGTACCGTCGGCATTCAGCTTGACGAGGCCGGTTGAAAACAACTGCAGCATTTCACGCGAAAAGTTTTCATTGGCATGCTGGCCCGCAGCCGGTTTGCCGCTGTGGATCATGTTCAGGTAGAGGCCCATCGCAGGTGACAGCGTCACGTCCTGCATGATGGTGCGCCAGTTGGTGAAGGCGTCGGCTGCGAGGGTGTTGTAATACGGCACCATGGCGTAGCCGTTCACCGACTGCGTGCTGGTGACAAACAGTTCGCCCAATGAAAATGCGACGCGCTGGCGTAACTGGTCCTGACCGGTCAGAACGGCCTGCCAGAACTCCGACTCGAAGCAGGGCGGCGCATTGTTCGTGCATTGCGTGGGCAGGGGAGTCGGAAGGGTGGCCAGCACCGTTTGGGGCGCGGTGTATTGCTCCTGCAGCCAGGCGACGACACCAAGGCTTTGCACATGCGCGATGCTGTCACCGGTGGGGCCAAACGTGGATTGATCCAGCAAGCGCGCAGCGATTGCCACGCTAACTGCTGCCGAAGAACCTGTGCCGGTTGTTGTAGTCCCTGTACTGGTCGTTCCGGTTCCTGTAGTCGTAGTTCCTGTACCGGTAGTCGTTGTGCCTGTACCGGTCGTTCCGGTTCCTGTACCGGCAGTCGTTGTACCTGTACCGGTCGTTCCGGTTCCTGTCCCGGTAGTCGTTGTGCCTGTGCCTGTAGTCGTTGTGCCCGTACCAGGAGTTGTCGTGCCTGCTGTCCCGGTGCTGGTGGTAGTGCTCGTCGTGGCGGCAGCACCGGAACTGCCGGTACCGCATCCGGACACCAGAAGGCAGCCGGAACAGGCAAGACAAAGCGTGAGTATGTTACGTCGGTACATCACTACGCCTTAACTGCCGAGCTTTGGATCAGCCTGGCGGGAGCGGATAAGCACAACATAGTATGCTCGCAAGTTTCTGTAATCAGAAAGGCATCTGTAAAGAAATCCTTGGTAACATGCGTTCTCCCAACAATTCTATTCCATGGCCTCGCCTGTTCCTAAGCCTTGTCGAGGTACTGCCCGCAGTGCATAGATCGGCGAAAGCGCCGGCGTGCTTAGTTAAACTTTTCCAGATACAAGTCTGCTGCTTAGGAGAAGGTCACGGGCTTATTGGATCATCAGCGAGCTATAGAACAATTAGAGAGGAGTGCACGAAAACTGATAGGTAAGCCTGACCACCGTAGTTCGGGATCAGCGCAGCGGAATCATGTCGGCTTTGCAGAAATTCTTCGGCACTTTACTTACTGGCAACGAGGCATGTCGAGAAGTTCGCTTGCCCTTTCAGTAGCCACGGCGTATTGGGGTCGCCTCACTTACTTCCTGCTTTGTCATGCAGTCCCGATCCGCCGTTCAATCCCACGTATGCAGCTTTCAGCAGATCAGCCTGTAACGTGTCGCCTGCCAGTTCCCAGATCATGACGCCGCCAAGATGCTGCTGAATCGCATATTCGCCTTTCGCCTGGATGCTCGCTGGATCATCAAAGGTCCAAAAGGCGTCCCCATCAAACAGCCACGGTGTCTGGGAGACTGGGTCCCGGTAAGTCTTGGATTTTGATGTCAGACCGGCTATCGCATGGTAAGGCCGGTCTCCCGGAACTGGAGTGCCCTCCTGGTACAGGCCATCTGAGGATTCGGGCACTTGCGTCCAGCCGTAGCCATAGAATGGCAAACCGATCAGTAGCTTCTCCGCGGGTACGCCCGCAGAAAGGAAGGCCTGCACCGTACCCGACACTCCACCAGCCGGTGGCGGAGAAGGCGCACGAGAACCGTAGGTCGAAGTACTCGCAGGCAAAGCAGCCTGTGCTGCTGGCGTTGTACTTGCTGTCGGTTGCGGACCCGTGGGCACGGACGCCAGCGCCGGCGCAGCAGCAGGAGCCTGGGCAGTGTTGGGCGCGGCAACCCTGTAAAGTGGCGCAATGAATCCGGTCGTTTGCATCCAGGGGCCGGCCATGTCATACGTCATCAGGCCTACCTGGTCCACCTGCGCCGAAACCGCCCTAAAATCAGAATCGGCGTACATACGCGGACTTGGGCCGACAGCAATTGTGAGCTTGAGGCCGGGACGGACAGCATCCATCTGCTTCCGGAACTCCGCGAGCAGAGCTACAAAGTTGACAGCGTCAGGGCCATGCGGAT
The DNA here is from genome assembly GCA_964243585.1 of uncultured Terriglobus sp. GTDB lineage: Bacteria > Acidobacteriota > Terriglobia > Terriglobales > Acidobacteriaceae > Terriglobus. The sequence goes on from CAXTFT010000002.1 coordinate 46,785, forward strand.
ATTCCCAGTCGACGTCGATTCCATCAAACAGGCCGGGAGCGTTGACTCCCTGGGCTAAGTTGCCTCGAATAAAAAGGTCTACACAGGATGCAACGAATGCAGACCGTCTTTCCGGCTGTGCGTCGAAGGCAAAGTCAGATGCTTGTCCTTCCAGCGAGATCAGAGCCTTTAGATGAGGAAATGCGTATTTCAGCTTTGCAAGCTGATGCAGGTGACCACGGAACGGTGCTGTTGGATCGTCCGCTTTGCCGTCAACCGACTCCGAAGCGCTGAAGGCATGGTCTAAGTCAGCATTCCGGTCAGCAATCGAGCAGTGTCCACCCGTCACAAAACCTTGGGCATAGTTGAGTTGGTCCAGCAAGCCCGCATGGCTATGTGTGGCAAGATCCCGAAGTGTGTACTGAGGTTCGCTGTAAAGCCCCCACTGGCCAAAGTAAGCCACAACAACGGGCCTGGGCCTATTGTCTTCCGCACTAGAAACTTGATTTCCAAACAGCACAAGAGCTGTCAACAAAAGGAAGCATGAGATGGCTCGCGGCTGCACCTTCATTCGATGCGGCGGAAAGCATGTCACGCCGACAAGGATGTTGCACAGGGCTATCCAACTACCACGTCGGGGAAGATAATCGAGTGCATGAAAGGCGATTTATGAGGGATGCAGACACGAACGCAGAGATGAGCGACCGCCTACCTGAGCTGCCACCCGCCGCCTTTCTCAAGGATGACACGGGTGACGATGCCGAGTTCTACGCGCCTGCCCGGATGGTCACACACATAGACGAGGCGGCAACCCGGGCGCTTACCGCTCACTACCGAGCCACCCTGCCGGACGGAGGTGTTCTTCTTGATCTCATGTCGAGCTGGGTAAGCCATCTACCCCCTGAGATGGCCTTTCTCGAGGTGATCGGCCAGGGCATGAACGCCGAGGAGCTTAGAGCCAATCCCAGACTCAGCCGGAGAGATGTGCAGGACCTGAACCGCAACCCCGTTCTGCCGTTAGAAGCCAATAGCTGCGACGCCGCACTGTGCTGCGTCGGTGTCCAGTACCTGCAGCGTCCCTTGGAAGTGTTTGCTGAGATCTTAAGGGTTCTGCGACCCGGTGCGCCCTTTATCGTCAGCTTCTCCAATCGCTGCTTTCCAACCAAGGCAGTGGCGATCTGGCGGTCGCTCGACGACAATGGACATGCCGCCCTGGTACGCCTGTACCTCCAGCGCGCCGGATTTCGCGACATCACCACGGAGGTACTGCGGGACGGCTCCAAAAGCGATCCGCTGATAGCGGTCACGGGACACTGTTAGGCGACTGCTACAACCGGGCTTCTGTTTGCGCAAACGGATCTGTCTCGCCCCGACATGCCCTTGCGCCTGCAGCCCGGATTGTTCGCATGCCACGCGCTCCCGTGGAGCAATCTCGCCGGGTCACTACACAGTATCTTGGGGGATGGATGGTAGGCACGTCCGGATTCGAACCGGAGACCTCTACCGTGTCAAGGTAGCGCTCTAACCAACTGAGCTACGCGCCTGCGCAGGTGTGGTGCACACGCAGGAAAGCTGCGGCGCTATCTCAGTGTACTTGTCCCTGCGTCATGGGGCAAACGCGCAGCCGAGATCCACATGGCCAGAACGGCGGATGTGGTGGCTACAATACCTGTCAGCCTCTCCGGGTTTGCCGGCTGACCAAACAATGACCCTGCTCCGCCAGTTTCGCGCGCTGCCCAACCTCTTAACGCTGCTGCGCCTGTTTGCCATTCCGTTCCTTGTCATCTCCATCGTGGACAGGCATGAAGAGGTGGCGCTGCTGGTGTTTGTGGTTGCGGGTGCGACGGACGCGGTGGATGGCCGCCTGGCGCGCCGCCTAAACCAGAGCACGCGGCTTGGACAATACCTGGATCCCATTGCCGACAAGCTGATGCTGTCCACGTTATTTTTGACCACGACCCACATGGGCCTGGTGCCGCTCTATGTTACGGTACTGGTGTTTGCGCGCGACCTTGGCATCCTGCTGATCAGCACCTTGCTGTATGTCACGCACACCATGCGCGATTTCAAGCCCAGCGTTGTGGGCAAAGTCAACACGCTGGTGCAGATTTTTACCATGCTGCTGGTGCTTGTAACGGCGGTGCGACAGACACCGCAGTTGACGACTCTGTGCCACTGGCTGCTGGTAGTGATTGCGTGGCTGGCGCCGCTGTCGGCGGCGCAGTATGCATGGGTCGTGACCGACCGCATCAGCAAGGAACCGGCACCACAGCGGTAACACCTAGGCACGCCACTACCAAAGGGGTACAAGCCTGGCCTCTTTTTTGAAGCAGGGGGCTTTTGATCCAAGGTTTGCGTGCCCTGTTGCTTGGCGCTCCATGCAGTCTGCCGAGCAAGGACATGGACTGGCGCCCTGCCGAATACGTCCTGAACAGGTCCTCTAGGCCGTAAGCGATCCGGTCCAATGCAGCAGCCGATGCGCCAAGCTGAGATAGCCAAAAAGCGGTTTGTCTTTTACGCCAGGCATGCTCCAGCATGTCGCGTACACCACAAGCAGAAGTGCAACCGCGGCACTCAGCGCGGGGCTCCGCTTCTGCATCTGCAAGCCGCCGCCTTCTTTGTTTCGGTAGGTTTCGATCAGCAGGATCAGCAGGGTGAGACTCAGCATATGAAGATTAATCCAACGGCCCCAGTCGAGCCCCCAGCGAAACACAGCGATTGAGCCCAGGCCGGCGAGGCACGCGGCTGTGACGACTACCAGCGCGAGGCGCCGTGTCTCATTTTCGCGTGAGAACGCCTGCCAGGCACCCACCATCGGGATCAGGCTGAGCAGCACGCAAAGCGGGTAATGTTTCCAGTATCCATAGTCCCGAATAAAAACACGCACATCCTGCGCGGGTAAGCCGACGATTTGTATGCCTGCTGGGCAGTCTTCGACCACAGGGTGACCTACCGAAGCGCAGATATGCTGCATTTGCCCGTAGGTACCGCTGTGGGTAGCCACCGCAACGAACGCAACGCTGGCCAGGATGGCCGGCAACGCAAACACCGTGGCAGCGCGCCGGATCGACTGTAGGCAGACAAGCAGTGCAGCTGCAAAGTAGGGCAGGTAGACGTAGACGGGTTCCTGACACAGGATAAGGGCAGGCATTACGAGGCTGAGTACGCACGCTAACCACTTATCCTTAGTCGGCTCGTTGGCGTGGCGGCGCAACCAGTCGACCAACAGGGCCAACGCTGCAAAGAACAGGATGTCCTTGCGAAAGCTGGTCCGAGAGATGACTGGAAAGGCAAGGGTTGACGGAGAAATCACCAAGGCAATCGTCCACCACTTCCAACGCGAGGTCACGAGCAATCGCCACACCACGGCAAAGATGATCAGGTAGCAGGAAATGGCAACGGCGCCGACGAAGTATAACGAGCCGACGTGGGTCAGAAGCGAGAGCCGTCTGAAAATCTCGCCTTCCAACCCGCGCCGGATGAATCCGCCCTGGTAGTTGATGAGCCACTCTGGATAACCCCAGTCTCTGTTCGCGTGGATGAGCCACACTCCAACGGCGATGAGTTCGAGGATTAGCATCACAAGATATGCGCCGATCGCGCGTTCGCGAAATCGATAGGTAGTTACCCCAAAAGGTCTCGCAGCAATCATGCTTCTTGATATCACGTGCTGCGAGTGCGTGGCAGTCACTCATGAGCGGCCGGGAGTCCAGCGCGGAAGGATGAGGTCGGGGCGGTCTTGCGCTGTTGGCTTCAGTAGAACAATAAAAGTTATCAAAGAAGAGGCCTTTGCCATTGCAAGTGCCTCTCCCCCGGCCTACACTTAGTGATAGGCCGACTAGTTACGACTTTGGCTGCCCAGATCTATGCTGCGTTTGACCAAAAAAGCGGACTACGGCCTGATGGCCCTGAAATACCTAGCCGAGCAGGCCATGGTCTCGGGCAAAACGGGCGCGGCCAGCGCACAATCTGCGAAGGATATTGCCGAGGCATACCACATTCCGCCACAGTTGCTGGCGAAGATTTTGCAGACGCTTGCCAGGCAGGGCATTCTGGTTTCGCATGCCGGAACCAACGGCGGTTACGCCCTGGGTAGACCGGCGGAAGAGATCAATGCATTTGATGTCATTCGAGCGATTGACGGTCCGCTATTTATCACGAGTTGCATCACGATCCACGGCACCTGCGACCTTGCCGGTCACTGCACCATCAAAGAACCGTTGCGCAAGGTGAATGACAGTATCAAAGACCTCTTGAGCGGCATTGTGATCGCTGATTTGGCAGAACCCGGAGACACAACTGCCTCACCAGTTGCCGGCGGGCTTGTTTCCATCGCACTTTGACTTCCAGTAGTACCTAAAACATAGATCCACGCACCACTTTTCGCTCGCAACGCACCACGGAGAACAGAGAACATGAGCCTCGCCGCTGAAATTGAACTGTTGGAGACCACGCCCGTGCACACGGGTGTCCAGTTGCCCATTTACATGGACAACCACGCCACCACCGCGCTGGATCCGCGCGTTTTGGAGGCCATGCTGCCGTACTTGACCAAAATCTACGGCAACTCTGCCAGCCGTAACCACGCCTTTGGCTGGGAAGCCGAGCAGGGCGTCGACAAAGCGCGCGAGCAGATTGCAAAACTGATCAATGCCACGCCCAAGGAGATCATTTTCACCAGCGGTGCGACCGAGGGCAACAACCTCGCCATCAAGGGCGTTGCGGAGATGTACCGCGAAAAGGGCAATCACATCATCACACAGGTGACCGAGCACAAGGCCGTGCTGGATACCTGCAAGCGCCTGGAGAAGAACGGCTACCGCGTCACCTACCTGCCCGTGCAGGCGGATGGCCTGGTGTCGGTCGCTGACATTGAGGCCGCGATCACGCCGGAAACCATCCTGGTGACGATCATGTACGCCAACAACGAAATCGGCGTCGTGAACCCTGTGGCCGAGATCGGCAAGCTGTGCCACGCCAAGGGTGTCCTGTTCCACACGGACGCGGTGCAGGCAGCGGGCAAGATCCCGATTGACGTGCAGCGCGATAACATCGACCTGCTTTCGCTGACAGGCCACAAACTGTACGGCCCGAAGGGTGCCGGTGCGCTGTATGTGCGTCGACGCAACCCGCGCGTGCAGTTGAATGCTCAAATTGACGGTGGCGGTCACGAGCGCGGCATGCGTTCGGGTACGCTGAATGTCCCCGGCATTGTCGGTTTGGGCGCGGCGTGCGAGATTGCCATGAACGAGATGGCAGCGGAGACCGCTCGCCTGACCGGCCTGCGCGACTACATGAAGGCCAAGTTTGAGAAGGCGCTGGACTACGTTCACGTCAACGGCAACATGGAGCACCACCTGCCCGGCAACCTGAACATGAGCTTTGTCTACGTCGAGGGCGAAAGCCTGCTGATGGGCATCAACGACATCGCGGTGTCGTCCGGTTCGGCCTGCACCAGCGCCACACTGGAACCCAGCTACGTGTTGAAGGCCCTGGGACTTGGCGACGATGTGGCGCACAGCTCGATCCGCTTCGGTCTGGGTCGCTTCAACACCCGGGAAGAGGTGGACTACGTCTCGGACAAGATGATTGATACCGTCCTTAAGCTGCGCGAACTGAGCCCGCTGTACGAAATGGTGAAGGAAGGTATCGACCTCACCAAGATCGAGTGGACCGCGCACTAGGTCTGGCTTCTCACACAGTTTGAGCCGGCGAGTCAGCAACAGACCGGCAAGCATCTCACCTAACGCATTCGCTCAACAGGAGAACCACCATGGCATACAGCGACAAGGTAGTTGATCACTACGAAAATCCCCGCAACGTAGGCACACTCGACAAGAGCAGCGCAGAGGTGGGCACCGGCCTGGTTGGCGCTCCTGAGTGCGGCGATGTGATGCGCCTGCAAATCAAGGTGAATCCGACCACGCAAGTGATCGAGGACGCAAAGTTCAAGACCTTCGGCTGCGGCTCTGCCATCGCCTCTTCGTCGCTGGCCACGGAGTGGGTCAAGGGCAAGACGGTTGCCGAAGCGCTCTCGATCTCAAATACCGAAATCGTGAAGGAACTGGCTCTGCCGCCTGTAAAGATCCACTGCTCCGTGCTGGCAGAAGATGCTATCCGCGCTGCCATTGGCGATTGGAAGAAGAAGAACAACGTTGCCGAGTCCGAGCCAGCGCTGGCTGGCGCAGCGCACTAGTCTCGTCATCCTGAGTGAATCGAAGGACCTGCTTTCTTCCATGCTGCATCTGCAGTTGGAAGAGAGCGGGTCTTTTGTGCAAGGCCAGCATTGGCTGCCCTAGGAGATATCAATGTCTATAGTTGGAATCAGTTCGACCACTAGCAGCGAAATGAGCGCCCCTGCGCCTCAGGCTGGTGCAGTACCCGTCTACTCCAGTCCCGTCGCCCCGCCCGTTTCTGCCCCGCCGGACAACGCCAAGGCCTTGAACATTCAGGTGACAGAGAAGGCTTTGAAGCGCATTCGCTCGGCCATGGCAAAAGAGAGCGTCAACGGCGAGCAAGGTGGCTTACGAGTCGGCATCACCGGCGGCGGATGCAGCGGCTTGTCCTACAACATCCGCTTCGATTCGCAGCCGCGTGAGCGCGATCGTGTCTACGTGTACAGCCAGGATGGCGATAAAGTACAAGTGTTTGTCGATCCGAAAAGCTTCCTGTACCTGAGCGGCATGGTGCTTGATTTTGAAGAGACGCTGATGCGCCAGGGCTTCAACTTCATCAACCCGCACAGCACGAAAAGTTGCGGCTGCGGTTCGTCGTTCACGGCTTGATTTGACAGCACCCCGCTTCAAAGCTAGGCTGACCTTCGGAAGTGGTATTCGATCCCCATACGCCTCAAAGCCTGTGCTTTGAGGCATTTTACTGTCGGTGCTTAGCCAGTAATACTTGGGGGAACAGTGAAGTACAGAGAACTTGTGAGATTCATTGAGCAGGACGGTTAGAGGCTGCACAGCACGATCGGCAGCCATCAACAGTACAAGCACCCGGAGAAGTCCGGTCGAGTGACGATTGCCGGTAAGCCAGGCAAAGATGTACCGGAAGGCACGCGGAAGAGTATTCTTCGGCAAGCAGGCTTGAGCTAGCATATGCGCGAATACCTTGTCATCTACGAGCAGGCTGAAGACGGTGGTTGGGGAGCATACGCGCCTGATCTGCCGGGCTTAGGTGTCGTTGGCGACACACTCGCCGAAGCCGAAGAGCTCATTCGTGATGGTATTGTGGTGCACCTTGCCGGTTTGGCCGAAGACGGCTTGCCGCTCCCTCTACCTACAACCCGCGCCGAACGAATCGCCGTTCCCGCATGAACACCATGACCGCGTGCGCGGCTGCTGAAAGGCCGGCGGCGCGTGCGTTGCGCGTAACTTCCTCTTCCCTGCTGATTTTTATTGCTGTCGTCGAGTGCAGCATGGCTTCGTTGATGGTTGCGGGGAATCACTCACTCCCAAACCTCGCGTTCCTGCTGTGTACGCTTGCGCTGTTTGCGGGTGCCCTTATCAGCCTGCGCAATGCAGCAGATCGAGCGCTGCTACTTGTGCAAAGTGCCGTTGCTGCCGCACTCTTAGCCTTGTTCTGGGCCAGCGGGAACCAAGTGCATGGCGGTCCAAGTGTCACCATCGGTCACTCCACATACGAGGTGACACTGACCCTTGCCGGGCTGCTGTTTATCGCATTGTTGCTGGCGCGCCTGCTGCGGCGCAGCCCGGAACAGGCGTGCAAATGCGGTTAGCACTATAGGTTTAACCAGCCCGTATGCAGACGCAGCAGGCCAATCACTCCCACTCCGCATCACACCACGCATGACCTACTTCGAAGTCTTCTCTCTGCCGCCAAAGCTGGGTCTAGACACCGCTGCGCTGGAGAAGAATTTCTACCGGCTGTCGCGCGAGTTCCACCCGGACCACTTCGCGTCGAAGCCCGCGGACGAACAGGCCGCCGCTACCGAGAAGTCTTCGCTGCTGAACGACGCCTACCGCACCCTGCGCGACCCGATCCGCCGTACGGAATACCTGCTGCACACCGAGGGCGTCGAGATGGAGGAGCAGTCCGTAAAGGCGACCGAATCCGCCCGGGCTTCCGGCACCGAGAAGAAGCAGATTGTCCCGCCCGAGCTGCTGGAGGAGGCCTTTGAGCTGAATATGCAGCTGGAAGAGATGAAGATGGCCAAGGCTGGTGGAGACGACGACCCGCAGTTGCGCAAGGACCTGGAAGCAGCGAAAGCCAACTTCACCGGCCTGCTGGACGCTTCGCAGGCGCAATTGGAAGCAGAGTGGACCAGTTGGGATGCCGCCGTGGACATCGGTGACGATGGCGCAAAAGATGCTGCCAAGGACGAGATGCTGGCACTGCTGAATCGGCGGTCGTACCTCCGCAATCTAGTACGAGACGTTAACGCCGCGCTCGACTAGCGCATGGGAGTTCTATGAAGATCACAGGCAACACGGTACTTATCACGGGTGGCGGCTCCGGCATTGGCCGCGGGCTTGCCGAGGCTTTCCACAAGGCTGGCAACCAAGTCATCATCGCAGGACGCCGCAGGGACGTGTTGGATGAAGTGATTGCGGCTAACCCCGGCATGGCAGCGGAGACGTTCGATGTCGACGATGCCGACGCGACGAAAACATTCGGCAAGGACCTGATTGCAAAATATCCAGCGCTGAATACCGTTATTCACAACGCCGGCATTATGCGGGAAGAGGACCTGAAAGCAGGCGACCCACAGACAGCGGAAGCCACCGTCACCACAAACCTGCTTGGCCCCATCCGGTTGAACAGCGTTCTGCTGCCTCACCTCCTGCAGCAGCCATCTGCAGCGGTGCTGACCGTAACTTCAGGACTGGCTTTTGTGCCACTCTCGCTGACGCCGACATACTGCGCTACCAAGGCCGCTATCCACTCGTACACACAGTCGCTGCGCTACCAGTTGCAAGACACTGCAGTGCAGGTCATCGAGATTGTGCCGCCCTATGTGCAGACGGAACTGACCGGCGAACACCAGAAGACGGATCCTGCCGCAATGCCGCTGAATGAGTACATCGCTGAAACCATAGGTATCCTGCGCGACCAGCCGGATGCAGTTGAGATACTTGTGGAACGGGTCAAGCCGCTGCGCTCTGCCGAAGCCAAGGGTGACTATGAAAGCTTCTACCAAAAAATGAATGAGGCCAGGATTAAGGCCCGGGATAGCCGCGCGCAATAAGCTAAAAGGAGAGTACGGACCACGGGTTGTATTCGCCCAGCGACCAGATGTGGCCGTCCATATCGCGCACAGTAAATGCCTGGCCGCCATAGTCCATGGTCCGCAGTGGCATGAGCACCTCGGTTGCGGCTGCCTGTGCGCGCTCCCATACGGGCGTGCAGTCCGGCACGATCAGGTAAACGCCGCCGGTAGACTTGCCGTCCAGTTCGCGGGGCAATGCATTCCACGCGGCGGTCTCTGGATTGCGACCGGCGGTGCCCAGCATGAGCATGCCGCCTTCGCCAAACAGCAGCTCCGCGTGTTCGACCACGCCGGATTTGTCACGGTACACCGAATGCTCCCGGAAGCCGAGCACGGCGACAAGCCACGTGATGCCCGCGTTCGCAACGCGGTAGAGAACACTCGGGATTACGCTGACCAAATTGCTGCTCGGGACCATGTGCGGAATCGTACGCCCGATTGTTCAGGAGGGGCGATACTCAGTTGCAAAATCGCAGGAGGCGCAGCCGTGCGCGTGGCCGCGCATCCAATGCGCAAAGGGTAAAAGACTCATGGCAGAACTGAATCGCGTTGTCGGCATCGATCTTGGCACCACCAACTCACTGGTCGCCTTTCTTGAAGGTGGCGTGCCGGTTGTGATCCCGAGCGAGGATGGGTCGTCCCTTGTGCCGTCAGTTGTAGCCATTGCAAATGGCCAGACGACAGTGGGCAACGGTGCACGCGCGACGCTGCTGACAGAGCCCGGCAACGCGGTCTACAGCGCAAAGCGGCTGATGGGCCGCGGCCTGGACGATGTGCGCGACGAACTGGCGCTGTTCCCGTTCAAAATCGCCGGGGATGGGAAAAGCGACGAAGTGCTGCGGCTGCAGGTGGGCGACCAGGTGCTGACACCGCCGCAGATTTCCGCGCTGGTGCTGGGCCAGTTGAAGCGCAACGCGGAACGCTATTTCGGCCAGCCGGTTACGCGTGCGGTGATCACCGTGCCCGCGTACTTCAACGACGCACAGCGCCAGGCGACAAAGGACGCAGGCCGCATCG
>CAXTFT010000003.1:0-55215 GCA_964243585.1 uncultured Terriglobus sp.
GGGCGTAGATCGGGTTCTTGCGGTGCGTGATCGCGGTGAGATGAAAAACCGGGTACTCCTCCGGCATGGTGTAGAAGCCAGTATGGTCGCCAAACGGGCCTTCGCTGCGCAACTCCCCGAGTTCCACATAGCCCTCAAGGATGTACTCCGCATTGGCAGGTACCTCAAGTGAGTTCGTCTCGCACTTCACCAGTTCTACTGCCGACTGCCGCAGGAAGCCAGCGATAAGGTATTCCTCGATCTCGGGTGGTGCGGGCACGATGGCTGAAAAGGTCATCGCAGGATCGGTACCGATGGCGACCGCTACCTCCATGCGTTCGCCACGAATGCGCGACAGTGTCACGCCCGGCAGATTGGCTGCCCTGTCACCGGCTGCTGTGGTTCCGCCACCGGTAATTGCCATCAAATTCACGCGCTCCGCCCCCGTAGTAGCCGAGGCACGAAGACGGTCGCGAAGCTGCTCCGCCGCGTTCTTTTGCCGTTGCCAGTGCATGCCCGTGGTACGGTCATCATACACCTGCATGCGGTACATGCCAGCGTTTCGCTTACCACTTTTGGGGTCGCGGGTAATGACAAGAGGCAGCGTAATGAATTTGCCTGCGTCACCGGGCCATGTCTTCAGGATCGGTATTTTAGACAGCTTGATGTCCTTGCCGATGTGGATCACTTCCTTGCAGGACGCACCACGACGGTCGATTACCTTCGGGAAGAACGAACCGATTTCCGCAAGCATCGGAAGCATCTTCAACTTGTCCATCAGTCCGGACGGCATCTGCGGCTTCAGCAGCGTCTCAATGCGGCCTGCAATCTTGTCGAGGGAGTCTGTCTCAAGCGACATGCGCATACGGCGCTCGCTGCCGAACTGATTCATCAGTACACGGGCACCGGGGTAACCTTTTACCTTTTCAAACAGGAGCGCCGGTCCGCCTGACTCTGGAGTGCCACGCCCCATCTTCGCTGTCCGGTCCGCGATCTCGGCCATCTCGAGCTCGGAATCCACTTCAACCTGAATCCGCTTCAACTCACCGCATTTGTCCAACTTCGCAATCCAGTCGCGAAGATCGCGATACGCCATATCGATCAGCTCCCTGGCGCACCAACGCCTTATACCTCATGATACGTTGCCGCAAAACAGAACACCTTGCCAAGAAGGCAAGGTGTTGAAACAACTAACAAAAGACAGGAAACTTATGCTGCGCGCGCTTCTCGGCTAGATGAGAGCATGACACGCACTTGGTTCACGACCATGGTCACTGCTGTAATTCTATCTTCTGCGGAAGATGCCTCTTCGGGCCTAGGTACCTGCAGGCCCGCCCAGCTTGCCAAATCAACAATTTCGGACTCCAGAGCTGACACAGCCGATAGCACGATAGTCGAAGCTGGTTGCACGGTCATCTCTTCACCGACGGCGCGGGCTACCGGGCCGCGGTGCATCCACTCCTCTAAGTCGCTTGTACGCGCAAGCACAACGTTGCTTGGGGCTCCAGGAGGCCTATGAATTGGCAGGTCAAGAGTCTTCTCCCATCTCTGCACGGTACGCACACCCTTGCCAAAAAAGTGGGCGATCTCTTTCCATGAACTCAGCATCTTGCTCACGCAACACCTCAACGGAAAGGCTTCTATGTCTGCCATTTCACGTTCTGTGTATAAGTAGACGCGATCTGGCATAGGTGAGTTTCCTCAATGGTTGCAATGCTTTATGTGTCGGGTACCGGCTATTGCGTGCATGAAAAGATCAAGCCTTGAATGAAGGAATATCAATCGAATCGTTTGCTTAGACGGTGAGCACTTCTCTCAACGACCTTGCACAAATCCTGACGTGGTCTCCATCGCAAAACACAGGAACTCCGAAGATTCTTGAGTAATTCAGGTCCCCGGAATGCTACGCATTCCATCGCTGCGCCTGGGGCTCAGCAGTCGCAGGAAGTTGGGGTGTAAGAGCAGCCGCTGTACTTGGCAGCCGCTCGATTGCGGTGCGCAGTTCCCGGGGCAGAACCCGATTTGCGGCGGGGTCCCGGGCGACCACAACCCACGCCTCCCGTACGTTGCGCACGCATGCAATCACCGCCTGAAGATCCTGGCTGGATGCAGCGTGTGACGCTTCCAGGGTCATGGTGAACATCGCCGCATAAAAATCAGAGAGCGCGGCTGCAGGAGCACCGCCTATATCTGGTCGCAGACGAGCTTCAAGGTACATCAGAATATCAAGAGACCGCTTGACCGCGTAACGCCTCTCAATGACGTCGTCCGCCTCAACCGCTGCAACGGCCCGGTACAGGAATCGCACCCAGCCGTCATACAAAGAGACAATCAGATCAACGCCGGTAGCACCTGTCAGTGCCTGTTCCTGGTAGTTCATGAAGTTAGATCTCTTTCTGACTTATTTGTTGTTGCCGTACCCAGTGATAGCCGCGTAGATCTGCCTTGTCTGCTCCAGCTGCTGCGGTATGGATTGGAGAATCTCATTTGCAGTGTTTAGTCGGCTGGTCAGGCTGGCCTGGTAAGACGCCAGCCGCACCTCGAGATTGGTTTTGTTGTCTGCCAGTGTTTGTTCTTCAGCGGTGTTCTGCTCTGTGCGCAAGGCGAGTGCACCATTGCCATCAGTGCCTAATTGACTCAGGACACCTGTGAGCTTCTGTCCAAAGTCCCCTGCTTTCTGGAAGAAGTTCGCCACTCCGGTGAAGTTACTGGAGAGCGCTTGTGACAGGGCGTGTGTATCCAGTTGAAGTTGCCCTGTTGTATCCAGACTGATGCCGAGCTGCGCCAGGTTGCTGGTGCGCCCGCTGTTGCCGGTTGCGAACGCCAGGGCCGTAGAAAGCTGTGACTGAATCAGTGACATGGTTTGATCGCCAAACAGCGGCTGCGCCTTGCCAGATGCATCCTTGGTTTCCTGTGTGGACATGGCAGTTGCCAGCGCGTTGTAGGCCGTCACAAAGCCGGACATTGCGGTAGCAATCGCGGAAGCATTATTTGCAATCTGAAGAGTAACGGCGCTGCTTACTGGACTTAGTAATTGGAACGTCACCCCGATGAGTGCGGATGAAATCGTATTGGATGAACTTGTAAGTGCGATGCCATCCAGCGTGTAAGCCGCATCCGTCCCTGCCTGGGATTCAGTGAACGTGACAGCATTGCCAGTGCTATCGAATAACCCGCTAGTGTCGGACGCTATCTCGAAAGCAGCTCCGCTGTTTCGGCTTACCAGCGAAAGCCGGGACCCATTGCCATCGTTGACGACAGAGGCAAGGACGCCCACATCCAGATTATTGATCGCTTCTGCAAGATGATTTACTGAGTTGTTTGAAGGGTTCAACGCAATGTTGTGTGCGGTTCCGCCTCCCACTGTAAAGCTGAAGCTACCGGTAAGGGTGACACCGTTCCCCACAAGCGAAGAGTACTGTGCACTTGTGGTCGCAAGGTGTTTGATCGTCAATGTGTGCACACCAGCCGTTGCGTCGCTCGTTGCGTCAGTCAGTGCAACAGCAGAATTGTTGCTGACCGCACCTTCCTTCTGGGCAAAGGCTCCGTCGAACGCGGTCAGGGACGCAAGAGAGTTGGACAGGGCAGAGAGGTTTGATCCAAGGCTGCTTAGGACTGTATCCTGCGCCTGCAGCGCGGTCGTTCGAGCAGCCCATGCAGTCTCAGGCAGGCGCATGTTCGCCATGATGCTGCCGACAGTTGCGGTAACGTCGAACCCCGTGCCGCCCGTAGCCGAACCGAAACTGATACCTACTACCGCCATGCCCGTCCTCTTCCTGGCTGTTCCATTGCATGTGCCGCGCCGCAACGAGACAGATCGAATTAGCCAAACATAAGAAAAGCGCGGGCAAGCCTTTAGGCCGCCCGCGCCAAATGCCGCAGCAAGCTATTGCAACAGCTTGGTAACTTCCTGCTGCACGCTGTTTGCCTGGGCCAAAGCACTGATGCCGGTCTGGCTCAGCACCTGATACTTCGACAGGTTTGAAGCCGCCTGTCCATAATCCGTAGCACGGATGCTGTCTTCGGCTGCCGTCAGGTTCGTCTGCTCGTTGGAAGCGACGGATTGTGCGGACGAAAGCTGGTTGATGTTTGCACCAATCGTGCCGCGCTGGTAAGCAACGTCGCCGATGGCAGTGGTCAGCGCGTTCAATACATCCTTGGCCGAACTCGCGCTGATGGTGGAGATAGAAGCACTCGTAAAGTCAACGCCCGCTCCAACACCTGTCGCCGGAGTTGTATCTGTCAAAGTGGTGCCGGTTGTTGCCAGCGTGCTGCTAGCGGTGGCAGGTCCAGAAATTGTGAGGACGCCGGTTCCACTGTTGTACGCCGCCGTGACCGACGCGCCAGAGTAGGTGGTGTCTGCATTGATCTGCGCAGCAAGCGCCGATAGTGATGTGCCTGCAGCCACGGTGATCGAATGTGCCGCACCCGCACCCACAGCAAGATTGAGTGTGCCTGCCACCGTGTGTGAAGTCGCACCAAGCGTGAGTGTCGTCGATGAGGCTACCCCGGAAGAAGATGCCGTGGGAGACGTAAGGCTGACGGATGCAGAAGTTGCAACGGCCGCGCTGGTGCCAATACTGGCGCTGGTCAGTACGCCCACTGTGTCGCTGTACGTGGTTGATCCGGCCAGCGTGCCGTCTGATACGAAGAACGACTTTGCCGTCGCACTGAATACACCGGAGCCGTTGTAGTTAGTCTTTGCACCGATGTTTCCGATCTGCGTCAGGATGTTCTGATACTCCTGATTGGCCGATGAAATCTGGCTGGTGGTCAGGGTGCTGTTGGCAGCCTGCGTCGCCAGGGTCACAGCGCGATTCAGCAACGTGGTTACCTGCGACAGGGCTCCGTCCGCGGTCTGCAGCAGGCCTGTGGCATCCGCTGCATTGCGTGACGACTGCGCCAGCGCGGTGGTGTTTGCGGCAAGGCCATCAGCAACCGCAAGGCCGGCTGCGTCGTCCGCACCGGAGTTGATGCGAGAGCCCGATGAGAGCTGCTGCAGTGTCTTCGACAGGCTGGCCTGTGTCGAGCTCAGGTTATTCTGCGCGTAGATAGCGGAGATGTTGTTGAGTACACCGAGGGACATGTGTTCGCTCCTGCTTTTCAGCGTTGGAATTGACTTCTACGCCGTTTGCTTGGCGCTCACACCACCTATCGGCGACACGTTGTAGCACATGAGGAAAAGTTCGGTTGATCCGTTTCAGTACGTGACGCAGCTTGCATCACGTACTTGTTACCGCGCCTAAAAAGAGTGTGCTCTTCATCCAACCGCAGCGATGGCATGCGTCTGCCGTGTATGTCCTCATTGCGAACAGTCATGCGCCGATAGGGCAATCGGAGGACATTCCTATGATTGAACTCACACGGCTGAACGGCCATTCGATGCTGGTCAATAGCGACCTGATCAAGCATGCGGAAGCCATACCGGATACCACGCTGACGCTTGTTACAGGCGAGAAGCTGATTGTGCTGGAGACCTGTGCCGACGTGTTGACACGGACTATGCTATACCGCGCGTCAGTGCTGCAGCATGCGTGGCCTTCTGCCCTTACAGCGTCTTCGGCTTATAACGCGCTGGGCGCAACACGCTCCTAACTGATACGGAGATCAAGGAAGACGTATGGACATCGCAAGCGTTGCCGGCATTGTTCTTGCCCTTGTAGCCATTCTTGGTGCCATGATGATGGAGGGCGGCAAGATGGGGCAGGTAACCCAGCTGACCGCTGCCATGATCGTGGTCGGCGGAACCGCCGGAGCGGTTATGCTGCAGTTCCCCATGAACATCTTTCTGGCTGCGCTGAAAGGCGTCATGGGCGTCTTCATGCACAAGGGTGCAGACGGCGAAAAGATGTTGCTGCAGATTGTTGAGTTCGCGAATAAAGCCCGCAAGAGCGGCATCGTTTCGCTGGACAGTGACCTTGCCAAAGTGGAAGACCCGTTTCTGAAGCAGGGATTAATGCTCGCTGTGGATGGCACTGAATCGTCGGAAGTCCGCAAAATCATGCAGCTTGAAATCGATAACAAGTCCGAGATGGAAGAGAAGATTCCGCAGGTATTCGAGTCTGCCGGCGGTTTCGCTCCCACGGTTGGCATCATCGGCGCCGTGCTGGGTTTGATCCAGGTTATGCAACATCTCGACAACATTGACGAGGTTGGGAAAGGTATTGCCGTTGCTTTTGTTGCAACTATCTATGGGGTGGCTCTCTCGAACCTTTTCTGTCTGCCTGCCGCGGGCAAGCTGAAGATACGTCACAAGGAACATGTGATGATGCGCGAGATGATGCTGGAAGGCGTGATCAGCATTTTGGAAGGCTTAAACCCACGCATGATTGAAACTAAGCTGCGCACGTTCCTTTCGAGCCAACACGCTGCCAAGGCGGCTTGACCATGAGTAAAAAGAAGCATGCAGAGCACGTTAACCATGAGCGCTGGCTGGTATCGTATGCCGACCTGCTCACCCTCCTATTTGCTTTTTTTGTTGTGCTGTTCGCCTCGTCTGTCAGCGACAAAAAGAAGACAGCCAAAATGGCGCAGGCCATGCAAACAGCCTTTCAGCAAAAAGGTATCTTCGACGCGCATGCCGAGACGCCGCCATTGGCACCGGGAGCAGGCACATCCTTTGGCGAACCCAAGCCACTTGAACTTCCAATCGAGACGCCTACTGGTCAGACCGGCAAAGGTCCAGGCAGCGGCATACCGGGCGACGCCGACACGCAGCGGCATGCCATGGAACATTCACTTGCGCCTGCGGTGCAAAAAGGCCTGATCAAGATGCACCAAACCGGTGATGGATTGACGCTGTCGCTGTACAGCGCGGGCTTTTTCTCGTCGGGATCAGCCGATGTTCGTGCAGACGCGATGCCGCTGCTACTGCAGATTGCAGCCTCGCTGCCCCAAGGTCCACTGCGGATTGAAGGCCACACAGATGACCAGCCTATCCACACGGAGCGGTTCCGCTCGAACTGGGAGTTGTCGACTGCCAGGGCGGCTGCAATTGCCGAAGTTCTGATGCGTGAAACTTCGGTAGGACCGGCCAACTTTGCGCTTGCAGGGTACGGAGAGTTTCACCCCGTCTCAGACAATGCAACGGAGAAGGGACGCGCGGAAAACCGAAGAGTTGACATCGTGCTGCTACGCAGTAGTGCAGACACAAAGAAGGAAGATGTCGTCGAGACGGCGAAACCGATTCTGCAGCCTAAGCAGCTTTCGACTTCGTCACGCCAAGCACCTTCAAGATGACGTGCTTCGCTCGTTGCCGTAAACTCGGCATAGAAGATACCTTGCCAGGTTCCAAGCTCAATCTGCCGTTGATCATTAGCAGCGTGGTTTTACGATGCAGCAGCAGAGCATTCGGGTAGGCGTCGGCTGTGTTCTCGCCGGTATCTGTTCGACCTCGTCGATGATGCACATCATCCTCGTACTGCCCGCGTGTGTTGAGGGGGAGGCATACCGTGTGCGCTTTCATGCCGGGGGTCATCATGCCTCAGCCTGATTGCCGCGATGCTTCAGGTGTGACCACACGAACCAACCGATGCCAGCAACCAGCAACAGAAGTATCGCTGCATCCGCCTTGTGCAGAATGTGCTTCAGGCGGCTATTCGGGTCGTTCCAGCTTGCACCGGCCTTCGTGCCGACATAGGCCAGCGCAAAGCACCAGGGCCATGAACCAAGAAAAGTATAGACGTGGAACCTGAACTGCGGCATGCGTGCGATGCCCGCAGGCAGTGCGATAAAGGTGCGCACCACCGGCAGCAGACGCCCGATCAGCACGGTGATGTCGCCATACTTCTGGAAGTAATGGTCGACCCGGTCCAGATCGCGATGGCTCATCAGCACGTAGCGTCCGAACTTCTCCACGAGGGGACGTCCGCCATGCGCGCCAATCCAATACGCCACTACTGAACCCAAATTGCAGCCAATAGCGCCCGCCGTGGCAGCCAGCAGCAGGTTCATTTTGCCCTGGTACACCACGTAGCCAGCAAACGGCATGATAATTTCACTGGGCAGCGGGATGCATGCTGACTCTATTGCCATGAGCAGCGCTACGCCGGGGTAGCCGATCGCCGAAATCAGTCCGGTAACAAAGGGCAGCAGGAAGTCGATGATCTTTTCGGTCATTTGGGGTCGTCTGAGTATATCTGCCATAATCGCCCACTCTGCTTGCCGCGTAGCGTTTCGGCTTCTATCCTTTGCTTATGGCTGAGACCGCGACACCTGAAACCAGTTCCGCACACATTGTGACACCCTCACCTGCAGCACCCACTGCACCTGCAACCAGCGGCCGTCCGCAATCCGGCTATGATTCCGCACCAGCCACGCACGGCGGCGCGCCGGTCAAGCGACAGATTGTTGCATTTTCGTTTTACAAGATCCTTCCGGAGTGGAAGCGCCTTCCAGCGCAAGAGAAAGCTGTTCAAAAGGCCGCGTTTGTCGACGTCATTAAGCGGTGGAACAAACCGGGCGAGTTCCTCACCATGACCTACTCCACAGTAGGCACGCGTGGCGATGCGGATATGTGCGTCTGGTCTATTTGCTATTCCGTGGAAGAGATGAATCGCATGCGGTCTGAGTTGTTGGCTACGCCGCTTGGAGGCTACCTGGAGACGCCGCACAACTTTCTCTCCATGACCAAGCGTTCGCAGTACCAGATCGATCGCGAAGACGAGAGTGAGGGCGAAGGACGCGGTGCCATCCGCCCCGGTGGCCACAAGTACATTTTTGTCTATCCGTTCTGGAAGACTCGCCCCTGGTATTTGCTCTCCATGGGAGAACGCAAGCGCCTAATGGACGAGCACATCCGCATCGGCCTGGCTTACCCTCGCGTCAAGCTCAACACAACGTATTCGTTCGGCATCGACGATCAGGAGTTTGTGGTCGCATTCGAAACCAACTTTCCTGAGGACTTCGTCGATTTGGTGCAGCAGCTGCGCGAGACAGAGATTTCGCTGTACACGCTTAAGGATTTCCCCATCTTTTCGTGCGTCCGGCTGCAGCCGCAGGAGATGCTGGACCGGTTAGGTTGACGATGGTCAAGGCTTCAACGACAAAGACAAACGCCGCAGCCGGAAAGAAGGCTGCGGCAAACTTGTCTCCGGCAGCCGCGAAGGGCATACGTGCACGGCAGATTGCGGCAGAAGAGCCCGTGTCCGCAAAGCGCGACAGTGGCAAAACGAAAAAGCCACTTGCACCGGAGCGGATCACAGCCATTCTGGACGCGCTGCAAAAAACCTACCCGGACGCGGTATGTGCGCTACACCATACCAACGCGTGGGAACTGACGGTGGCAACGATCCTGTCTGCCCAGTGCACCGACGCGCGCGTCAACATGGTCACGCCTGCCCTGTTCCACGAGTTTCCCACTCCAGATGCAATGGCTGGGGCGACACCGGAGGCCATCCAGCCCCTCATTGGATCACTCAGCTTCTTCCGACAGAAATCGAAGTCACTGGTCGGCGCCGCAAAGGTTGTCGTCGAAGAGTTCGGCGGTGAAGTTCCACAGACCATGGACGAGATGCTGCGCATTCCCGGGGCTGCTCGCAAAACCAGTAATGTTGTCCTGGGGTCGTGGTACAGGATAGCGTCCGGCGTCGTGGTGGACACGCATGTGCTACGCCTGTCACGCCGGCTTGAACTTACAACAAATGACGATCCGGTGAAAGTGGAACGCGACCTGATGGCTAGCATCCCGGAAAGCAAATGGATCGACTTTGCCCATCAACTCATCCATCACGGCAGGCAGATCTGTGAAGCACGCAAACCAAAGTGCGCAGACTGCTCTTTGGAAACCACCTGTAACTCTGCCGACAAACTGTGGGCATCGCACTAAGTCAAGTGGACTAAGAAACTTTACGATCACAAGTTGCTAGACCCCGCATTTCTACTTATCTGTTCTAAGTTCTCCGTTCCAG
Source organism: uncultured Terriglobus sp. (assembly GCA_964243585.1). Taxonomy (GTDB): domain Bacteria; phylum Acidobacteriota; class Terriglobia; order Terriglobales; family Acidobacteriaceae; genus Terriglobus. The sequence goes on from CAXTFT010000003.1 coordinate 9,888, forward strand.
CCCAGGACTAAACACCTAGAAGCTCAGAACCGATAACTAATGCGTCATCGCATACAGCACATAATTAACGCCGATCTTCGTTCCCAAGGTCGAATACTTCACCGGGTAGCGCGTTTCATCCAGAAACTCCCACGAATCACCCAGGTCAGAGTTGAGGGAGAATGCCACCATGATCCGGCCCTTGTCGTCGTAAATGCCCTTCCAATGCGCCACATAACCATCTTTCTTATGGCCAGTACTTATGTGTTCCGCACCGGGCACCTGAAAGCGATCGTTCAGGTCAAAAAGCATGTGAAAAATGGGATCACTATCAGGAATATCTACCAGTTCGCGTTCCGGAAAGACCATCTTCATGGTGTGTTCGAAAAAGGCTTGTTCCTGTGAGCCATGGCAATCATCAGCCATAAAAAAGCCGCCTCGTAAAAGGTAATCGCGAAGCTTATTCGCTTCTTTTTGCGTCAGGCCCCACTCGCCGACCTGCACCGCGTATAACCACGGCCAGTTGTAAATTTCATCGCCATCATCTAGGCTCACGGATTGCTCCACAGAACGCGCGTCAGTACGAGTCAGGCGCCGGACTGCGTTAGCCAGTGCGCGGTCAGCCCGCGGATAATCCTGCGTCCATAGCGACAGGCCCTCCTGCCATGGACCATCGAAGCGACCGGCATAGCCATCCAGTGGACCCGGAGGATACATCAGGCGGGCAAACGTCCATTCACCCTGATGCTGCCAGTCTGCCGGTAACGGGAAGCGTTCCCCGTACTCAACAGAAGGGTACTCGCGGAAAGCTTTTTGCGCGTAAATTGCTCCAATCAGTCCAGCAGCTAACACTCCCGCACATGCAACTTTCACTACCTGCACCCAGCACGCTCCCGATCATTAGACGGCAAATACGACACTGTCGTCTTCAAGTAAACCGGGTGCCTTCGGCACAACAAACAGGAGACAGCCATTGCTGCCTCCTGTTTACATGCTGTACAGCAAAGTTAGAACACTGGTGCCGGTGATACTCCCTCTGCTGATCGTGGTGGAGCGTCTCCAGCATGGCGTGGTATACCAGCACCTCGACGATCAAACGCGTGGTCTGAAGCCTGACGGACGGTGTAGCCTTCCGGCACCTGAAACATCGACGCGGCAGGTTCCGCCTTCGACAGTGCAGAAACCGTTGTTGTGCGTGTTCCATGAAAAGGATCGACGTCAGTTCGACTGAGTTCGATTTTCAGGTCGGGAGAAAACCACTCCTCATGCGTCGAGATGACTGGTGCCGCATTCCCGATTTCACCCACCGGAATCGTACGAGTCACGCGGGTTCCGTTCGAAACAATGCCGCTGATCGTCTTTGCACCAAGGTCAGTTCTCACTACATTCCTGTCCTTGTGCGGTCCAAAGGAGTGGTCAGCCTGTGTGCCAGGTTCCGCACTGCCATCCGGCCCGCTGGCAGGCGCGCCATTTGGTCCGCCCGGACCATGGTGCCTTGCCGCTTCCCCAGGCTGCCGCATGGAATGTACGATGGCAACCTTCTGCTCGGTGCGTAGCTGCGTTACCGTGTGTGCGACAGGGTCGAGAAGGACGATCATCGTCCGTGGCTTGGCTGATGCCTCCGCTCCGCCGCGTGGAGGCAGTGTCACCTCCTCGCGAGTGCGCCCAAGTGAGTCGCGCGCAACCATGCGGCTAGAGCTGTGGTTCAGTATGGTGCCGTCCTGCAGCTTTTCGCTGGAAGAACTGGTGAATGTCGCAGAGTAAGGTGCGTTGGTCACCGGCGCGCGCATTGCGCCGCCAAAGCCCACGGGACCATGTTCCATGCCTGGCCCACCGGGACCACCCTGTGAGAGTGCCGGAATGGCTGCAAGCAAAACGGAGGCAGAGAGCAGACGCTTCAACATCAAGACACCTCAATCATTATTTCTCACTTCGCAGGTTGAGACGGCAGTTCTGAAGAAAAGTAGCGGTGCGCCTCATTTATTGCTAAAAGGCTGCCAGCGTTCGCAGCATACTTACATTGCGCAGGATGTCGCCAGGCTCGTCCACCGGTGTTTCAGCAATAAACGCCGCGTGCTGGAAACAAGGATCCTGCAACAGGCGGCGAAAGGCGGGCGCGCCAATGGTCCCCTCGCCAATATGCTCATGCCGGTCCAACTTGCTGCCCCGCTCGGCTTTGGCATCGTTGCAGTGCCACACCCTGACACGAATGGTGCCGAAGCTCTCCTGGATCATCGAAATTGTCTCTTCATAGCTACTTGAAGACACCAGATCATAGCCCGCAACGTGCAGATGACAGGTGTCGAGACAAACGTCGACAGGCGCGCATCGATCTAGCAAATGCAGCAGGTCCGCAACTTGTTCAAGCGTGCCACCCATCGAAAACTCGCTGCCTGCAGTGTTCTCAATCAGGATGCGTAAAGGTGAATCGTGACAACCCAGACCTTCGATTGCGCGCTCGATATTACTCGCGGCATGCTGTAGCGCCTCGCCACGTGACAGACCCTTCCACGAACCCGGATGGAACACCAGGAACTCTGCACCCAATGCCAGGGCACGCTTCACCTCGCCGCGAAATGCCGCCGTGGAGTTTGTCCGCACCACCTCTGACTGCGAACAGAGGTTGATCAAATACGATGCGTGGACTGTTAGCGGTCCAATGCCATGCAATACACGAAGATCGCGCATCTTCTGAGCGTCTTCGTCCTTGACGGCGTTCGGCTTCCACTGCCTGGGTGACGAAGAAAATATCTGAAAGCATTCCGCACCGCAATCTACCGCTCGCTGCACTGCGGTCCATACACCGCCGCTGGTCGAAAGATGAATGCCAACCCGCCTGCCTATAGCACCTGCCGCCATACTTCCGATGTTAATGGATCAGAACGTGCGAGACTTGCTTTACAACGCGGAGAAAACATGCCAGAACAGCAGACTTACAAGAATCACACGCGCGTGGATAAAGCGTTCCTTGCGCTTCAAGTTCTAAACCTGACGCTGTTCATCGCTGCGGTTGTGGAAGTTGTGCATCATTACGACACATTGCACTGGCTTCTGCTGGGCATTGCGCTTTCCATCCTGTCAGTCGCATCGGCAACACGCCGCTACGCCTTGAAGAATCAGAACCGCATCATCCGCCTCGAAGAAAATGTACGGCTGCATCACTTCGGCATAAATCCAGTGGGACTGACCATGCAGCAGATGATCGCTCTTCGATTTGCATCGGAAGCCGAGACGCCTGCACTTGCAGCCCGTGCGGTCAGTGAGCGCATGTCGCCAAAGCAGATTAAGGAAGCGATTGTGAACTGGCAGCCGGATACAGAACGCGTTTAGACCTTCTACACGCTGCAGTAAGAGCCAGCCTGCAGGCTGGCTCTTACTATCATTCCCTATATCAGAATCTAATACACGTCCAGTTGGTATCGCTTCGCCTTCTTCAGGCCATCCAGGTACTCCTGGGCGTGTTCGGGGCTGCAATCCTTGCCGTTGGCAATGGTGTCCAGCAGCGTCTGCTCGACGTCCTTTGCCATGCGGCTGGCATCGCCACAGACGTAGAAGTAAGCGCCCCGTTCCAGCCAGCTCCAAAGCTCCGCGCTGTTCTCCTTCATGCGGTCTTGGACATAAATCTTTTTCTGCTGGTCGCGCGAGAACGCTGTATCCAGGCGCGTCAGCGTACCGTCGGCCTGCATTGCATGAAACTCCTCACGGTAGAGAAAGTCCGATGCCTGCCGCTGTTCACCGAAGAAAAGCCAGTTCTCGCCAGTGTGACCGTGCGTCTGACGATGCTCCAGAAAGGCGCGAAACGGAGCCACGCCAGTGCCGGGACCGATCATGATGACCGGCGACGATGCGTCCTCAGGCAGGCGAAAGTTTGCGTTCGCGTGCAGAAAGATCGGCAGGTTCGCGCCTTCCTCCGCACGTTCTCCAAGGTGACCGCTGCACAGGCCCTGTCGATCGCGCTGATGGGTGTGGTATCGCACAACCCGCACTGTTGTATGCACTGTGTCAGAGTATTTCGCCTGCGAACTGGCGATGGAATACATACGGGGTGTAAGGCGCTGCAGCACAGTGAAGAGCTGCTGCGGATCGGTGATGCCGCCCGGGTGTTCCGTAATCAGGTCGATAAACTCGCGACCCCAAACGTACTCCTCAGCCTTGGACTTGTTGTCCTGCCCGGCAAGTCCCTTCAGGAAGTTCAGACCCGGCGTGCCCTCGGGCGCAATCTTTGCATAGCTGTTGACCGATCCGCGCGTCAGCTTGCCAATGTGCAGCTTGGTGCGTAGTGCGTCATCCAGAGTCGTAGGCTTCTTGAAGAAGTCCAGTACCTGCTCGTCGCCCTTGAAGCCCAGTGTCTTCAGTACCACTTCCACTTCACTGTCACGGTTCGTCGGCAGAATGCCAACCGAGTCGCCCGGCGTGTAGGACATGCCCTCTTCCAGCGACAACTCAATGTGGCGGGTCTCTTTTTCTGAATCCTTATCGGTCAGAACATAGTTGACCAGCATGGTCGATGTATAGGGGCTGTTGCGTGTGTACTTTTGGGTCTCAGTGCTCATCGATGTCGTTTTATCCGTAAGTCTTAAGCGTAGCATGCAGCACCTGTACAGTGGCAGGGCGCTGTACAGCATTCCGGTGTGCTCAGGTCACTGTTTTAGCCACGGTGCCAAGGTCGTTTCACAAAGTTGACGGTTCCATACCTTCAGCGCCGTCCACGTACATGCCTGCCAGCCGCAGGCGTTACCCGGGTAGAGGCACGCTTCGGCGTTGCCGGTTGAGGCGGCCTTTTCGTTGCACCGACCATGCCCCGCGGCTTTGCGACATGCCTGCGTGCCTGCCCGGAAGCCGGCGTTGCAGGCGCTGCTTTGTCGCGCGCTATACGAGGTCGCCGATTACCTGCCGCTGCGCGAAGTTCGTCGGCGGTACGCTCCCGCTCTGGATCGTCCGGATCTGCAGGCACGGGCGGCAAGTTGACCATGGTCAACAACACGTCATTCGCCTCACGGAACATGTTTGCCGCACCACGTCCGCGCCCATCTGTCCGCGCAATGAAGATACCTGCATGGCGTGCGGGATTGAGCGCGATATAGGTTTGGAAGCCGGCCCCGCCGCCTGTTTTTTCCACAATGCGCGACTCGCCGTAGGTCTTGTTGATCTCGATCCATCCGACGCCAATTCCTGTCGCCAATCCCGCGTGCCCCAAGCCCTGCACGCTGCGCAGGTATTCCGGATCGAGATACATCCCGGTTGACCAGCCATTCTGGTGCACAGGAACACCCGGTAGATACAGTAGATATTTCAGAAAGCGTGCCATGTCGTTCGCAGTTGAGTACATCCCGCCGGAACCGGCAGCCGCCTGGGTGTCGGTGCATTGCGCTGGTTCACGCGGACCGGAAAGCAGCCTGCTGCACTGCTCGGGTGTGGGCGACAACGTTGTGTCGGCCAGGCCCAGCGGCTGCGATGTTCTGTCATGGAAAAGTTGGGCGTAGGGCTTTGCTGCGGCGGTGCTCAGAGCGTCGGCAAGCAGATCAAAGCCAATGTTGGAGTAATGCGCGGCATCCCCGGGTGAAGTACGCAGGCGAAAGTGGGGCAGCCATTGCCAGCGAAACGCGTAGTCAGGAAATGTAAAGTGCGCCGCGCCAGGCGGCGGGTAAGCAATCTCTCGCGGCATGCCTGCGGTATGTGTCGCCAAATCGCCCAGATTGACAGGCCTGCGAGCAGGTCCGCGCTCCGTTGAAGAGGTGACAACGACACCATTTGGCGCGAACTTCTGCAAGGGATCGTCAAAAGAAACCTTCCGGTCAACCACCAGCTTTGCCAGGAGGTCAGTCGTCAGAATTTTTGTAATGGAACAAAGACGCAGCAACGAGTTTGCCTGCGGCACCTGGTCGGAACCAGGCGCGACTCGCCCGTAGCCACTTGTCCAGACTTCACCATCGCGCACAACAGCAACGACCATGCCCATGGAGGCTGTTCGCTGAAAGATCTTTTGTACGAGCGCGTCTGCAGTGTCGAGTGGTGGCCGGTTCTGGGCACAAGCAGCACAAGTCGGGCTGAGCAGGAGGAGAAAGTAGGCTGAACGGCGACAAAACAACAGAACTCCTAAGGCGCGTTGTGCAGCCCTTTCCTAAGCTACGGCAACACAAGGCCGACGAAGACTCAGTACTGCAAACTGAACCATGCTGGGAACTCTCTGCAAGGCAGGAGGGCGTGCCCACGGGCACGCCCTCCTGAAGATGCCGAAGACCACTTAGAAACGAATACCAACGGTAATCGGGATAACCTCTGAATTTCGACGGTTGAAAGGAAAGAAGTCGTTACTGTTTTTTCCAAGATTCAGCCATTCGTAGCGCGCCTCCACGAAAAGACGCTCGCTGCTAAATTCGGAAATCTTGTAAGAAAGCCCAACACCGCCGTTGTACCCGATACCATTAGCGGAGTAGCCATCGAACGTCACGTTCTGCTGGTAAATACCACCATAAATATTCTGTTGTAACTGCGGCAGCGTGAAGTTCGTCGTCTTACGATAAAACCCCAGACCGCCGGTCACATAAGCACCAACGCGGCCCTGACCCACCAGATTGACGATTGGATTTACCGTCAACGCAAGAATGTGAGCATTTGCGTCGAAGCCTGCCAAATCGCTTGCAGTTCCGCCAAGCGGACCAATTGCCGCGAGTGTGTTGTTGTAGTCGAGATTAATGGAGCCGGCAGTTAGTCCCATGCGGTCGTAATGAAACTCACCGAGCACGCCAAAAACTTTACTGAAGTTGATTCCCGCGCCAGCCACAATGGCCAAATGCGGTGTGTAGTACTTTGCCGTATTGCCAGCCGGTACGTTTAGTCCTGCCCCGGCCACAAAGGCGATCTTGCTCGAGCCGTCTGCGTTGTGCATACGGTCCTGGTAGCGCGAACGACCATAGGAACGGCGGCGTCCCGGAGGCGGTTGACCACCACCGCCTGCCAAGCTATCACGCTCAGCATTCAGCAAAGTGGAGGGGATTTCTTCAGTGACAGCCTCGGAACTGCTGCTGATGCCGTCCGGTTGGTAGCGGAACCCGCGTGTCGGATCTGTGACCGCTGCACTCGTGGTGAAACTGGCGGGCGTGCCTGATGTGGCTGCCGTTTCTGTCGCGTGAAGCAGAGGCGCAAGCGTGAACGCTGGCAGTAATAGGCAAGTTCGCACGATCAAAGTCTTGAAGCAAGAAGGCATAACGGTAAGAACTCCTATGCGGGCAGATTCATCTGTCGGGACACGACTCTCGGCTATAAGTTGTGAGACGCTTTACACGCCAGTGCGATAACTGCCGTTCTGCGTCGCTGATCGAACTGGAGCGCGGGAGTAGCCCATGAGCTACTCCCATGGCCCATCACCCCACTAATGGATATCGAAGGCCTCCGGGCTCAGCGCAGGATCACTCTTCACAAGGATCGTTTTACGGGTCATGTCTTCCAGCTCCTGCAGGCGCTTGCCGCCGTTCGCCTTCAGCGTCTTTACCACCTCAGGATGCACACGCAGCAGAACGTCGGTCTTTTCAAGGTGACGGTGCATCTTGCGCATTTCAACGTAAATTTCGTTTGCAATAGTGATGGGCGATTTGATCATGCCGGTACCCTCGGTCACGGGGTCAGGCATACACAGCGTGCGTTCCAGGGATTGCTTTACACGCTTACGCGTCATGATGACCAAACCGAAATCGTTGAATGGCAAAATCTTTGATGGTGCGCGATCCGTCCGCATGGCATCTTCCAGCGCCTGCATCACCTTTGCACGGTTCTTGCGCTCGTCCATGTCGATAAAGTCGATCACGATGATGCCACCCAGGTCGCGCAGACGAATTTGCCGAACGATCTCCGGAATGGAATCAAGGTTCGTCTTCAAAATGGTGTCTTCCAGGCGCGCCGTCTTGCCGACGTATTTGCCCGTGTTGATGTCGATGGCCACCAGGGCTTCCGTCTGGTTGATCACGATGGATCCACCCGACTTCAGCCATACTTTGGACTTGAGTGCCTTGTCGATTTCGGCCGTGACGCCGAAGTGCTCGAATAGCGGCGTCTCCTTGGTGTAGAGCTTGACGCGCCGGACCAGAGAGGGCTGAAAGCGTTGCAGAAAGCGGAGCACGCGCTCGTATTCCTGCTCCGTATCGACCCAGATGGCGGAGAAGTTATCCGTCACCTGGTCACGCAGAATGCGCTCCACCAAGTTGAGATCGTGGTAGATCAGCGCCGGTGACTTCGACGATTCTGACCGCGTCTTGATGTCCGTCCACATCTGGATGAGGAATCGCAGATCGTTGCGCAACTCCTCTTCGCTGGCACCATCTGCCGCGGTACGAACGATGAAGCCGCCCTGGGCGTCGCCCTTCTCTGAGAGCAGCACAGACTTCAACCGGCGGCGCTCCTCATCGGACGAAATCTTACGGGACACTCCGGTATGATTCACCGTCGGCATGAACACCAGAAAACGGCCCGGCAGGGCGATGTGCGAAGTAATTCGCGCACCTTTCTTTGCAATGGGTTCCTTTGCGATCTGAACAAGGATCTCCTGGCCTGGCTTCAACAGCTCGTTGATGGCAGGCAAATCCGTCGTCTGCATGCTTTGCCTGCGCCCGCTGCGTCCACGGTCCTGGGTGTTGCGCCCTCCGCGACGATCCCGCCCCCCGCCTGCTGTATGGCGTCGGCTGCTGTCACGAGGCGGGCGCTGATCCCCACCACTGGGGACCGTTCCTGTTGTCTCTTCCTGCGCGTCACCCTCGTCGTCGCTGCCTGGATCTTCGCCGAAATCGGCTTCAGTAAATCCACCTGCATTTGGAAGGGTGTCTTCCCGCTCGTCTATGTCTTCCTCCGCCTCGGGGCCGTTCTGAGACATTTCGTGAAGCACAGAGCCCGGATCAGAAGTGTCATCCAGAGTCTCCTCTTCGTACTCAACTTCACCGTCTTCCGCATTCGCCATTGCGGCCGGGTAGTCATATTCGTCGCCGTCAAGCTCCTCATCGAGCTCTTCTTCGTGGAAGTCGCCGTCGCCATAAGCGTGGATTTCAGGTTCCTTACTAGCCTGTGTGGACCCAACGTTGAAAAGTTCTTCAGCAGCCGAGGGCAGGTCTTCACCTGCAGGAGAATACGCACCCTCACCAGCCATGTGATCAGCCGACACCGGCAGATCCTGCTGTGACAGCAGTCCGGAGGGTTCGGCTTCTACTACTCCCGGTTCCGCAAAGGAAACCATTTCCCCGTCTGCATGCAGGTTGGTGAACTCCGGCTCGCCGGGTTCAGGTACTGCGGGCGATTCAATATGAACCGGCTCTACCGTGGAGTGATGCTCTGGCGTGTCTTCTTCCGCCGCTGCATTCAAATCGTAAGTAGTCGGGTCCGGTAGGCCGAAGGCCATCTCCCCGTCCGCATCGACTGCATTCTTCTGCGTGGGAGCGTCTACAGCTGCCGGTTCACCGGGCTGTTCGAGCCGACGCAGATCTCGTCGACTTGTATCCCGTACAGTTACGCTGGCACCCTCTTCCGGCTCGTACTCGTTCCCGGCGAGCGGCTCTGGAGCGTCGAGGGTATGCTCCACCAGACTATCCGTACCCATGTCGCCGGGGAGCGCTCCCAAATCGGCAGTAGCTGCCACGTCAACGGCATCCTGATAGACGCTGTGCGCAGGCAATTCTGTGAGACCCGTTGGCTCCTCGGGAGCTACCGCCTCTGGAAAATTGCCTTCGCTTGCGACAGGTGTGACCACTGGTGGTTGAAAGGATTCGGCAGAAGAAGCAGCCAGAGGGGACTTGGCTACAGTACCCGGGTCGAAAATGCCTCTGGATCTGTCTGTACGGCCATCTCTCCCATTATCTGCATGCACCTGCCCACGGTTACGGCTGCGGCTAAGCGTCTCGCCCGGCAGAACAGCGCCACCGTCCCATCCGGTGATTTCAATGGAGGGCGCGGCGACCAGGTTCGTCTCCGGAAGCGGTGGTGCATTACGCCTTGCTTCTTCGTCCTCTGCAGCCACGATTGCGGGATCGCGATACTTGCGAATCGACTCGCCCGGTAGCAGAACCGGCTCACCGCCTGCTTCTGACTGCGCATCGTCGTTGAGGTAACCGGCATAGCTGTTATCGAATGCCGGTGCGGGACGGTCCGCCTCGCGCCGTGGACCGCGTTCCCGATTGTGGCGGTCTCTGCCACGACTGCCGCGCTCGTCACGTCCTCGTGGCTGCGCCTGAGATGCGCGGGGTTCAATGGAAAGGTCAGTCTCGACGGTCGCCGCAGAAGCATCCAGACTTTCAACAAAGCCGAGTTCCAAATCCGCTTCGGCAGCGTCTCCTTCAGCCTGCGATTCGGTAACATCCGCGCCTGTTCCGGTCATAAGCGGCTGATCTTCGCGCAGCCCCCTGCCGCGGCGGCGGCCACGGCGACCACGCCAGCGACGACTACCTGTGCCTTCCTCATCCGTCTCTACCCCGCCAGCCAACTTCATCGGGGCTGGCGCAATAGGCTCATCGAACGAAGTCGTGCTTTCTGTTTCCGCGGTCGGGCTGGCATTGCCATGGCTCACATCCCGGCGTTCGGAGCGGTCCTCTCGACGGCCTCGACCGCGATCACCACGCTCTCGGCTTCCCTCGCGGGCAGGAGTCGCGTCGGCAGTAACGTCCTTTACGGGTGATGCCGGACGCCGGGATCCTCCATCGGAATCGAAGTCAGCAGCGTCACCCTGCTCTTCCATGAAGTCCGTGACATAGAGGAATGCATCGCGTTCCAATCCGATGTCGACAAAGGAAGACTGCATGCCAGGCAGCACGCGCGTTACCTTGCCGTTGTAGATGGAGCCCGCGAGTGTGTACTCATTCTCGCGCTCGAAGTAAATTTCAGCCAGCTGTTCGTCTTCAACAATGGCGAGCCGCGTCTCATGCGGCGTAGTAGAGATGTAGATTTCCTTCGACATAGTGCCTGCCTGTTCCTGTCGCCGGAACAAGGGCATTCGTCAGCACGGAAGCACGAAACTATGCGCTAGACCGCGAACCGCAGATGGGAAATCTCTGTAGCGAAGTACCTTGCGGGCTGACCTGCGCTCCATTCAGACGGACGATGCCCTGCCGACGCTATGCGCCCGCCGGGTGGCCGTGTGCCTGGATACGTCTGGTGCCGCATGCTGCCCTCGTTCCGATTTGCCTCGGGTATGGTGACCGCTCATGCCTGACTTCAGGCGGGGCCGTTTGCCGTCCGGTGCTACTTCGTCTTCAGATCTCTACCCAGCCGCAGCTGACTTAGTTGCCCTTGCCGGCGAATCGTAAGTAGTTGCTGCTAAACTTTGTGTACCGCTCCGGCGACCTGTGCGCACGGCTTGAGCGGCGAAATTTCCCCCTACGCAGCGTTAGCGCTCTCGTAGAGGAAGCTGGACCTATTGTGCACCAAGCCTCGCGGTTGGTCCAGCAGAACCTAGTTCACGAAACGGCCCATACGGACATTCATGACAATACCGAGTGCAAGAAACGTGAATAGTACAGAGGATCCGCCATAAGAAAGCAACGGCAGCGGGATACCGGTGACCGGCATCATTCCGACCACCATCCCCACGTTGACCGCAATCTGAAATAGCATGACGCCCGCCACCCCCATGATCAGCAGCGTGCCAGGTGCATCCTTGGCCATTTGAGCGTTTTGCACCAGTCGCATCAGGATCAAGAAATACAGCAGGAGAACGACTGCAGCTCCGACAAAGCCATGCTCTTCGCACAGCGCGGCGAAAATGAAGTCTGTGTAGGGTATGGGCAGAAAATCACCCTGCGTCTGGGTTCCCTTGGTTGAGCCCTTGCCCCAGATGCCGCCTGAACCTACCGCGATAAGGGACTGCTGCACTTGATACCCTTTGCCTCGAGGGTCGTCTTCTGGATGTTGAAAGCTGGTCAGCCGCGCCTTTTGGTACGGCTTAAGGACTTTGCCGCTCTTCCACGCGCCCACGCCCAGCACGGCGAACGTAGCCAGCAGAATGACTGCGTGCTTCCATCGGATACCGCCCAGGAACAAACCTACCAGCAGCACAGGGCTGTACGTCAGCGCGGTCCCAAGGTCTGGCTGTTTCAGCACCATCAACATGGGAATGCCGATCATGGCAAAAGCCTTGCCGATATCCTTCCAGTCAAGCTCCGGCTTGTTCGCGAGTCCCCAGAAATACCGCGCCGAGGCAAGGATCAGCACCAGCTTAACCCACTCCGACGGTTGAAAGTGCACACCGCCCGGCAGCCCTACCCACCGCCGCGCGCCCAGCACCTTGCGTCCAACCAGCAGCACGGCCAGGAGCGATACCAGGCTGACTCCATACGCCCAGTTCGCCATCTCCACCAGCCAGTGGTAGTCAATCATGGAGATCACAAACATCAGCGGAATGCCTAAAGCAAGAAATTCAAGCTGCTTCGTGTGAAAGCCGTGGAACTTGGTATGCAGTGTTGCAGAGTAAATCTCGACCACACTGAAGATGGACATCAGCAGAACAAACGAGAGCAGTATCCAGTCAAAGTCGCGATAGGAAGAAAGCCGTGTCATCCCGCCGGCTCACCCTTCGGCTTCAGCGGCAGCGTCACTGCGGTGGGAGCCGGCTCATTCGTAGGCCTATCCTGCCGCTTTGCAGGAGGAACAGTCGCTGTCGGCTCGTGGGCGCTTGTGGGGGTCTCCGGTGCAGCGGGAACACTGACCTGCTCAAGCCGAAGGTTGCCGTCACGCTTTCTCTGCTTATCCACAAAGGCTGATACGACCTGCGCAGCCAGCTTTGCAGCGTTCGAGCCCCAATCACCGTTTTCCCAGAGTACGGCCACCACGATGTCAGGATTGCGCCGCGGAGCCATGCCTACAAACCAGGAGTTCGGCTGAGTCTTCTTGCCCTTGTTCGTCCGAGCCAGAGCATCATGGCTCATGACCTGTGCGGTACCGGTTTTTCCGGCAAAGTCGATGCCTTCCAGGTGTGACGCAAAGGCCGTTCCGGTGGTCGTCGTTGCAGCCATGCCTTCCGTGATCGTCTGCCAGTTATCTGGCTGCAAAGGAACATTCCGATCACCCGATCCAGCAAAGGTCTCACGGAAGGCTTCCCGCTCACCTGCCGGGACCTGGTCCGGTGAAAGCACGTGTGGCCTCTTCAACGCGCCCCCACTCGCTACGCCCGAGAGTGCACGAGCCATCTGCAACGGCGTTGCAGTAACAGCTCCCTGGCCGATGCCGACCGAGATCGTCTCGCCCGCATACCACTGCTGGTGAAAGTTTTTCATCTTCCAGGCCGTGGAAGGCATGGTTCCGCTGGCTTCTTCGGGCAGATCTATTCCCGTTTTCTGACCCAGACCGAGGGCAGTCGCGTAGCGCGCTATCGTGTCAATGCCTAGCCGATTCGCCAGCACGTAATAGAAAACATCACACGACCACGGGATGGCATGATCGATATCCACCCCGCCATGCCGCTTATCGCAGTGGTAATAGTGGCCATAGAAGTCCATTCCACCACCGCAGCTCACGTGTTCGGTGCGGGCCACGCCCTCTTCCAGGCCGGCGACGGACATGATGATCTTGAAGGTCGAACCCGGTGCCACCTGCGCCTGGATCGCTTTGTTTAAGAGCGGATGTTCCGGATCGGTGATGATCTTGTTCCAGTAGGTGCGGGACAATCGCACAGAAAACTCGTTTGGATCGTAATTGGGTCGAGATACCATCGCGAGGATCTCGCCGGTGTGCGGATCCATCGCGACCATGGCTCCATTCTTGCCTTCCATGGCCTTTTCCGCAGCGGTCTGGATGTCGAGGTCAACAGTCAACCTGAGGTCCTGCCCAGGTTTTGCCAGTTCCTCACCCAGCCGGCCGACCTCGCGCCCGTGACTGTTCACGACCATGTCGCGCGAACCATCCGCGCCACGCAGCAGCGAGTCATACGCCTGCTCCACGCCTGACTTGCCCACCACGTCACCTGGCTCGTAAAAAGCGTACTTGGGCTGGTTCAGGTCCTGTTCGGAAATTTCGCCCACGTAGCCGATCAGGTGGGCTGCAAAGCCATCGCGCGGGTAGAGCCGCCGCTGCTGTTCCAGCGTCTCCAACTCCGGCAGTTCGTTGCGGTGCGCCTCAATAAAGGCCTGCTCATCCGGCGTAATGTCCTGCTTCAGCGGGATCGGCTGGTACTTGGGCGCGTACTGGAAGTGATGCAGCGTCTCCTGCAACTGCTCTGGCTGCAGATGCAGGCCATCCGCAATCAGCGGCAGATCGGCGTCGTGCAATTGCTCGCGCAGCAAAAAGCAGGTCACAGACGTGTAGTTGTCGACCAGCAACCTGCCCTCACGATCAAACAACCGTCCGCGCGGTGCAAGGATCGGAACTTTGCGCACACGGTTCGCTTCGGCTAACACGCGGTAATTACTGGCACCAAGTACCTGCAGTCGCCAAAGGCCGATCATCAGGATAACCAGCACAGCCGCAATGGCATACTGCATCGCTGCCAGCTTAACCGGCGAGATCTTCTCCTCGCGCCGGACGACGTTTTCATGTGGGGGCAAATTGACAGGGTCAGTGGGTAGCATACGGCCTTAACGCAAGTCTAAAAGCAAAAGGCACGGAGTAAGCTCCATGCCTTTGTTGATTCTATGGTTGAACGAACTATGCGGCCTTTGTGACCAGCGCTTTCACGCGGGCATTCAGGCGGCTTTTATAGCGCGAGGCCGTATTGTCATGCAACACGCCCTTCTGAACGCTCTTGTCCAGGATAGAGGCGGTCGAGCGGTAAAGCTCCTTGGCTGCCGTGGCGTCACCCTTCAGCAGCGCTTCGCGCATCAGGCGCAGGGTGCCGCGCAGCTTGGTACGGTTCGAGCGGTTTACGGCAGTCTTTGCAAGCGTCTGCTTGGAACGTTTAAGGGACGAGACATGATTTGCCATGAAGAGAACTCTTTCTTTGTGGGCCGCCGCTAAACTCGCAGGCTGAACCGAAATCTGATGTGTGCACGCAAAGTGCTGGAGATAGGCGCCTGTGGCGAAACAGGACTCGCCTCAGCTTCTTAGCATAGGTGAATCCACCCTGCAAAGCAACCGGTTTTGAGCCATGGAAACTTAGCCGAACCGCCCGGTGATGTAATCCTCTGTCCGCTTATCGCTGGGATTGGTAAAGATCTTGTGTGTCGCGTCAAACTCCACCAGTTTGCCTGCTAGAAAAAAGCCCGTGTTCTCAGCCACGCGCGCCGCCTGCTGCATGTTGTGGGTCACGATCACGATGGTGTACTGATTCTTCAACTGGAAGATCAGGTCCTCAATCTTCGAGGTCGACACAGGGTCGAGCGCACTGGCAGGTTCGTCCATTAGCAACACCTCTGGGTCAACTGCAAGTGCACGCGCGATGCATAGCCGCTGCTGCTGGCCGCCTGAAAGACTTGCACCGGACTTCTTGCGCAGATCATCTTTTACCTCATCCCACAGCGCGGCCTGCTTCAGGGATCGCTCCACCACTTCGTCCAGCACGCTGCGGCGGCGAAAGCCGTTCAGCTTCAGGCCGCTGGCCACGTTGTCGTAGATCGACATGGTCGGAAAAGGGTTGGGTCGCTGAAACACCATGCCGACACGGCGGCGAATCTCCACCGGCGACGCGTCGCGGTAAATGTCCATCTCACCCATGCACACCGAACCCTCCACCCGCGCGGCAGGGTTTGTCTCATGCATGCGGTTCAAACAGCGCACAAAGGTCGATTTGCCGCAACCCGAGGGACCGATCAGCGCAGTGGCATGATTCGCGGGAATGTGGAGATCGACATCTTTCAGTGTGTGTGTCGGGCCATACCAGGCATTTAAATGTTCGACACGGATGTCGAGTCCCACTAATTGCCTCCCTTGAGCGTGCCTCGCGAGGTCACGTACCGGACCAGACCGACGGATACCATGATCATAGTGATCAGCACCAGCGCGCCAGCCCAGGCAAGGCGATGCCATTCATCGTAAGGAGACAAGGCGTAGGTGAAGATCTGTAGCGGCAGTGCGGCCATAGGCTGATTGAGGTGGCGCGGCCAGAACTGGCTACCAAACGCCGTAAACAGCAGCGGAGCAGTTTCGCCCGCCACGCGCGCAAACGCAAGCATGCAACCGGTGATAATGCCCGGCAGCGCTGTTCGCAGGCTAATGGACAGGATCATCCGCCAGCGCGGCACGCCCAGGCCATAGGCAGCCTCGCGGATGGAATGCGGCACCGTCAGCAGCATTTCTTCAGTGGTCCGCGTAACGGTGGGCACCATCATGATGGCCAGTGTGATGCCGGCCGCGAAGGCGGAAAAGTGACGCTGATGCACCACAACAAGCGTGTAGCCCACAATGCCTACCACGATCGATGGCACACCGTTCAGCACATCGGCTACAAAGCGAATGACGCCGCCCAGGAACTTTCCGCTGCCATATTCAGCAAGGTAAACGCCACCCGCAATGCCAATGGGAATGCCCAGGAGGCTGGCGAGGGTCAGAATAATTCCTGACCCGACGATGGAATTAGCCATGCCACCACCTGCTTCCCCAACAGGACGCGGCAACTGCGTGAAGAAGGCCAGATTCAGCGAGCTGGCGCCCTTGTAGATCAGGTACGCCAGAATCGCTACCAGCGGCACCAGCACCACCACCGTACCCAGTACCGAAACTGCTGTCATGGCATTGTTCGTGGCGAGCCGTCTCACGGCGTTGGCACGGCTGGAGCGGATGGGCGCGGCATTATGCATCAGTGTGCCTTGACCAGATCGCTGCGTGTCACTGCCCACACCAGCAGCCGAGCAATCGTATTCACCAGCAGGGTGACCAGGAAGAGCGCCAGGCCGATCTCAATCAGCGCCGAAAGGTAAAGGTCTCCGGTGGCCTCGGTGAACTCATTCGCAAGCACACTGGCGAGGGTATACCCGGGAGTGAAGAGGCTTTTCGATATCTGGGGATTGTTGCCGATTACCATGGTGACTGCCATGGTTTCGCCAAGCGCCCGGCCAAGGCCAAGGATGACGCCGCCCACAATGCCAATGCGCGCGTTGCGCAGCACCGCAATGCGAACCATCTCCCACCGGGTTGCGCCCAATGCCAGCACAGCCTCTTTCTGGCTCATGGGGACAGCGCTCATCACCTCTCTTGTGATCGATGAGATGACTGGCAGGATCATGATTGACAGGATGATGCTCGCCGTCAGAATACCTTCGCCGAAGTTCGGCCCGGTAAACAGGTGCGTCCAGCCAAGAGTCCGGACCAGTACGGGGCCAAGCTGGTCTCGCATGATCGGCACCAGCACAAAAACCGCCCAAAGCCCGTAAACCACCGAGGGTATCGCCGCCAGCAGCTCCGTCAGGAATGCTACCGGTGCGCGCAGCGGCTTGGGGCAAATTTCCATGATGAAGATGGAGACGCAGAGCGCAAGGGGAACTGCGATGCACAACGCCAGCAGAGATGTCGCGAGCGTGCCAAAGATGAACGGCAGCGCGCCAAAGTCCCCTAAAACAGGGTTCCAGGCGTCCCGAATGAAGAATTTGAACCCAAATGCGTGTAGCGAAAGTTGCGAGTTGGCAACCAGCACAAACAGGATCGTACCCACAATGGCAAGTATGCTGAGCGCACAGGCCAGCATCAGTCCGCCGAAAAAGCGGTCCGCGGCGCTGCCACTACCGCGCTTGCCCAGGTACTCGCGGATACCGAAGCGCACGGGCTGCTCCAGCGACGGCAGGTGACCGGGCAAAACTGCCCTTGAAACGGGCGAGGTGACTGCGGTGGAAGTGGAATCAGCCATTCAGGAAGTCAGAACAGTGGTAAACGTAACCACCCATCCAGATTACCGGGCGGGGCTGAACAGAAGACGTCGCGGTTTGTGAATGCTGTGTCAATTCACCTTGGAATGCTCGATTTAGCACCGGTTATTTTAGGTACTGGATCGCATCTGCAACCTTCATCGCAACCAGCGGTGGCAGTGGTGCATAGGCAGACGCTGCTGCCTCGATTTCACCATACTGCAGCATCCATTGCAGAAAATCCTTCAGGATTTTGCCCTTTGCTGGATCCGGGGATTGGATTGGGATCAATAACCAGGTCAACGATGCGATCGGGTAAGCATCGGCTCCGGAAGCATTTGTGATGGAGACACGGAAGTCATCCGGCATGGCCTTTGCCGTCGCCGCAGCGGCGGCACTCACGGTCTGCGTTGAAGCACGGATAAAGTTACCTGAGGCGTTCCTTACCGCACCGAAGGCCATGTGGTTTTGCAGCGCATAGATAAGCTCCACGTAGCCGAACGAATACGGCGTATTGTGCACCATGCCCGCCACGCCCTCGTTTCCTTTCTGGCCAATACCCAGCTTCCATCGGACGGAGGTATTCCTGCCGATACGCGCGAGGAAATCAGGCGAGTTCTTCGCGAGGAAATCCGTAAAGATAAATGTCGTGCCCGAGCCGTCGGAGCGGTAAACCGGCAGAATGTCGTGATCAGGCAAGTTAATGCCCGGGTTTATGGCCACGATGCGTACATCGCGCCACTGCGTAATTTTGCCCAGGTAGATGTCGGCGATGACGTCACCCGAGAACTTTAAGGTACCGTTCAGACCGGGCAGGTTGTAGGTCGGCACCACCGCGCCCAGCACTGTCGGTATGTGGAGGAGTTTCACCCGAGCTGCGTTCATCTGCTGATCTGTCATGGGCGTGTCGGACGCGCCAAAATCAACAATCCCCTGCGAGGCTTGCCGTATGCCTGCCCCGGACCCAACGGCCTGGTAGTTGATCTGGATGCCCGGATGACTTCGTGCGTATTCAGTGAACCAGCGCGAATAGATAGGATTTGGAAAACTGGCACCCGCGCCGTTCAGTTGCTGAGACGAGAGTGCCTTCGCCATCAGCAGAGCTGCTACCAACGCTCCTGCAACCTCTACCTTCACACTTCGCTCCTGGGTGCGGTCTGGCACACATCCAGTCTCAACATACCGCAACGGCTTACCGGAACTTGTCCAGCTGCAAACGCTTTTGCGGGGCCGGTTCAGATGTAACCGGACATTCACATCTCCATCACCGTTACGCAACATCAGGCGGTGATGCTGGTGTTATGAGGCCAGACCATTTCTCTTTACCCACAAGGGCTACCATTACCCTGTGTCTTGCAGCCGGTGCGCTGCACGCGCAGACAACGACCGCCCGGCTAACCGGCACCGTCACGGATCCAAGCGGTGCGGCCGTCGCAAATGCCACCGTTACGATCAACAATCTGATAACCGGCCAAACCCGAACGGTCAGCACGAATGACAGCGGCCTTTACGTCGCTGTTTCGCTAGTACCCGGAACCTACGACATCAGGGTGACGGCAAGTGGCTTTGCGGGTAGCGAACAAAAGAATGTGGTGCTTGCGGTTGGTCAGGAAGTGACGCAGAATTATTCCCTGCCGCTGGCAGGCGCAGAAACCTCGGTGACAGTAAGCGCGGGCGGCCTTGTCGATTTGGACACCTCTTCCGCAAAGATCGGTGCCAATGTGCCGGAGCGCGAGATCAAGGAACTGCCGATCAACGGTCGCCAGATTTCGCAGCTTTACCTGTTGACGCCGGGCGCTACCAACACGGGCAGCGGACAGTTCGGCGACATCCGCTTCTCTGGCCGCGCGGTGGAGCAGAACATCATCCGCCTCGACGGCATAGAAGCCACCAGCATCATTGATACGTCACCGGGTAACCTGAATGGTGAACTTGCCTCGCTCTTCCGTCTGCAGCAGTCACTTGAAGCCGTGCAGGAGTTCCGCGTGGACTCCTCGAATTACCCGGCAGAACTGGGCACCGGCACCGGCGGCCAGATTAGCTTCGTCACCCGCAGCGGCGGCAACGCGCTGCATGGCTCGGCGTTTGAGTACGTCCGCAACGATTTCTTCGACGCACGCAATTACTTCAATCGCCGAAACGTCTCCAACAACTCACCAAAGTTCCGATTGAACCAGTTTGGCGGTTCAATTGGCGGCCCGCTGATCAAAGACAAGCTGTTCTTCGCTGCGGTATATGAGGGTCTGCGTCAGGGATGGTCAGTACCGTACAGCTCCACGACGCTCAGCGCCGCGCAGCGTGCTTCCATCACCAATCCGCTGCTGCAGCCCCTGCTTGCTGCCTACCCCACTGCAAACAACGGGGCTTCCGGCGTGATATCGGTTGGCCAGAACCGTCTGCAGGAAGACTTCGGCCACATCCGCTTTGACTATCACTTCAACGACCGCTTCAACATGTACGCGCGTTACAACCGCGATCAAGGCACGTCGTCTCAGGTTCAGGACGCATCGCTGAGCCGCTTCAACCAGGTGGAAGTTCCGCAGAACGGCGTGCTGGCGTTGAACCAGGTGTGGTCGCCGCGTCTGTTCAACGAGACAAAGTTTGGCTTCAATGGCATCAAGATGCGCGTACAGGGCGTTGCCGGCGCAAGCCCAAACGCAAATCTAAGCGCGACGCGTATCTCCATCGCCGGCCTGACCAACGTGGGCTCGCTCATCTCGCTTTCCAGCTCATTCAACGGCGTAGGAGCGCCCTACACCGGTCAGAGCTACTCCTATATCGATAACCTCAGCTACGTTCTTGGCAATCACACCATGAAATATGGCGTTGAGATCCGTCCGCTATCGCTCTACAACGACCAGATCGGCGGCACCACCTACACCTACAACAGCTTTGCCAACTTCCAGAACAACGTGCCGGACCAGATCCAGTTGTATGGCAACCTGAGCGATACCAGCCCGTTTACCGGGCTGAGCGGCAATGCACAGGTGAAGCAGAGCTACTACATCGGCTACGCGCAGGACGAGTGGAAGATCAAGCCGAACCTTACCTTGAGCTACGGCCTGCGATACGAGTTTTACTCGCCACTGCACGAGGCGCGTAACAAGGATGTGTTCTTCGACATGACCAGGGGCGACATCATCACGAACTACAGTGGTGACTGGTTCAAAAGCACGCAGAACTTCGGGCCGCGCCTGGGCATCACCTTTGCACCCGCGTCCATGCACGACCAGACGGTCTTCCGTGTCGGCGGAGGATGGTATTTCGGACCCGGCCAGACGGAAGACCAGATCCAGCCGGAAGCCAACGACCGCGTGACCCGCACGTTTGCCAACACCGGCGGCATCGCCACCAGCGGCAAGGTGTACCCCATCAACCCGCAGACCGACGTGTACACGGGCTACAACATTAATAGCCCGACACTGGGCTACCAGCCGCGCGCCTATGCACCGAACTACAAGGTGCCGGAAAAGATTGCCAGCTACACCGCCAGCATCCAGCAGCAACTGCCGGGCGGCATGCAGATGCTGATCGGCTATGTGGGTTCCACCGGACGCAACCTGTTCCTGCGCTCCATTACTAACTTGATCACTAATGTGACCACAGCCGCCAACGGCACAGGCACGGCGGTTCGTCAGTACGGCGGCCGCTTTGCCGAGATCGACTACAAAACAAGCGGTGGCGTGGACCAGTATCACTCCCTGCAAACCTCGCTGCAGCGCCGCTTCGCGAAGGGTCTGTCACTTGGTGCGCAGTACACCTGGGCAAAGGAACTGGGAACGTCGTCGGGTTCAAATGAAGCCACAACGTCACAGGCTCCCCTGCAGGTTTACGGCCAGACGGGCGAATACGGTCGGGGCATCAACGACGTTCGCCACAGCCTGAACGTCACCACCCTGGTAGATGTGCCCATCGGCAAGGGCAGGGCGTTTGATCTGGGCGGCTTGGGCAACACGCTTGTCGGCGGATGGCAGATGGGCAGTATCGTCAACTTCCGCTCGGGAGTGCCGATCGACGTACTGATTACGCGGCCTGATGTAGCGTATGTAGGAGTAAGCGGCAGCCCGTTAGCCGGCCAAACTTTCTCCAGCCCTGTCACAAATGCGGCATGCCCTGCCTTCATCTACAACGGCGGTGTGTACAGTGGCGGACTTTGCACTGTGGCAGTGCAGAACGTTCCCGGTGGCGGCAACAGCCGTAACATCCGCCGTCCTAACCGCGTTCCGGGAGTCAATCCTTACCTAAAGAACGGCACACAGTACCTGAATCCGGCTGCCTTCACCACGCCCGCGGCAGGCACCTTCGGCAACCAGCGCCGCAACGACCTGAGCGGTCCCAATCTTGCCCAACTTGATGTCACTCTCTCAAAGGAATTCGCCTTCACAGAGCGCATCAAGTTCAAGTTCACGGCCGACGCCTTCAACGTTCTGAATCATGCGAACTTTGCCAATCCCGGCAATGTTCGCCTTGCACAGGCTGTTCCCACGAGCGGCACCTCGGGCGGTATTCAGCCGGGTACTCCGTTCACGCTGACAGGAGCTACCGGAGCCGGTACAAACTTCGGTGCGTACTCTGCGACAGTCGGCAACCAGGTGGGATTGGGTGCACAGCGTCAAATCCAGCTTTCAGGCCGGCTCAATTTCTGATCAGTCTTTCCATCTCAGGCCGGAGCCTGCGGGCTCCGGTTTCTTTTACACACATCCTGGTACCTGAACCCGGTTCTCTGCCGCGTTATGTCACGGTTTTCCACCTTGACGACGCGACTTTCGCAGCAGTATGCTCCATTCAACTTGAGCCGATTGGTGACCCTCGCCATCCCGCACCACTCCCACGCAGCTGCTACGGCTGTGGGCAGTACCGGCTTGCTGTTCCCCACTCCTCTTCTCTTTTCATCCAACCCCTGTTTACTGACAACACGCACGCCCATGGAGGCTAGTCCGCTTTGGTAAAAAGCTCGCTTGAAATCACGCCCAACACAGAAGCCATGTTCGGTATTCGCGATGAAAACCTGCGGTTGATGGAGCGAGAACTGGGTGTGATGATCGACCTCCGATCCCACGGCCTGGTGGTGGAGGGAAGCCAGGAAACAGTGCAACTGGTGGAACGCCTGTTTAATGACTTTGACAGCCTTCGTCGCAGTGGCGTGATGCTTGCCGGGCCGGAACTGCATGCCCTGTTAAAGCTCGCGATTGCCGAACCCGCATCCAGCCTGAAAGCCCTTGTCGACAGCGGCCGTCAGCGCACAGCAACAGGCGTCAAGCGTATGGTCAATCCGCGCACACCCAATCAGAAAAAATATGTTGAAGCGATTGAGCAGTCTGACATGACTTTTTGCATCGGCCCAGCGGGTACTGGCAAGACTTACCTCGCGGTTGCCATGGCTGCATCGGTTCTGATGGCGAAGAAGGTGAGCCGCATCATCCTGGTTCGGCCCGCCGTGGAAGCAGGCGAACGGCTCGGCTTCCTGCCTGGATCGCTGCAGGAAAAGGTCGATCCCTACTTGCGTCCGCTCTATGACGCGTTGTACGACCTGCTCGAAAAGGACCGCGTGGACAAGATGCTGGAGAAGGGCGTCATTGAAGTTGCGCCGCTCGCCTTTATGCGTGGCCGCACGCTTTCCGATGCCTTTATCATCATGGACGAGGCGCAGAACACTACCAACGAGCAGATGAAGATGTTTGTCACCCGCCTCGGCATGAACTCCAAAGCCGTCATCACGGGCGATCTGACGCAGATCGACCTGCCCAACCCGAAGCGTAGTGGGCTGCTGGAAGCGCTGAATGTGCTGAACGGCGTTGAGGGTATCCGATTCTGCCACTTTGAAGACGGAGATGTGGTGCGCCACAACCTGGTGCAGCGCATTGTGCGAGCTTACGACACGCACAACCGTGAGCAGCAGCTTTCTCTGGGCATGACTGAAACCGGGATCGACGGATCGCTGGCATCGCAACCGGCAGCACCCGCCAACATCCGCAAGACGCAATGAGCAAAGGCACAGCACGGTAACATGGCAGGAGAGGACTTCGGTTCTCTCCTGTTGTTTGTGAGGCGCATTGATCGTCATTGAACCCCCTAGTAGCGACAGCGGCAACGCAAGCGCTTTCTCTGCACTGCGCAAGCCGGTCCTTGCACGCTTCCTGCTTCGAGCCAAGCGGGCCACGGGAATCACAGGAGAGATCACGGTACTGCTGTGTGACGACCTGCGCATAAAAGACCTGAACCGCAGCTTTCGCGGAAAGAATAAACCCACGGATGTTCTGAGCTTCCCGGCTGGCAACAATGCCGAAGGCCTGGTTGGCGATCTTGCCGTGTCGGTAGATACTGCGGCGCGGCAGGCCAGGGAACACGGTCTTACCCTTGAGGATGAATTGCGCATTCTGCTACTGCATGGCGTGCTGCATCTGGCCGGGTACGACCACGAGGCGGATGCCGGTGAAATGCGCGAACAGGAGACGGAACTGCGCGTGAAGCTGAAACTGCCCAACGGCCTAATCGAGCGAACCCTGCCCACACGCGGCAGCAGCCAACCGGCAGTAAAGGTCAGCAAAGTAGCTGCTAGGGTTGCCCGATGACACTGCTGGCATTCGCCGTCATCCTGCTGCTGCTTGCCGTGCTCACAATCGCGGCCTATGCCGATCGCGTGTACTCCGAGATGGGCAAGTTCCTGGCGCGCGAGTACCAGGACAACCTGGATGCCTGGGTAGACGGCATGGAGCCGCGCTTTGGCTTGTCGCGGGATAATATTGCGCTCTCCGCGTCTATCCTGCGCCAGACGTCGCTTGCTTCGATTGCACTCCTCCTGGGTGTCCAGAGGTTCCAAAGCAATACCGGTGCGAACTGGATCTCGTATGCCGAAACGATTGCGGAACTGGCCCTGATCGTCATCCTGTTTGACCGCATGCTGCCGCAGGTACTGTTTGCAAGGACGCGTGGCGAATGGGTTCGACGCATTCGTCCGCTCTTGCTGGTGCTCTTCTACCTTGTGCTACCCGTCACGCTGCTGCTTGGCTTGCTGCTTTCCATCGCATCCCTGGCGGAACACAGCGACAATCCCCAAGCGGAACACCCCGACGAAGGTGTTGATGCGCTGCTGGAAGCAGGCGAGGAAGAAGGTATTCTCGAGGAAAGCGACCGCGCGCTGGTCCGCTCAGTGGTGGAGTTTGGCGACATGGTGGTCCGCGAGGTGATGACGCCTCGGCCTGAAATGTTTGCCGTGCCCGAGACGCTGACCATTGCGGAGTTTACCCAAAAGATCAACGACAACGCCTTCTCTCGCGTGCCGGTCTACAGCGGCACCCTGGATGACATTACCGGCATTGCTTTTGCGCATGATCTTCTGCAGATTGCCGACGCTGATGCGGGACGCCGTACCCTTCGCGAAATCGTACGACCCGCCGCCTTTGTTCCCGAGCCAAAGCGGGTCAATGAATTGCTTCGCGAGATGCAAAGTGAAAAGCAGCACATGCGCATTGTGATCGATGAATATGGCGCAGTCGCCGGCCTGGTCACCATCGAAGACCTGATCGAAGCGATTGTCGGCAACATCGATGACGAGCATGACGACGACTCTTCCAGCAGCCCTGCGCGCGAAGCGGACGGTTCCTTTGCCGTACCCGGCAGCATGGATGTCGCCGATCTACGCGACCTGCTGGCAAGTGGAAAGGATGATGACGATCAGCAGCCACTCCGCCTGCGCACAAATCTCGAAGCAACAACAGTCGGTGGCCTGGTATCGGAATTGGCGGGTCACATCCCCTTGCCGGGTGAGGTGATCCAAAGCGACGGCCTGCGACTGGAAGTACTGGCAGCCACCTCACGGCTTGTGACACGCGTCCGTGTGCGCCTGCTGCCACCCGTTGATCCCACGGAGAACTAGAGCCGACGCGCTGCAGTGCGGGTCGGGGCCATACACTAACGGAATGCCCTTTCGTTCCGGTTTTGTCGCGATCATCGGCCGGCCCAACGCCGGCAAGTCTACGCTGCTGAACGCCCTGCTCGGGGAAAAGCTCGCGATTGTGACGCACAAGGCACAGACTACCCGCACACGGATCCTTGGCGTATTGGAGGTACCGGCGCAGGCAAAGTCGAAAACACAGCCCACGCAATCAGCCGCACAGGTCGTCATCGTAGACACGCCCGGTGTACACAAGCCAAGCAGCCAGCTTGATCGCCGGATGATGCAGGAGGTGCATGACGCGCTGGAGTCGCGCGATGCCGTGCTGTTTCTGGTCGATGCCACGCACCGCTTGCACGAACCGAAGGAGCGTGTTGAAGGCAGGCAGCCATCGCCTGCTGAGGACAAGAAGGCACTCTCCGCAGCGGAGGACGCTTTTGCTCTCAGTCTGCTGCGCCATGTAACGTGCCCGGTGATCCTGGTTCTAAATAAAATTGACCTGATCCGGCGTGAAGACCTGCTTCCGCTGATTACACACTGGTCAGAGAAATACTCCTTTGCGGAGGTCGTTCTCATCTCCGCCGCTAAGAAAGATGGCTTAGATTTGCTGGTCAATAAAGTGGTCAACATACTGCCGGAAGGTGAGCGCTACTTCCCTGCCGACCAGCTTACTGATCAGCCCATGCGATTCCTGGCCGCGGAGCTGATCCGTGAAAAGATCCTGCTGTTCACGGGCGAAGAAGTACCGTACGCGTCTGCCGTCGTCATCGAAAGTTGGGAGGAGCCCGGCCTTCAGCGCAAGCCGCGTAAGACAGCAGGAATCGTTGAACCACCGAAGCTGCCAGTCACAAAGATCGCCGCGGCTATCTTTGTCGAGCGGAGCGGACAGAAGGCGATTTTGATCGGCAAGGGCGGTACCATGCTGAAGCAGATCGGTACCGGAGCACGTAAGGAGATTGAAGGCCTGCTGGGTACGCGCGTCTTTCTGGAGCTGTTTGTCAAGGTACGCGAAGACTGGCGTTCGCAGCGCGGCTTTATTGAAGAACTGGACTGGCGGCGGCAGTTGGAAGCGCTGAGCGAAAAACAGGGCAAGCTCAAAAGCAAATAGCTACACTTCCTTTGTACCGACGCCAAGCGCGCGCATCTTGCGGTACAAGTGGCTACGTTCTAATCCCAGCGCTTCTGCTGCGCGGCTTACATTGCCATGGCACTCATCAAGCTTCTTCAGGATATATTCACGCTCATACGCTTCACGTGCCTGCAGCAGCGTTCCAGATTCTTCCATGCGGACCTTTGAACCGTCGCGTCCGGTCTCTCGATAGACCAGCACCGGCAGGTGCCTTCGCTCAATGTTTTGCACCTTGGGGTTGAGTATCAGTACACGTTCTATCAAGTTGCGCAGCTCGCGCACGTTGCCCGGCCAGCCATACTGCTTCAGCGCGGCAAGCGCATCCGCTGTAATTTCAACGCGTGGCCGGCCATATTGCCTGCCAAGCTCCTGCAGAAACTCCTGCACCAGGGTGGATACGTCTTCGATGCGGTCACGCAGCGGCGGCACAAAAAACGGGATGACGTTCAACCGGTAGAAGAGATCTTCACGGAAGTTACCGCGTGCAATCTCCTCTTCCAAATCCTTGTTGGTAGCAGCAATCACGCGCACGTCCACGTGCACGGGCTGCGAGGCGCCCACCGGGTAAAAGCGCTGTTCGTCCAGCGCGCGCAGCACCTTTGCCTGTGTTTTCAAGCTCATGTCGCCGACTTCATCCAGAAACAGCGTGCCACCGTCGGCTCGCTCAAAGGTGCCGCGCTTTTCCTGCGGCCCTCCCGGCATGGCACCGTGACGATGGCCGAAGAGTTCGCTTTCAATGAAATCTTCTGGAATCGCAGCGCAATTAAGTTCGACAAAGACCCGCTCCGCGCGCAAGCTTTCCGCGTGCATGGTCCGAGCAATACGCTCCTTGCCCGTTCCGGACTCACCGTAGATGAGTACGCGTCCATTGGTTGGGGCCATCAATTTGATCTGCTGCCGCAACGCTTTAAGCGGAACACTCTGGCCGGAAACGTACGCCTTTTGTGCAAGCTGCTGTTGGAACTCCTGGTTATCACGCCGCAGCTGCCTCGCCTCTGTCGCGTTCTTCAGCAGCAGCAGTGTGCGATCCAGCGAAAGCGGCTTTTCCAGGAAGTCGTAAGCGCCCAGCTTGGTCGCACGTACCGCAGATTCGATCGTTCCATGGCCGGAGATGATGACAACCTCTGGCGGCGTGGAGAGCCCCATGGCCCGTATCTGATCCAGCACCGCCAGCCCATCGCCATCAGGCAGCCACACATCCAACAGCACCACGTCATACTCCACGTCGCGCACAAGCTCCAGGGCCTCTGTAGCAGTGCCGGTACTCGTAACGGCGTAGCCTTCCTCGCGCAGGATGCTTTCCAGCGAGTCGCGAATCTCCTCTTCGTCATCGACGATCAGAACGTGTTTCACGCGGGCTGGGCCTCGGAGAGCGGTTGCTGCAAACCAGCCTCGAACGGGACCGACGCAAGCGGCAGTTCCAGGATGAAGCGAGTCCCGGTGGGTGTGTTTTTCTCAGCGCGAATGCTGCCGCCGTGGTCTGCCATAATCTTCGCTGCAATGGTCAGACCCAGTCCCGTTCCACGGCCTTTGGTCGAAAAGTAAGGCAGAAACAACCGTTCGCGCATGTTATCTGTAACCCCGGGCCCTGTGTCGGCAACAACCGTCTCCAGCATGCCCGGCGATTGCTCGGATCGCCGCGTTTCAATGTGGATTTCACGCAGCAGGCTGTTGGCAAGTGCCTCAGCCGCGTTGTCTATCAGGTTGGAGAGAGCGCGTTTGATCGCCTCCGGATCAATCATGGCAAGCGGCAGGTCAGGCGGCAGAGATTGCACCACACGAACTTTTTTCAGGCGTCCGGCAAACAGCGCCAGCGTGTTCTCGATAACTGCATTCAGGTCCGCCGGACGGGGCCTGACATTGGGAAACTCTGCCAATGACGAAAACTGGTCCACCAACGAACGCATACTTTCCACCGAACTGCTGATGACCTCGCTGCAGCGGTGAATGGTTGCCACCGAGGGTGACTCCACGCCCTGCGCCTGCAGCGTGTCACCCACGCGAACGATGTGACGGCGAATCTGCTCGGCAGAGAGAGAGATGGGCGTCAGCGGATTCTTGATCTCGTGTGCGACACGGCGCGCCACCTCTTTCCAGGCGGACTGCTTCTGAGCACGCAGCAGCTCCGTAGCGTTCTCAAGCACTACCACATAGCCATTCGCGGTTTGCAGGCCTGCGCTGTTGCTTTCAAGCAGCGCGACTGTCGCGGCGATGTTCAACGCGCCGGCCTGTGACTGCATCTCCATTTCGGCAGAAGCTGTGCCCATGCGGTGGCTGCGCTGCATCAGGCGGTCAAGGGTTTCCCAGGCATCCGCCGGCAGCACTTCTTCCAGCAGAAGCCCAAGGAACGCCCGCTCTCCGCCTGGGTCGAGCATCTCACTAAATGCTCGGTTCACCACCCGGATACGCCGGTCGGTGTCCAGCATCACGACGCCATTTGGAATCGTTTGCAACATTGTTTCCAACTCACGCCGGCGTGTCTCCAGCTCTACATTCGCTTCGAAGACCTGAACTGTGCTTTGCTGCACCAGCTGGCGGCTATTTTCCAGGTCACCTGCCATGGTGTTAAAGCTCTGGACAAGATCACCCAGTTCCTCCGTGGCGGAAGCTTCTACTCTCTGGTCGTAGTTTCCTAGCGCGATGGCCGCCATGGCATCTGCAAGTGCTTCCACCGGCCTGGTCACCTGCTTGGACAGGTGCAGTGCCAGCCAGCTTGAGACGAACAATGCCAGGCTGGTAATCATCAGCATTAGAAGCATGTAGCTGCGTCGAATCTGGTGGCGCAACCGGAACAAGGTCCAGTACTGCTGGCTTGCGCGGTCGAGCTGAGCAATGTGAGCGGTCATGCCCTCCGGCAATGGCATCGCGGCGATGACGCGTATGTCGGGCTTTACTGACTCTGCGCTGACGATGTAATCCACGCCACCTGCTGAAACAATGGGCTGATCAGTCCGCCGAAGCGCCTGCAGCGTCATGTCCTCGATAGCTCCACGTGCTTGCACACGCATGGGCGATGGAGTGCTTTGTACGGATGCATCATCATCCAGCGGCAAGTCCTGCGGCTGCAAGGTGCTCAGCACGGCTGGCGTGCCGGCAGCGATGTGGTGACGTGCAATCACCGTTGTGCCACGGAAGATCAAAAAGAAGCCACCCTGCAGGGTGACGTCGTGCCGCTGCATTTGCCGCTCGACCTCTGGTGGTACGACCAGGGCACCGCCGCTATCGACAATAATGCCTGCTAATTCCTCAGCTTCCGAGCGCGCATTGGCCAGTACGTAGCGCGACAGGTCTGCGGCAATGCTGGAGGACTGGTCACGCAGTTGCGCTGCCGGCTGCGAGAACCAGCGATCGACTGCTCGGTTCATCAGCATGTAGCTGAAAAAGTACATGCAGCCAATCGGCAGCAGCGACAGCAGTACCGCACCCCATAACATGCGCGAACGCAGCCGCGCGCCGAGCACTCGATTCCGCTGCTCTGCATACAGCTTCAGCATGTTGCGCATCAGGAGCACAAGAGCCGTAACAAACAGCAAAAAAGCAAGCAACGAGATCGACGTGAACAGGAAGATCTCGCCAGGCGTCCTGGGTGTCAGGAACGTGAGACGAAACGCATTCAGCGCCGCCAGCCCCAGAAAGAGCAGCAGCAGGCAAACACCCACCACGATCAGGACGATCTTTCGCTGCCGTGTACTTCCCAACGGTGACTCTCCTCGCCCGCTCGTCCGGATTATAGGTCGCAGTCGCTAAAGCAGTTCGGTGACCAGCTTCCAATCGCGACCTTGCGACTCTGCCACTGCTTTGTAGGTCAGTTGCCCGGCATAGGTGTTCACACCTTCGGCAACGCCAGCGTCGTCGCGGATCGCTGCCGCCGCACCCTTGTTGGCGAGCGTCATGACGTAAGGGAAGGTAGCATTCGTCAACGCCAGCGTGGACGTGTTTGGTACAGCTGCGGGCATATTCGTCACGCAGTAGTGCACCACGCCGTCCACCACATAGGAAGGATCGGTATGCGTGGTGGGCCGGGCGGTCTCGATGCAGCCACCCTGGTCGATCGCCACATCCACGATGACCGAGCCGCGCTTCATGCCCTGTACCATCTTCGCTGTGACCAGCTTGGGTGCGGAATGGCCTGGAATGAGCACGCCGCCGATCAGCAGGTCGGCTTCAGCGGCAGCGCGGGCGATGTTGTAGGGGTTTGAGGCCAGCGTGTAGACACGACCATTGAAGATGTCGTCGATCTCGCGCAACCGGTTCAGGCTCAGGTCCACAATCGTAACCTTTGCGCCGAGTCCAAGCGCCATCTTTGCCGCGTTTGTGCCGACGATGCCGCCGCCAATAATCACGACCGTTCCGGGTAAGGTGCCGGGAACGCCGCCCAGCAGCACGCCACGTCCCCCGTGCGACTTCTGCAGAAATGTCGCGCCCACCTGCACGCTCAGCCGCCCGGCAACCTCGCTCATGGGCGTCAGCAGCGGCAGCGTACCCGCGCGGTCGCGCACCGTCTCGTAGGCAATGGCATTGACCTTCTTCTCCAGCAGCTTATCCGTCAGTCCGGGCAGCGGAGCCAGATGCAGGTAGGTGAACAGCAGGAGACCCTCTCGAAAGTGGCTGTACTCCTTTTCGGTGGGCTCCTTCACCTTGACGACCATGTCGGCGAGCCGCCACACGTCATAGGCAGAACCAACGATCTCGGCACCCGCGTTCTGGTAATCGTCATCAGGGAAAGCCGATAGGTCACCCGCGCCGGTTTGCACCAGCACCGTGTGCCCTGCCGCAACCAGTGCGTGCACGCCGCCAGGGGTAATGCCTACGCGGCTCTCGTTATCCTTTGTTTCTTTGGGAACGCCAACGATCATCGTGACTCCTGTCCTTATCAGAGTACAAAACCACGCAGCCAACTCCAACGCAGCGACTCATCCCGGCGCAGCACCTTCAATGCAGGTACGGGTAATCCACTTGCTACCAGCGAGCCACACGGCTGCCCGTACAATGACACCAAGAACGCTTTCGGTCAGGAATACAAAGCAAGATGCCTCAAAACGGGTACCAGGGTCGCACCTCGCGCGCGCGCAGCATGCGTTCGCTCTTCTCACTGTTCTCCAACGATCTCGCGATCGACCTGGGAACGGCGAATACGCTTGTCTTCGCCAGCGGCAAGGGCATCGTCGTCAATGAACCCTCCATCATTGCCGTGAACAAGGTGACAAATGAGGTTGAGGCTGTCGGCAAGGAAGCCAAGGAGATGGTGGGCCGAACCCCGGGCAATATTGTCGCGATCCGACCCATGAAAGATGGCGTGATTGCCGACTTCCGCCACACCGAAAAGATGTTGAACTACTTCATTCAGAAGGCCCACAACCGCAAAATGCTGGTGCATCCGCGCATCATCATCGGCGTGCCCAGCGAGATCACGCAGGTGGAAAAGCGTGCCGTGGAAGACAGCGCCTACCGCGCCAAGGCCAGCGAGGTGTACCTGGTGGAACAGGCCATGGTCGCCGCCATAGGCGCCGGGCTGCCCATTACGGAGCCGGGCGGCAACATGGTCGTCGACATCGGCGGCGGGACCACAGATATCGCGGTGATCTCGCTTGCGGGCATCGTCTACTCGCGCTCGGTACGCATGGCCGGCAACCAGATGGACGAGGCAGTGATGAACTTCCTTAAGCGGAAGTACAACCTGCTGATCGGCGAGCGCACCGCCGAGATGATCAAGATGGAGATCGGCTCTGCCTTTCCGCTGGATAGGCCGTTGACTATGGAGATCAAGGGTCGCAACCTGATTGAGGGCGTGCCCAAGACCATCACCATCGACGATTCCGAGATTCGCGAGGCGCTCAGCGAGAGCATTGCCACCATCATGAACGCCATCCGTGTCGCGCTGGAGCGCACCCCACCAGAGCTTTCCGCCGACATCTCTGACCGCGGCATCGTGCTGACCGGTGGCGGCGCGCTGATCAAGAACCTCGATCGCCGTATCCGTGAAGAGACTGGCCTGCCTGTGTCGATTGCAGATGACCCGCTTGCCTCTGTTGTGCTTGGAACAGGGCGTATGCTGTCCGACTTCAGTCTCCTGCGTAAGATTTCCATCGACTAAACCATCTGGAAGGCGAACGAGCACGCACGGATGGAATCGTTTTTCAGCCGTTTCAAAAGCGCTCTGGTGCTGGTAGCTGTGCTGCTGGCACAGGTGATTGGCCTTGCGTCACAGATGGGCCGTTTCCAGTACGCCTCGCATGAAGACGGGCACCACGTGCGTGTCGCGCGCGCATGGTCTGCTCACACCATTACACCCGTGGAAGCAGCGTTGAAGCGGTTGGGCGGCAGCATGCGCCGTGCCTGGAACGGCTACATCGATCTGCGGCACGTGCGCCAGCATAACCGCGACCTGCAATACCAGATCGACCAGCTTCGACTGCGCGAAGCATCGCTGGCAGAAGACGCCCGGCAGGGTCAGCGATTACAGCGGCTACTTGCCTTCAAGGAGCAGTACGTCGGTAAAACGATCGCAGCCGTCGTCGTCGGTACAGGCGGTGGCGACCAGTCGCGCATCCTTACGATTAACAAGGGTTGGGATGACGGTGTCCGGCCAGACATGGCGGTCATTACGCCAGACGGTATTGTTGGCAAAATTCGTGACGTTTTCTTAGGTTCTGCGCAGGTTCTGCTGCTTAGTGACCCCAGTTCCGGGGCGGGCGTAGTGCTTACCGGTACCCGCAGCCGCGGCATCCTACGTGGAACGACGGCCGGCTTTCTCCAGATCGGCAACCTTCTGCCGGACGAGCGGATCAAGCCTGGCGAAGCGGTCATCACCAGCGGCGGCGACCGGGTATTTCCACGTGGGCTGCCGGTTGGAACGGTCAAGTCTGCGCGTCCTGACCCTGAGCATCAACCGTACGCCGCCATCCTTATACAGCCGTCGGCCAACCTGGACCGCCTGGAAGAGGTGCTGGTAGTCACCGACGTCACCGAGCAGCTTGCCAAAGCTGTGACGCGGGAGGGTGACGACGCGAATGAAGCAGGTAGAAAAGCCTCGGAAATCGTAGCGGACCGCCTGCCGGGCCTGCACGAAAAGCCGGCGGCAGACACGGTAGTAAGCGACAAGCCTCCTGGGGCCGACGCCTCACAGCAGCCCGGGGTCGCACTGCCTAAACCTCCGTCCACGCTGCACACCGACCGCTACTCGCCCGGTGCCATTCCGCCCGCGGCGGCACTTGCACCTGGACAACTCAACCAACAGCTAACTACGCCTGCGCAGAAAGCTGCACGATCGCACATCCAGGAGGCGCAACCCTGATGCCGCGCCGTTCCTTCAGCAATCGCCGCGAACTGGAAGAGCACCACTTCCACCCCGTCGTGCTGGTCGCGGTACCGTTGTGTGCACTTTTCCTGCAAGCATACCTGCCGCGTATCTGGAGGCCGTTGGGCATTTTGGATCTGCCGCTTATTGTGGTGCTCTACTTCTCCATTTCCTGGCGCAGCCGCATCTCCGGCACGCTGTTCGGCACTATGGTCGGTCTGCTTCAGGATCTACCCGGCAACCAGTACATCGGTGTCAATGGAATTGCAAAAGCCACGATCGGCTATGCTGCGGCGTCCATCGGCGTCAAGGTGGACGTAGAAAACTTCATCACGCGCGGCCTGATGAACTTCGGATTCTGCCTGCTTCAGTCTGCCCTGCTGTTCTGCATTGAGCATTTCCTGCTGGGCGAAACAGGTTACAGCGCGAAGCCGCTGCATGAATTGAGCCGTGCCGCGATCAACGCAGCCGTTGCAGTTCCGGTGTTTTTTGTATTGGATCGCACCCGCATGGACGAGTAGCGCCTTCTGCTAATGTTCCTCGGTGGACTTCTCTGTCGACCGCGTCAGGGACACCGCAACGTTTGCATTGGCAGACGACCTGAGAGGCACCAACACTGTCTGTTCACGCTCGTAGAGCTTACGGTCCTCAGCCGTAACTGCCGGCAGGTTGTAAACCTCGAGCATGGCACCGTGCAACACCACCAGCTTGAGGCCGTCAGGCGACAAAGTAAAGTTGCCACCGGGCCGCTGCGCCGGGGAACAGATTACGCGCAACAATTCCTGACCTTCCCGGCT
The DNA here is from genome assembly GCA_964243585.1 of uncultured Terriglobus sp. Lineage (GTDB taxonomy): Bacteria > Acidobacteriota > Terriglobia > Terriglobales > Acidobacteriaceae > Terriglobus. The sequence continues at coordinate 44,722 of CAXTFT010000003.1, forward strand.
GCTGTAAACGCGCACCTCCTGCGCGCGGATTTCATCTTGGCTCAACCTGTCTGTATCCTGAGCTGGAGCCGTGGTCAGGGTGTTACGAACAGCAAACCTGCCTGTACCGGGTGCCGAACTGATGCCAAGCCACAAGGGAGCATCATCCAGGGTAAAGACCCATTTAGCCTCGGCAAGCAGGTTGAAACCGCCCATCAGCCGCCGTTCTTCTCCGCCGCGGCAACCATAGGCGAAAAATTCGGCGTCGGACACGAAGATACTCGACGGCTTACAGGTACTGGTAAAGCCTGCCAGTTCAATATTTTTGCCACTGTATGGGTGGAAGTCGAAGCCCCAGTGCATGCGGTCTTCCTTCACGGTTTGCAGGACACCCATAGACGTGAACGTAATGGAAAACGGATTTTTTGAGATGGCGTGACCGCGTTCCATCAGGCGCACGGAGCCGTCGTCTGCCAGGCCGACCCGAAAAAAGTCCACTGACACGGGGAGTTGACGCCTATCATCCGGATCGTCGCCAATCTTCCGGGTCGCAGTTGTCTCTAACAGCAGCAGATCCCGCGAAGGGCTCAATTGCACAGCTTGGATGTCGTTCTCGGAATGCAAGAGCATGCGGCGGCCGAGATGTTCCGGCTGGAAGCTCCCAAGGGGGTCCAGCGAATACAGATCTCCACGCTCACGCAGCAGAAAACGTCCGTTCGCCAGCGGCCAAAGGTACGGTGCGCGATCGTGCATGCGCCACTCCGTTTCACGCATCACCCTGCCGTCTGGCAGATGGATGACCTCAGCACGCACGGTGTGGTCATCATCCCCTTCACGCTGATCACTGGCCCTGGGCATCAGCTTGCGTGCGCTGAAGGTGAGCAGCAGGTGCTCTGTATCGATGAACGAAACCGTGGCACTGGTGTAGCCGGAGCGCAGGGCGATGGCGCTGGACCCGGGCCGAAAGCCGAAGGTTTCCAGCGGAAAAGACACCACGGGGGGCGATGGTACGGCCTTGGCCGGGCCTGCGGCGGCGCAGGTCAACGTGCCGAGCAGCGCAAGCACGATAAGGCTCGCACTGAATAAAGTGAGTAAGCGGGTGTGCAACGGATGAGGCATGGCTGCGACTTGCGTCTATCGTAGCGCGTCCTAACCGTCGGAGGGCACCAGGGGCCTCAAAGCGGTTTCCGTAGCGCCAACGCATACCGGGTGCCTCCGCTACCCGCTCACAAGGCGGATGGATGGGTATGCGACAGTGGAAGGATGCCGTCCGCCGCAAACTCCCGCTCGCTCGGCTTCCTTGCCTGTGGAACCGCGGGTGCATGTTGGGGTACAGGCTTCTATTTTGGCAAGATAGCGTTGCGCGAAATGTCGGTGGGCCATATGTGCCTGTACCGTTTCCTGTTCGCTATGATCCCGGCCTTGCCGGTGGCATTTCGACAGGTCAAATCCTGGAGCCGTCGTGACTGGTACATTCTGGCGGTGGCTGCTTTTTTCGGCATCCCGCTTCAGTTCCTCATCCAGTTCAAGGGCTTGTCGTTGACGACTCTGGCACATGCTTCGCTGATGATCGGCACCATGCCGGTAGTGCTTGCCGCCGGAGCCGCATTGTTTTTTGGAGAACGATTGGATGCCGTTGGCTGGTGTGCGCTGGCAGCTTCCACATTGGGTGCATGCCTGATTGCGCTGGCAGGCAAGAACGCCGGCGGAGCTTCCCTGCTGGGTGATTGCCTTGTTGTCATTTCGCTGGTGATCGCGCTGGTTTGGATCCTGGGCAACAAAGACCTGCTCACACGGCACAGCGCCCTCTCGGTCAGCGCGCGCAGCCTGGTTGTGGGCACGGTCATGATGGCTGTCTGGGTCTGTCTTCAGTACGGCATGCCGCCAGTCCACGGCGTCTCCCGGGCTGCATGGGCTGCGTTGGCGGCCAGCGGGCTGCTTTGCACTGCGGCGACAACCCTGTTGTGGAACTGGGGCATGACACAGGTGCCGGCGTCACAGGCCGGCGTGTTTCTGAACCTGGAGCCGGTAATGGGTTCACTCCTGGGAGTCTGGGCTTTTCACGAACGCCTTGGGCCGACGGCATGGCTGGGCGGTGGGATGATCGTAGCCGCAGCCACCGTGCTGACCACACGAAGCAGTGCCAGGTCAGAAATCCCGGCACTGTTGGTCGCCGAATGAGCCCGACCCTTATCGCCGCTCCTGTAAGTACGCCGCGCATGATCGCCATCGACATGGATGGCACGCTTGTACATTCGGACGGGCATGTAACCTCTACCAACCAGGCGGCGCTGGATCGTGCGCGAAGTAGTGGTGCCCGCATCGTCATCGCAACCGGTCGGCGGCACAGCTATGCCATGAAAATTCTGCGCACCACAACGCTGCACCCAAACGACATTGTGCTCAGTTCGAACGGCACCGTGGCCCGAACAGTCGGTGGTCAATTACTCTTCCGTCGGCCGATGCTGCTGGAAACGGCGCGCTGGCTGTGCACGCAACTGGGTGATTTTCGCAACAGCTTTGTTTTTACATTCGATGTCTTCGACAAAGACGGCGAGGATGTAGCCGGTGCCCTGGTGTTGGAAGAACTGGATGAACTGCACGGCAGCATTCGCGCATGGATGGAGACAAATGCGCGGTACATCCAGAGGGTCCGGCCGATTGAAAACTCCCTGGTAGAGGGTAGTGAGGCCGGCCTACCCATTCAGGCAATGCTTTGCGGGACCATGTCACGCATGCAGCAGGCTGAAGAACGATTGGCTGCCTCGCATGGCGACAAGCTCGAGCTTTTCCGGACAGAGTATCCCGGGCGCGATCTATGCATCCTCGACATACTTCCACATGGCTGCTCAAAGGGCACGGGTCTCCAACTGCTGCTGAAGGCGGAAGGCCTGGCTGCGGGTAACCTGATGAGCATCGGCGATAACTGGAATGACCTGCCCATGCTGGAACTGTCCCGCTGGCCGGTGTTGATGGGCAATGCCCCGGAGGCACTACGAGCCATTGCGCGGCAACGTGGCTGGACCGTAGCCGACACCCACGACAGGGACGCGGTGGCAGTGGCCATCAACGCGCGTTTTCCGACCCGGCACCCGGGCAAATGACCTCAGTTCGGTGCGGGCGGGTGATACGCTGGGTCGAATGTTGCGGAGAGTAAAAGCCGTGGAAACCACTGTTATCCGCAGGCTGCACGCAGGTCTTGCACTTGTGCTGCTGGCCTTGCCTTCCGCACGTGGCGCAGAACTCGTGACGCTGCGCAGCGGCTTCGCGATCACGTGCACTTCCAGGGAGCCAATCTCCGCGTCGAGGATGAGGCTATACCTTCCTGGCGCGAGCGGAACGGCGATAAACTACATCGATGTTCCCCAGAGTTCTGTGGCAGCCGTCGAGACTGTGGCTGAACCACCGCCCAGCCCGGCTTCGTCTTCCCTACCGTCCGCGTCGCCAGCCATCAGTGGCATCCTGCAACGCTCCGGAGCCGCTCACAACGTGAATGTGGTTCTGCTTGCCTCTGTCATTAATGCAGAAAGTGCCGGAAACACGCTGGCCGTTTCACGTACCGGCGCGCTCGGATTGATGCAGCTGATGCCCGGCACGGCCCGACAATTCGGTGTCAAAGAGAGTTTCCAGCCCAGCGACAACGTCAACGGCGGCAGCGCATACCTCGACCAGCTACTGACCCGCTACCATGAAAATATCGTTCTGGCGCTCGCTGCCTACAACGCCGGTCCAGGCGCGGTCGACCGTTTCCACGGCATGCCACCATCCCGCGAAACCCGCCTCTACGTCGCACGGGTGCTGCGGGAGTTCAACCGGCGCGTCCAGCAGGACGCTACCAGGCGCGCGGGAAACGCGGCAACCCTCGCAGCAGCTTCTGCCCAGCCGGGCAGCAGCCTTTAAGTGGACAGGCGCAGGGCAGCAATATGGGGCATCACCTTCCTGGTTCTGATACTGGTTGCCTGGAAGCTGTACACATCGCACTTCGATTGGCGTGCTTTCTGGCGCGCATGTCGCAGCGTTGACCTGCGGCTGCTGGTCCTTGCGATCCTGATCCTTTACGCAAATTTTCTTTTCCGTGCGGCACGCTGGGCCATCTTTCTCAAGCCATCGATGGCGCCGGGCAAAGCTGTTGCCTGGTGGAAGCTGATTGGTTCACAGTTCATCGGCTTTGCCGGCCTGGCGGCGCTTGGCCGCATCGGTGAGCTGATCCGGCCCTACCTTGTCAGCCGCCGCACGGAGTTGACCTTCTCCTCGCAGATTGCCGTGGTCGCGGTCGAGCGGATCTTCGACCTTGGCGCGTTCGGCATCCTGTTTGCGGGAAACCTGTTGCTCTCCTCACAGTTGGACACGCTGCCTTACCACACCCGTTACCATCTCTTCGGCTACGCCATTGCCGCTGCCATTGCGTTTCTGTCGCTCTTCGTTGTCTTTACGCTGTATGCAGGCGAAGCTGTTGCACGCTCGTTCGGCGGCGTGGCAGGCCGGTTCTCAACGTCTGCCGGGGCTGCCGTTTCCGCTAAGATTCTTGAGTTTCGTAAGGGTCTGAATACGATCGGCAGCCTTGGCGACTTCTTGCTAGCAGCCCTGTACAGCCTGCTTACCTGGGCCAGCATCGCCATCAGCTACATCGTGGTCGCGCGCGCCTTTCCCGCCCCGGTGCATACCCTGACGATCTCGCACGTGGTCCTGCTGCTTGGTTTCAGCGTGGTGGGCAGCCTGGTGCAACTGCCTGGCATCGGCGGCGGTGCGCAACTGCTGACGATCACAGCTCTAACCGTTCTATTTGGCATACCAAAAGAACTCGCATCCAGCGCTGGAATGATCCTCTGGTTTGTCAGTTCCATGTCGGTGGTCCTACCGGGGCTGATCATCGCCCGCTTTGAGCAGGTTTCGCTGCGGTCCGTGGCCAGGCAAAGCGAAGAGGCCGGCAACCATCCGGAGCCGCATCCGGTACACTAGGGCCTCATGAAATGTCCGTTTTGCGGCCACGCCCAGGACAAGGTCGTTGATTCGCGTGAGAGCAAGGAAGCCGACAGCATACGCCGGCGGCGTGAGTGCGAACATTGTGGCAAGCGCTTTACCACCTACGAGCGCATCGATGAAATTCCTTACATGGTTGTCAAGAAGGACGGTCGCCGCGAAAAGTTTGATCGCCAGAAGGTGTTAAGCGGCCTGCTGCACGCATGCGAAAAGCGACCTGTGCCCACCGGCAAGCTGGGCAGGATCGTCGACGACGCCGAAGCCTACGTCGTGGATTCTCCTGACCGTGAACGCACCACGAATGAAATAGGCGAGCTGATCATGAATCATCTGCGCGACCTGGACACAGTGGCTTATATCCGTTTTGCGTCCGTGTACCGCGACTTCAAAGACGTGCGCGAGTTCAAGGCAGAGCTGGAAGAGCTTCTTGGTGCGCAGCGCGGACGCAAGTAAGCGGCTGCCGCGCAAACCTCAAGAGCGCCTTACCGCATCACAGTTCCGTCCTGAGGGTATGACATGCACACGGTCGGTCTTCCATTCTGGTTTCTGGTTCTAAGCCTTTTCCTGCCGCGCATCTCGCTGCTGGTGATGTATCTCCAGGACCATCCGGGTGGCGCTTTTATGATCAACCTTGTGCCGCTGCTAATTGCAGTGTTGGTGCCGCGCGTACTGATCCTCTTCATGATCTACACGGCCCAGGGCCTTAGCATCTGGTTCCTGCTTCACGCAATTGGTCTGCTGATTGCATGGGGTGGCATCGGCGGTGGAACCTACCGCCGGCGCTACCGCAACGACATCTGACCGGCTCCCCCGCCTTTTCACGTATCCTTGCAGAACAGGGATTGGGGAGCAATGGAACGTCGCAAGGTAGGTATTCTGGGTGCGACCGGTACGGTGGGTCAGCGCTTCATTCAGCTGCTAGGCAATCACCCATGGTTTGAAATTGCGTGGCTGGCGGCCAGTGAACGCTCCTCAGGCAGGCGTTTTGCTGACGCATGCCGCTGGAGGCTGGACACGCCGCTGCCTGCGCGGATCGGTGAATTGGTTCTGCAGCCCAACATTCCCGCTGCAAGCTCGGAGAAGTCCCCGCGCATCGTCTTTGCCGCGCTGGACGCGGATGTTGCGCGTGACCTTGAACCGCAGTTTGTAGCAGCCGGTTGCGCTGTGATTTCGAATTCAAGCGCCTTTCGCATGACCCCGGATGTGCCGCTTGTAGTACCCGAGGTCAATGCAGATCATCTCGACCTGATCACCTCCCAGCCGTCCTACAACAGTGCGAATGGCGGCTACCTTGTCACCAATCCAAATTGCTCTGCTATCGGCCTGGTTCTTGCCTTGAAGCCGTTGGTAGAGCGTTTCGGCATCGAAAGCCTTTTCGTCAGCACCATGCAGGCAGTCAGCGGCGCGGGTTACCCCGGCGTGCCTTCGCTGGACATCCTTGGGAACGTAGTGCCTTTCATCAAGAACGAGGAAGAAAAGCTGCAGGAAGAAGTAGGCAAGCTGCTGGGCCGCTTCACGGGTTCAGCCGTTGAAAGCCTGCCCGCACGCGTCAGCGCACACTGCAACCGTGTGGCGGTGATCGACGGCCACACGGAGTGTGTCTCCATCAAGCTAAAGAAGCCCGCAACCCACGAAGAAGTTCTTGCTGCATGGAAAAACTTCCAGCCTTTGCGAGAGCATCATCTCCCCTCTGCTCCGGAGCATCCGGTCGAATACCACGAGGGTATCGACCGACCGCAGCCAAGGCTCGACCTGATGGTCGGCAACGGGATGAGCACCACTGTCGGACGCTTGAGACCCTGTTCCCTGCTGGACTGGAAGTTCGTTCTTCTAAGCCACAACACGATTCGCGGCGCGGCAGGCGCTGCGGTTCTGAATGCCGAAGTGTTGGCAAAACTGGGCAAGCTGCCCGGTGATGTGCTGCACACGCAGACAGGCAGCGGCAGGCAGGATCGAGTTACCGCATGAGCGTAGCGCGACCGCAGCTTGTTGTGATGAAGTTTGGCGGCACCTCTGTAGAAGATGCCCATGCCATGCGCCGCACCGCCGAGATCGTGCGCGGCCGGCGTGAGCGTGGCCTATCGCCTATCGTGGTTGTCTCTGCGATGGCAAGGGTAACCGATCAATTGCTGGCAGCAGCGGCAGCAGCGGGTGCCGCTGACAAGTCCGGTGCACTGGCGCTGAGTGCACGATTGCGCTCGAGACACCTTGAGACCGCGTCGGATCTGGTGAAAGGCGTGGAACTCTCAACGCTGCTGAACAGCATTCAGCACGACTTTGACGCACTCGATGATCTTCTGCGAGGCATCAGCGCGGTCGGCGAGCTTACACCCCGCACGACGGATTTGGTGGTCAGCTTTGGCGAACGGCTCTCAAGCGCGATTGTTGCCGCCGCCTTTGCAGCAAGCGGTCTCGAAGGTGCGCACCTTGATGCTCGCCTGTGCATCGTTACAGACGACGGCTATGGAAAGGCTACTCCGCAGGAAGCCCTGATTGAAGAGCGGCTGCTGGAGCATGCGATTCCCCTGCTTGACCGCAGCCTGACGCCGGTGATGGGCGGCTTTATCGGTTCGACGACCGCAGGCGTTACAACGACTCTGGGCCGTGGCGGCAGCGACTTTTCCGCCGCCCTGATCGGTGGCGCGCTGCATGCAGGAGCCATCGAGATCTGGACCGACGTCAACGGCATTATGACTACCGATCCGCGCATCTGTCCGGACGCTTTGCGGGTCAAAAGCATCTCTTTCGAAGAGGCTGCAGAACTCGCCTACTTTGGTGCGAAAGTGTTACACCCCGCAACCATCCTGCCAGCGGTGCAGAAGAACATTCCGGTCTTTGTGCTGAACTCGCGTAATGCGGCCAACGAGGGAACACGGATCAGCGCGGTGGCGCCGCCTTGCCGATCGCCCTTCAAGAGCATTGCGGTCAAGAAGAAACTCACCATCGTCGACATTGTCGCAAGTCGCATGCTGATGTCGCACGGCTACCTGAAGGCCGTGTTCGACGTGTTCGACAAGCATCGCGTCGCAATCGACATGGTTTCTACCAGTGAGGTGTCGATCTCAGTAACCGTCGACACCAGCGACAGGCTGCCCGCCATTGCCGAAGATCTATCGAGAATTGCTGATGTCAAATACGAAAGCAATAAGGCGCTGGTCTGCCTGGTGGGCGAAGATATCCGAGGTCACAGCGGCATCGCGGGCAAGGTGTTCACGGCGATTGAGCATGTAAACGTCCGCATGATTTCGCAGGGCGCAAGCGAGATCAATATGAGTTTTATGATTGAAGAAGATGACGCAGGCGAAGCAATACGCTCCCTGCACGGCCGCTTCTTTGCTGATCCGGATGGCAGTATCTTCGATCTTGACGCGCGCGCGAATACGGCAGGCGCACCGCCGGTAAACAGGCCGGTGATTGCTGCCGTGCAGTAAGGAGTAGGAACAAACGATGCGAATGCTGGTACTGGGACACGGAAAAACAGGCAAGCTGGTGGCGGATGTTGCACACGAGCGCGGCCACGGCGTACACGTGCTGGATGCGAAAGAGAACCCGCGTGGAGCGGCCCTGACCGCTCCGTTCGTTGCCGGGTTCGATGTTGTGATCGACTTCACCACGCCGGAAGCAGTGGTCCCAAACCTGCGCGCATGCCTTGCCGTAGGCGCAAAGGTCGTGGTGGGCACCACGGGCTGGTACGGCAGCCTGAAGGACATGGAAGGCCTGGCCATCCGCAAAGACGCAGCTCTGCTGCACGGCACCAACTTTTCCATTGGCGTGCAGGTCATGCTGCAGCTGGCGAAAGCCATGGCCGAGCCATTGAGCAAGGCCGGCTACGAATTCACCATTGAAGAAACTCACCACGTGACAAAGCTGGATTCACCCTCAGGCACTGCCATCAGCCTGCAACAGGCTGTGGCCGCCGCAGGCGAAGTGCCAATCAAATCGCTGCGCGAGGGCGATGCGGCGGGCCTGCACATGCTTGAAGCAACCAGCGGTGCCGACCGCGTTGTGCTGACTCACGAAGCTTTTTCACGTAGGGGCTTTGCGGAAGGTGCGGTGCGTGGCGCGGAGTGGCTAAGCGGACGCAAGGGCGTCTACGACTTCCGCGACATCTTCTCGCAGCTTTAGAACGTACATCGTGAAAGGAGAGACATGGCCGCTCTTGCTGAAGTATCCCATACCTTTACTGACCTTTCCTTCGAAGAGAAGCTCGATCGCCTTGCACTGGTCGCTGTACGTGTCGGCCTGAATCTTCAGTCCGGGCAGGAGCTTGTCATCACGGCTCCGCTTGACCTTGTGCCCTTTGCGCGGCGCATTGTTGAACAAGCCTATCAGGCCGGTGCTCACCTGGTCACGGTGCTGTACGCCGATGATGAGGCGACGCTCTCTCGCTACCGGCATGCTCCCGACGCCGCTTTCGATACGACTGCAAAATGGCTGGCGGATGGCATTGCTGAAGCCTACCGTAGCGGTACCGCGCGTATGGGCATCACGGGCGGCAATCCAGCCTTGCTCAAGGATCAGGATCCGGCCAAGGTAAGCCGAACCAACATCGCCACATCCAAGGCCGCCAAGCCCGCCATGGAACTGATCACACGACACAGCATCAACTGGACCATACTTGCCGGTGCGACACCTGCATGGGCACAGTTGGTCTTTCCCGGTCTGCCGGATGACGAGGCGCTGGCTGCTTTGTGGGAGGCGATCTTTCGTGCCTCGCGGATCACCGGTGTCGATCCCGTGCAGGACTGGAAGAACCACGGCCGCGACATCGCGAAACGGGTGGACATGTTGAATGAACGGCGCTACTCCGCCTTGCACTTTCGTGGACCGGGAACCGACCTGGTGGTTGGCCTGGCAGACGATCACCTTTGGGCCGGTGGCGGCGGTGTTTGCGGCAACGGCATCTTCTGCAATGCCAACATCCCCACGGAAGAATGTTTCACCACGCCGCACAGGGATCGGGTCAACGGAACGGCGACCGCAAGCAAGCCGCTGTCACACCAGGGCACACTCATCGAGAACATCGCCGTCCGCTTTGTGGATGGCAAGATTGTCGAGGCACACGCCTCTGCAGGGGAAGAGGCTCTCCAAAAGCTGATCGCCGTGGACGACGGTGCCAGCCGCCTGGGCGAAGTAGCACTGGTGCCGCATTCGTCGCCCATTGCGCAAAGCGGCCTCTTATTCTGGAACACACTGTTCGACGAAAACGCAGCCAGCCACATCGCGCTGGGCCAGGCCTATGCAACCTGCCTGATCCACGGCGAAACCATGGACGACGCTACGCTTGCCGCGAAAGGCGCGAACAGCAGCCTCATCCATGTGGATTGGATGATCGGTTCCGGCAGCATGGACGTGCACGGCGTAAATGCCGATGGCACGGAAGAACCGCTGATGCAGCAGGGTGAGTGGGTCTAGCAGCACCAGTACGGCAAGCACCATAGCGAGGCGCAGCACACCGGCAGTGTCTGATCGCGATACACTCAAACGCGGCATGGAACCTGCAATTCTTCACGGTCTTGGCACTGCGCTCGTCAC
>CAXTFT010000004.1:0-14878 GCA_964243585.1 uncultured Terriglobus sp.
TGCGGTGCTCCACGGCGAAGACCGAGTGCAGCTTGTCGTTGTGCTTGATGACCATACCGGGGCGCATCTGGGTGGCGGGAATCGACATGAAAACAATCCTGGTGTGACTTGAACTTGCGGTGACTGAAGCGTGAGGAAGAACCTGAGAACGCCCGGTCTGCACACCGATTGTAGCGCGCTGAGCCTGTCTTACCTGCCGCCGAAGAGACGCCGGAAGAAGTGGCCGATGGAGCGGAACGGGTTCGGACCGGCAGGCGGTGGACCGGCCTGTTCGATCGTGGCGCGGGTGCGCGACTGGGCTGGTGCAACCGCCGTGGGCTGGGCGGTTGGAATCGGACTTGACGCCTCTGAAGGCGATGGCGATCCGCTCGCCACCACGCTGACCGTCGCCGGAGGAGTGGCTCCCGTGGTTTCGCCTGGCGGTCCGGTCACCGTGTTCGCCGTGCCGTTGTAGTTCAGTGCGGTAGACACCTGGATATGCGGCTGGTCCGGCGGGGCCTGCGGTACGGTGGGCTGCTGCAATCCCTGGCTTACCGCTTCAGGGAACGGGTTGGCGCGGGCCGCCTCGGTTACCCTGCCGTCGCCACGTTTGCCCTTGCCGGCCAGCACCAGCGGCTCGTTTTTGGGGCAGCCGCAGCTGCTGGTTTCGTGATCCACCACGTCGTGCAGGCTGCCGTGTTCGAACAGCACGCGTTGGCCGGGGCGGATGAAGTACGCGCCGGTTCCGAAGGCCTCTGTCGCGTGGATAATCGGCGCGTTCTTGCCGGAGTTGTCGACACAGGTGTCGCCGTTTGCCACCAGACGTATTTGAAGGTTCAGCGGGGCGCTGTCCGACACCTGGAAGCGGAGGTCCGGCGTAAGGATCACGTCGTTCATCTGCGCCACCGTGTGCACTTCCATGCCACCACGGTTCAGCGCCATCAGCAGGGGCGGCTTTGCAACGTCAGCCACCGGCTGCGACAGCCTTGCTGAAGACGCGGTGCATACCTTGACCGATCCGCCGCGCGTCAGCGAGATATCCGCCGCCTGCACACCCGCGGTAATCGAGCCGTTATTGGCTATGACCGCCTTACCGCCGCTGACCGTGACCGTGCCCCCGACTTCCACACCCTGCGTGCTGACCGATCCAAGTGCCTGCTGCGCACGCGCTCCGCTACATGCCGTGACCAGCAAGGCAAATGCCGTGACTCGGTGCAATGAGAGCACGCTTACAGCTCCAGGAAGTTTTTGATCATGGTTTTGCCGCCGCTGGTCAGTACGCTTTCCGGGTGGAACTGCACGCCTTCAATCGGGAGCTCGCGATGGCGCAGGCCCATAATGACTTCACCCTCCGGGTCCTGCGTGCGCGCTGATACTTCGAGTTCGTCTGGCAAACTCTCCGGGCTGACCACCAGCGAGTGGTATCGAGTGCAGACTAAATCCGGCTCAAGTCCAGCGAAGATGGTGCGGCCATCGTGCTGTACCTGGCTAGTTTTGCCGTGCATCAGCCGTGCCGCGCGGACCACATTGCCACCAAGGGCTGCGCCCAGCGCTTGATGACCGAGGCATACGCCCAGAATCGGCGTGCGTTTACCCTTTGCGGCATAGTGGCGGATCAGGTCGATGGAGACGCCTGCCTCCTGCGGCGTGCAGGGGCCGGGCGAGATGAGGATGCGGTCAGGGTTTAATGCCTCGATCTCGTCGGGCGTCAGTTCGTCGTTGCGGCGGATGACCATCTCCGCACCCAGTTCGCCCATGTACTGCACCAGGTTGTAGGTGAACGAATCGTAGTTGTCCAGGACGAAAACCATGCAGCCTCAACTTGAAGTCTATCGTTTCCCACGAAGCTCACACAGAGCCAAGAAACTGCTACACGAAAACCATTAAGGATGCAACATTTTTTGAAGTGGCATCTTCTTATCTGTTGACGATGTAGCGGGCAGGGATTTACCTAAGGCACTCTGGACTGCCGTCGATAAGTGAACGAGGGTCACGCCGTGAAGACTTACAAGCTGTGCCTTACTTTCTCAATGCTTGCCTGCACGGTTGCTGCGCGTGCCGCCTCAAAGGACCACACCGCAGAACCAGCAGGCGCTGTTCTGATGGCTGCGGCAGCGCCCACAGTCCTGCCCACCCATGTGGCCGGTACCCTCGAAGTAAGGCCGGAGTCAGCAGGAGTCGCCGAGTCGCTGCCTGAGTTACCCTCTCCAGCAGACCGCGCGTTCTCGGCCCGGAACGCACTGCAGAATCCACTCACACCGGCCTCGGACAAGGAGCGGGTTCTATCGCGTTTCCGCCTGGAAAGTGCGATTTTGCCGGATATACCTGGTGTCAGCCTGCTGGAGTCAAGCCCGCTGGCCGGGGCGGCACGCCATATCGGTGCGCAACACTTCAACACCCAGGATGGGTCGTCAGCTAACGCTTTTGCCATCTGCTACCGCCTTTCAAAACGCTCCAGCGTGCAGGTCATCCCGGGCGATCCAGCTCCGGTGAAAATTCCCGTCACCACGATGGCAAACAACATGGGCGTGACGGTTGGCATGGTCCTTCGGCTCTCGAAAACAAATTAAGAACCTGAATTTTTACCAGCTGTAGACCAACTGGTGCGGTCCAGTTCAAACAGGTCGCGCGTTCGGCAATACCCTCCGCCGCCGTGCATCCGGCCCACAAGTCGCAGCACATCCGGATCGATATGCAGGCGAGCCTCATCAAGAAATGCATCTCGACGCACATGCACCTGCAGGATGCGCGCAAGTAAAATCGTGCTTTTTGCACTGGGCTCAATTCTCTGAAACGTGCGGCACTCCATGGACACGGGAGCAGCTACGATGCGCGGCGGCCCTACCTGTTCGGATGCCGCCGTTGCCAGCCCGGCCAGCGCCGCTTCATCCGTTCCGCGTGGAGCGTTGATAGCGGTGAGGTTCATTGCCTCTGCCAGTTCTTCAGACACCAGGTTAATTACCAGTTCTCCGGTTGCGCGCACGTTCGCCAGCGTGTCTTTGCCTTCGCGGTCGCTGGCGGCGGAGAAGCCGACGGCAGCCAGCGGCGGATCTGCCGACACTAGATTGAAGAATGAGTAAGGCGCGGCGTTGACCGTACCCGATCCATTTACGGACGTAATCCAGGCGATTGGCCGCGGCATGACAAGCGATGCAATCAGCTTGTAGCCGTCACCGGTTGACATTGCGGATAGATCGAAGCTGGAGTATTCAGGCTTACTCATAATGGACCTTAGCGGGAACGCGCTCGTTCGATGGCACGTACAACGGCCTTCGATTTATTGACGGTTTCGTCGTACTCGGCTTCGGGTACGGAGTCGGCGACGACGCCGCCGCCCGCCTGGATGTAGCCATTTTCCCCGTGCATGAACAACGTGCGGATGGCGATGCAGCTGTCGAGATTGCCGCTGAAATCGGCGTAGAAGATCGATCCTCCATAGACGCCGCGGCGGGTCGGCTCAAGCTCCTCAATGATCTCCATGGCGCGGATCTTGGGCGCGCCCGAGAGGGTGCCCGCCGGGAAGCAGGATCGAAACGCATCGACCGGTGCCATGCCTTTGCGCAGCTGGCCCTCCAGCGCACTGACCAGGTGCATGACGTGCGAGTAACGCTCCACAAACATCAGCTTCTGCACCTTGACGGAACCAAACTGACTGACACGGCCCACGTCGTTGCGGCCCAGATCGACCAGCATCACGTGCTCGGCGACTTCCTTGGCATCGTGCAGCAGGTCCTCTTCCAATTGCTTGTCTGCGGCTTCATCGGTGCCGCGTGGACGCGTGCCAGCGATGGGGTGGTACTCGATCTTGCCGTCGTGCACGCGAACAAGCAGTTCCGGTGACGAACCCACGATATGCGCCGGCGTCTCTTCTACTGCGCCGGGCGCGACCATGGGAAAGCGAAGGAAGTACATGTACGGCGAGGGGTTCACGATGCGCAACGCGCGGTAGATCTCGAAGGGGTCAACCTCAGGCTTGCAGTCAAACCGTTGCGACAGTACGCATTGGAAGATGTCACCCGCAGCCACGTACTCCTTTACCTGCGCGACGGCCTGCATGTAGTCACTGCGGTCGGTGCGCGGCGTCAGCTGCAACGGGCCCTTTGGCTGGTGCTTTGGCGACTCCGGCAGCGGAGCGGCAAGTTCGCGTTCCAGGTGGTCAAGCCGCTGCAATGCGTCCGCGTAGGCTCTGCCTGCGTCCGGCTGGCGCAGGAGGTCCGCTGTCAGGATCAGGTAGATTTCCTTCTTGACATGGTCGAACGCCAACACCTCGTCAAAAAACATCAGGCACGCATCGGGCACGCCAAGTTCGTCCGCTGCAATGGAAGGCAGCCGTTCGATCTGCCGCACCACGTCATACGCAAAGAAGCCGACGGCACCCGCGGTAAACGGCGGCAGGCCGGGCAGTTTCGCGGGCCTGTGTTCGCTTAGTGCGTGCTTTAGTTCTTCAAAAATGTCGCCTGTGAATCGGCGTGACTGCCCCTGTTCTGTTGCGACAATAGCAGTGCCACGTGAGACCAGCTTCTTATAGGGCCGGATGCCGATAAAGGTGTACCGGCCCACACGTTCGCCACCTTCCACCGACTCCAGCAAAAAGGCTTCCGGTTCCTGCGCGGCGATGCGCAGAAAAACGGAGACCGGCGTGTCCAGGTCTGCGGTGACGGTACGGTAGACCGGGATGAGCGTGTGCTTTGCGTCTGCGAACTGCTGGAAGTGTTCGGGTGCAGGTGTTGCGGATTGGATCGGGGTGGGCATTGCAGATACTTCAATCGTACATTCCGGACGTGCTGCATTGCCGGGCAGTGTGCTCCCAAAGAAAAACCGGACAGCAGCATCGCTGTCCGGCAAGATGGAAACGGAAGAACAGCGTTAGAAGTTGAGCTTCAGTGCAAACTGCACTAGTCGTGGCGTGTAGTTGGAGTCGACATCGGTCACGGAACCGAAATTGGAATTGCCAAGCTGCACGTTGCCGCTGCCCTGGGTCAACTGGTAGCTGGGCGTGTTGGAGATGTTGAACGTCTCCGCCCGGAACTGGACAGCCCCACCCTCAAATACTTTGAAGTCTTTGAAGAGCGAGAGATCCACGTGGCGATAGTGCGGTCCAAAAACATCGTTGCGTTGGGTCGTGCCAATGGTGCCCAGTGGCTGCGGAGTAAAAGCAGTGGTGTCAAAGTAGTTCGCGAGGGTCTTGCTGCCACCGATGTTCGCGGGCTTGAGCTGGTTTGGACGGTCCGATCCGCCATTGTTGATGGGAGTGGCGCGGTTGCCATAGCCGCCGGCGCTGCCGCTGTTGAGGATCGTGACTGGTTTTCCGCTCTGCCAGACGGTGATGGTATTGACCTGCCAACCGCCCAGTGCGAACGTTTCGATGGCATTGCTGAAGTGGTGATTGGCCGCCAACGCATAATTCAATGAGAGAGCAAAGCGGTTCTGGATGTCGTTCTCCGCAATGCCATAGTCGATCTGCCGGATGCGTGTCGGGTCGGCGTTGTAAGCACCCTGCGAGCCTTCCTGCGAGAAGCCGGTCACATCGTTTGCCGCGCGACCCCAGGTGTAGTTCGCGTCAAACGACAGCCCGTTGGCTAGGCGACGCTGAAATGACGTTTGTAGCGCGCTGTAATTGGAAACACCCTCGCTGACCAGCCAGTTGACACCGCCCAGGTTGGGCAGAATGGTGCTGAGTGGGCGGGCTGACGAGGCGTTCGGCTGCTTTGTCAGTGGGTTGATGGTGACGGAGTCACCGGGCCGCGGAACATTGATGTCGTTGATGGTTTGCGCAAGGTGCTGACCGATGTTGCCTACATAACCAATCGTCAGGACGTTAGGCCCGAACTGCTGCTGCACCTGCAGGTTGAACTGCTGAATGAGCGCGGGACGGAAGCGCGGATCTTCTGCCGTGAACGAGAGATTTGGGCTGTTAATATTCTGCGCTGCGGGTAGCGGCAGACCCTGATCGAATGTAGTGAACGCGCCTGGTACAAGCGCACAATCCGGGTTGCTGGCCCTCGGATCGATAAGCTGTTGTGTTTGAATCTGCACGCCAATAGAGGACACGCAGTTTGGTGAATATACCGACACGAACGGTGCATTCTTTAAGTCGGCATTGGAGGTGTAGTTGCCGGGAAAGAAGCTGAGGCCGTAGCCGCCACGCAGCACCATGTTGGGCGCCAGCGACCACGAGAAACCAACACGTGGTGCTACGTCTTTATAGTCCGTAGCAATATTTAGCTGCGAATTAACACCGTTCTGGTTCGCAACCTGCAATGCCTGACCGACGTTGGTGGTGTTCGACGTAAGCGCCTGGGTGAAGTTAAAGTTTGAGATATAACCGTGGCGCTCGGTGAAAGGCGTGAAGATGTCGTACCGGACACCGTAGACCACTGTCAGGTTCTGTGTGGCCTTCCAGCTGTCCTGCACAAATGCGCTGGGCTCAAAGGTGCGGTAGTCCGGCGTATTGAGGTTGTAATTGCGGCTGCTGGAGGAGAACGCACCCACCAGCGAACTAGCCAGTTGGTTATCCTGCTGCTTCTTCTGCCGAGCGTTGGGGTCTGCGATCTGCGTGGCAGACACGTTGTCTGACAGCAGACCAAAGCCGAACTGGCCCGCAGGAAACGCGCTCTGCAGGTTGCGTGACTGGCGGCGGATGTAACTGACGCCAAACTTCAAGCTGTGGCTGCCGCGCGTGTAGTTGATGATTCCTGCGTACTGGAAGGTGTTATCGATGTCTTGAAGGGGCACGTACGCGCCGTCACCGATGTCGCTGAACGGTCCAAACGAGATCGGCGTCAGCACGTTGCTGGTGGCGTTGAAGTTCATGTTGCCGCCGAAGCCCACCTTGGTGTCGGCGTTCTGGCCATAGTTCAGCGGCAGTGACAGGTTGTTAATCCGGGTAAAGCCTGCCTTGAGGTCGACCAGGAGATTGCCGTTGATGATGTGTGTGTAGTCAAAGGCAAATTGCTGTGCAGAGTCTGTGGCAGGACCGGCGAAGATGTAACGCCCGCCCGAGATCTGCAACCCGTTTACAGTCCCGAGTGCAGCCGGGATGGTGCTGTCCACCTTGTTGTAGGTGTAGCGGCCAAAGAACAGGTTGTTTGAATTGAAATGGTGATCGATACGCACATCAAACACGTTGCTGTTCGATACGCGGCTTGGGCTGATGACGTAATTTTGCTGCAGTTGGCCAACAGCACCGGTGTTTGGTGCCGGAAACAATTTCAAGTAATTAAGAGCAATCGGATCAATGGTGCGGCCTTGCGTACCGACACCCTGTGCAATCAGCGCCTGGGGCGAACCGCCGTTCAGGCTGTTGATGTTGTTGTACTCATCGATGGTCGGCACGGTGCTCTGGTAGGTGACGCCGTTCACCTGCCGCAGCCCCTCGTAGTCACCAAAGAAGAAGGTGCGATCCTTGAAGATGGGTCCGCCAATGCTTGCACCGAATTGGTTCTGGCGCAGTTCCGGTTTGCGGCCGGTACTTTGCTTCACCTGGCGCGCGTCGAAGATGTCATTGCGGAAGTACTCGTACGCACTGCCGTGAAACCGATTGCCACCTGATTTCGTCACGACATTGATTACGCCACCCGCAGTACGGCCCGCCTCAGGAGCATAGCTGTTGGTCTGGACGCTGATCTCCTGCATGCCCTCGACGTTGGGCCGAACGCCGCTGGTGCCGATGACACGCTCGTTGTTGTCGAAGCCATCGATGGTGAAGTTGTTCAGCGTGTCATCCTGGCCATTCACCGAAATGCTGGAGCTTTGACGACGATCGTCTGGACGCGCGCCAGAGGTGAGGCCGTTGCCCGGACCCTCGTTCGCGCCCGGCACCAACTGCACCAACTGAACGTAGTTGCGACCATTCAGCGGCAGATCCTGCACGGCCTGCGCCGTCACCGTTGTACTGACGGTCGCGTTTTCCGATTGCAGCAGAGGAGTCTGCGCCTCGACACTCACAGTTTCAGACGTGTTGCCAAGCTGCAGATGGGCATCGTTCCTGGCACGGTCGCCAGCTTCAATGGACAGATCCGGTGTGCTGGATACCTTGAAGCCGCTTGCCGTCACGGTGACGCTGTAGTGACCCGGCTGGAGAAGGTTAAAGGAGTAATCGCCGCTGCTGCCTGTGGTGACGGTGCGGCTGACGTTGGTGGCCAGGTTTTTGGCTACAACCTGGGCATTGGCAACCACCGCGCCGGTAGCATCTGTGACGGTTCCGACGATGTCCGCCGTGGTGAGTTGGGCATGTGCAAGGGAGCTGCCGCCCAGGATGGAAAAGATAACAGCTGCCTGCGCAAGATTGCGTGGCGTCTTTTGGCCCGAAAAGATACTGCGATTCATAGGTTGATGTCCTTACTGTTCGTTTCCTAAAGAAGTGTGCACGCTGAGAGCATCTGCGCTCACGGCGCACGAACCGCTTTGCGACTAACCTCCGAAATCTATGCAGGACGCCTAAGGAATTTCAGGTCTAACGGGTATGGAGGCAGGTAAACCGCTCCCTACCAATGTTTACGGCACGTAAAGAGGAGGTAAAGGCATTTGCATTTCGCGCACTGATGCGCCTATGCTTTCGTTCCGGGCACGCAATGTCGCCGCAAGGAACATGCTGACAACTCTCCCAGACACGCACGTGCATGACAGCAACTCAGAGGAAATGGCTGATCTGGTGCGACAGCAGTTGGATCGCTTGCTGCAATCGATCCACTTCCGCAACAGCCGCCGTTACCCCGCTTTGCTGCGCTATATTGTCGAGCAGACGCTGGCGGGGAATAGCAGTGCCCTAAAAGAGCGCACTCTCGGGTTCGAGGTTTTTGGCAGGCCGGTCGATTACGACACAGCAGCCGACCCTATTGTCCGGGTCACAATCGCTGAAATCCGTAAACGGATTGCGCAGTATTACCATGAAAATGCACATGTGTCAGAACTGCGCATCGAGCTTACGCCCGGTTCCTACATCCCCGAGTTTCTGCCGTCGCGGGAACCGGAACCACCTGCTCAGTTGGTGGAGATAACTCCCGAAGTCATAGTTCCGTTGGCCCCGCCGCTCGAGCAGACAGTGATCCATCGTAAGAGGCGATGGGGGATACTGGCGCTCTATGGCACACTTGCCGCCCTGCTGCTTTCTGCCGCGGTGTTCCTGGTGCGGCCAGTGGTGATGCCCTCTGCCATGGACCGGCTCTGGTCGCCCGTGTTTGCGGAAACCGGTCCGATCACCTTCTGCCTGCCCATCAGTATTAAGAAGAACGGATTTGGTACCGCGGCAACGACCGATGAGGCGATTGCGCATGCGTTGGATATGGCAGATGCCTCTCTCCACGTCACGGGAGAAACTTTCTTCAGCCACCAGGTGTTGGGCGAAAACGTCGTGTACTCCGACGTAGTCGCCATGATGAAGCTGGAGTCGGTAGTGGAACGTCAGCATCGTCCCGTGCGGGTGCGCCTGAACGTGGGCACCAACCTGAACGATCTACGCGAGGGTCCCAGCGTGTTTATCGGTGGCCTGGACAATCAGTGGACACTCAAGCTGCTTGCTTCCCTGCGTTACCGCTTTGCCGGCAACGATGCGGACGAGTACTACATCCGCGATGCGAACGCCCCTGACAATCGGCAGTGGCACATCCATCTGCAGGACAAGATGACCGTCGTCAACCGCGACTACGCCTTGATTGCACGTATTCACAGTGACTCTCTGGAACGGGTTGTCGTAGTTGCCGCTGGCATTGGCATGAGCGGCACCGCCGCTGCGGGTGAATTTCTCTCGGACCCGGCAGAGGTAAAGGAGTTGGAACGCCGCATCGGCTACCGCAACCGGAACCGCGACTTTGAAGCCGTCCTGGAAACCGACGTGGATAACGGGATTGCCGGTGCCGCGCGAATCGTGGCTTTGGACGTTCGCTAGCTGTACTTCAGCCAGCGCGTAATTTCCGGCAGGGTAGGTCGTTTACCGTACATCAGAATGCCGACGCGGTAAATGCGGCTGCTGATCCACAGCACCGCGTAGATGCTAACCATCATGATCGCTATGGACCCGGCGATCTCATACCAGGGCACGGGCGACACCGAGATGCGCATGTACATCAGCAGGGGCGCGCAAAACGGGATGAACGACAGCACCCGCGCGTAGATGCTGCCAGGTGAGTTCAGCACCAGCGGCAGCGCCACCATGCAGGCAGCCAGCGGCATGACCAGGAACATGTTCAGTTGCTGCAGCTCCTGTTCGGAGTTCGTCATCGCTCCCAGCGCCGCGGCCATGGCGGAGTACAACAGGTAGCCCAGCAGGAAGAAGACGATAAAGAAGCCCACCTGTTGCGCCGAAAGACTGATGTGCGTGCCACCGCCCAGCAGGTGCGACATAATCGGTGTCGCTGTGAGCAGAACGGCCGCGAGCATCCAGATGGACACCTGCGTCAGGCCGACCGACCCCACGCCGATGACCTTTCCCGCCATCATCTGAGAAGGCTTGACGGTCGCAAGCATGACCTCAAAGACGCGTGATGTCTTCTCTTCAATGATCGATCGAGCCACGTTCATGCCGTAAAGCATGATGACCAGGTACATCAGGAAGAAAAGAACGTACGCGCCGGCGAAGTTGGCGCTGGTATTGTCCTGCTCCGTGTCGCTGGCGTTCATTTCGACCGGCTTCATCATGGCGTCGACATCTGCGGCGCTCATGCCCTGCTGGATCAGACGTTCGCGTGTCAGCACCTTTTCAAGCGAGTCGCGGACGGTGTCGCGCGTAGCCAGGTCGGCGGAGGAACCCTGCCGGTAGCTGATCTGCGGACGCGCACCCTTCACCGGTGTCAGCCAGATATAGCCATCGATATCCTTCTTCTTGATCTCACGGTCGAGCGACGCGCGTGTGTTTGCGCTGGGCGGTGAAATCAGGTTCACCTGCATGCCGTTATCGGTATCGTGCTTCAGCTGCGCTTCCAGGTCGCTGCCCAGCCGCATGTCCGGCGTCACCACAACGATGTGCGAGCTGGATTTGGCGTGTTTCGCGATCAGAATCGACGCGGCAATGCCACCGCCCATCAGCAGGGGAATCAGGATGGTCGCGATCATGAAGCCCCTGGTGCGGACACGCTCCAGGTACTCGCGGCGTGCAATCAGCCAAACGTTACGCATCGACAGTTCCTCCCACACGCTCGATAAAGATCTCTTCCAGCGTGGGTTCCTTCACTTCAAAGCGTGTAATGCGCGTGCCGTTTGCGACCGCATCGGCCAGCAGCGGCTGCGCGTCCGGATTTGAGCCGCGCAGCTTGATGTTGACCATGCCGCCGTATTCCTTGAACGATTCAACCGTGGCGTTGTGCAGGAAGCTGCTATCGCCCTCGTAGACCACATCCACGCGGTTTTTTGGATACTGGCTTTTAATCTCGCGCATGCTGCCTTCCAGCACCACGACGCCGCGGTGGATCAGCGCAATGTGGTCGCACATGCGCTCCACCTGGTCCATGCGATGGGTCGAAAACAGGATGGCCTTGCCGCTGGCGCGCAGTTCCAGCAGCGTGTCTTGCAGCAAGGCGCCGTTGACCGGGTCCAGGCCGCTGAAAGGCTCGTCCATGATGATCAGTTCCGGGTCGTGCAGCAGCGCGGTGATGAACTGGATTTTCTGCTGCATGCCCTTGGACAGCTCTTCCGTCTTTTTGGGCAGCGCCTCGGTAATCTGCAGGCGGTCGGCCCAGGCGCGGCCGCGCTTCTCCGCCTCGGCAGCGGACAGGCCGCGCAGCTGGCCCATAAAGCTGATCTGCTCCAGCACCTTCATCTTCTTGTAGAGGCCGCGCTCTTCCGGCAGGTAGCCGACGCGGGCCAGGCTGCCTCGCTCAAACGGCTTGCCAAAGAGCTTCACCGACCCCGAATCCGGCACGGTAATGCCGATCATCATGCGGATGGACGACGTCTTGCCAGAGCCGTTCGGCCCAAGCAGGCCAAACATGGTGCCCGGCTCAATGCGCAGCGACAGGCCCTCCACGGCAACCTTGGTTTCATAGACTTTGCGGATGTGATCGAGTTCAACTGTGGGCATCAAAGGAAAGTGGGTACTCTTCCACAGTCTAATACCGGCTGTGAGCGAACCGTTGTCCAAGCAAAGATCACCAGTTCGAGAAGGAAGACGATGAAGCTGATTGCGATTGAAGAACACTTTCTGACGCCCGCTATTGTGAACGCCTGGGCGAACTCGGCCATTGGGCAGGACGGTACAGAAGCGCTGGACCGCGGCGACCTGAAGCAGCAGCTACTCGAACTGGGTAGCCAGCGCCTTGCGCGCATGGACGAGGGTGGCATCGACGTGCAGGTGCTCTCCGTCACCACGCCCGCTCTGCACAATCTAGAGCCTGAGGAGAGCGTTACCCTGGCGCGCAGCACCAACGACCTGCTGGCTGCTACCGTGACGGCCAACCCGGAGCGCTTACAGGGGTTTGCCACGCTGCCCATGCCTGCACCAGCCGACGCTGCGCGGGAACTGGAGCGCGGTGTTCGCGAACTGGGCCTGCACGGTGCCATGCTGTGCGGCCGCACCCGCGACAAGAACCTGGACCACCCGGACTTTCTGCCCTTGATGGAGACTGCCGCCCGCCTGCGTGCACCGCTCTATATCCATCCGCAGATTCCGCAGAAGCCGGTGCGCGAAGCCTTGTACGGCGGCTTCGGCGATCCTATCGACACCGCCTTCGCGACCTTCGGCCTGGGCTGGCACTACGAGGCCGGCATCCAGTTTGTGCGATTGATTCTGGCTGGCGTCTTCGACCGCTTCCCAAACCTGCAGATTATCCTGGGCCACTGGGGCGAGGTCGTGCTGTTCTACCTGGAGCGGCTGCAATCGCTGGCGCGGGTGGTGACGCTCGGCAGGCCTATCGCCGACTACTTCCGCAACAATCTATACGTGACGCCCAGCGGCATGTGGAGCCAGGCCTACCTGCAACGCGCGCTGGAAGTGGTCGGGCCGGAACGCATCCTGTTCTCGCTCGACGACCCCTACCAGTACCGCCCCGGCGCACCCGGACGCGCATTTGTGGAGGCCACATCGCTCACCCAAGCCCAGCGCGAGATGTTCGCCCACGGCAACTGGGAGCGGCTAGTCAGCGGGATTCAGCGATAGCCGGGTGCCCCACGTCTCGTTTCTGAGACGTGGGCAAACCAAGTCTCTGCGAGACATGGGCACCCGTCTACTATCCTTGTGCGATGCAAAATCCTGCCCCTCTTCGACGAGAGAACCATTACGTACCGCAATTCTTATTGCGCAACTTTGCTCTTCCAAATAGTCCGTCCGAGGTGCTTGAATATCGTCTTCTCGTAGAGCACGACAGCGTGCCGCAATGGGAGAGCCGTGCGATCAAGGCCGTCGCAAAACACCGAGACTTGTACACAGTGGCTCACGAGACTGGAGAATCAGATGCGCTAGAAAGTTGGTTGGAGAGCGAGTTTGAGACTCCAGCAGCAGCCTCCGTGCGGTCTGTACTGACGGGCTCACTTCTCACCGACAAAGACATGCGTCTTCTTTCCCGTTTGTTTGCTGCGCAGATTGTGAGGACACCGGCCTACTACACACGACATAAAGAGCTCTGGGCGAAAGAACTCGAAGACGAAATGCTGAAAATGAGTGCGCGGGTACAGCAGGATAAACCTCAACTGAACCTCCACCAGAACAGCCCGGTTTTCATTCCTGCAGATGAAGGCTTTCCTTTGCGGGTGCGCTTAGAGTTGGTCGGCGATAAGTACCACATGTCAGCTCAGACAGTTACCGGTAGAAAGCTCTGGATGTGGAGTATTAAGCAAGCGCTTCGGCTAGGTGGTCCAGCTTCCAGGCTCCAGAATTACAGATGGACTATCTTGCAAGCGCCGAGAGGAACAAGTTGGATTCTGTCCGACAATCCAGCGTCTGCTGTGGTGGTGCGCCCTGACGGCACCCGGGTTTGTTCTGCAAGGTGGGACGAGCCGGAAGCGCGGCTAATGTTGCCTCTGAGCCCTCGCTACCTTCTCTACCACCGCGTCGGCTTCTCTCTTCGAGATCAGTACACCGGAGCTCACCCTCTTCTAGCGCAACAGATCCGAGCAGATTTAGCGGATGCTGCACACCGCTCAGTCTTCAGCCATCGTGAGGACACTGAGATATCTGAGTACAGGAAGCGCGCTACCAGCCCCGTCGCTTTCAGGCGCGAACGAAGCGAGTGGCAATCGTTCGGAGCGGAGCAGTCGAGGGCTGAGCGTTTCGATTAGCCGGGTGCCGCACGTCTCGCTTCTTAGACGTGGTTCAGAGGTCACGGCAGCAGAGCGCCATGTCTCTACGAGACATGGCGCACCCTCAGGATGGGTGCTTCCGATTGCACCGCTTGCTACCATCGCCTAGATGCTTGAACTGTCCACGCCAGTAAATCTGATCAAGGGCGTGGGTCCGCGGAATGCGGAGGCGCTGAAGAAGCGCGGCGTGGAGACTGCCGAAGACCTGCTATACCACCTGCCCTTTCGCTATGAAGACCGGCTGCACCCGAAGCCGCTGGCGGACTTGAAGGCGGGAGAGATGGCGTCTGTCATCGGCGAGGTGCGCGGCACGACGATCCTGCGGGCGAAGTCCATGCCTATCTTCGAGATGACCGTGGGGCAGGGCCTGGGCACGCTGAAGGCCATGTGGTTTCGCGGCACCTACCTGCAGGACAAGTTCAAGCCCGGCCAGGCCGTGGCGTTGTACGGCAGGCTGGAGCCGTCGCGGTCGACCAGCGGCAACTTCAAGATGATCCAGCCGCAGTTCGAAATCCTGCCCGAAGCCGATGCGCCCGGCGACATACCGCTGCTGGAGGTGGGCCGCATTGTGCCGGTGTACGAGTCGCTGGGCGGCACCACGCCGTGGGGCGCGAAGCTGGGGTCGCGGTGGATGCGGCAGGTGGTGTGGCGGCTGCTGGACGACCTGCAGGCC
>CAXTFT010000004.1:14888-35838 GCA_964243585.1 uncultured Terriglobus sp.
TGATCGATCCGGTACCGTTGTCGCTGCGCAAACGGCTGGGTTTGCCCGCCCGGCTGCAGTCACTGCGCGAGGCGCATTTTCCGCCCGCAGGAACCGGCATGGCCGACCTGCAGGGCTTCACCACGCCCGCGCACGCACGGCTGATTTTTGAAGAGCTTTTCTACCTCGAACTCGGCCTTGAGTTGAAGCGCAAGCGCATGCGCGACCGCGCCGGCATCGCCTTTGTGGCGGACGAGAACGTGCGTGCCGCCATCAAGCAGGTGCTGCCCTTTCGGCCCACCGCCGCACAGAAACGTGTGCTGGGCGAGATCGTGGAAGACATGCGCAAGCCGCAGCCCATGCGCCGCCTGCTGCAGGGAGATGTGGGCAGCGGCAAGACCATCGTCGCGCTGGAGGCGGCGCTGGTCGCGATCGAAAACGGCTACCAGGCCGTGCTGATGGCTCCGACTGAAATCCTTGCAACGCAGCACTATCTATCCGCGAAGAAGCTGCTGAAGCCCTCCACGCGCGATTACAAGGTAACTTTGCTAACCGGTTCGCTGGAAGAAGCCGAGAAGCGCCGCGCCCGCGCACGCATTGCCCGCGGCGATGCGGAACTGGTCATCGGCACGCAAGCGCTGATCCAGACGAAGGTCGACTTCGCCAATCTGGGGTTGGTCATCGTGGACGAACAGCACCGCTTCGGTGTGCGGCAGCGCTTTACGCTGATGAAGAAGCCCGAGGCGGGCGATCCGGACGTGCTGGTGATGACCGCCACGCCCATTCCGCGCACGCTGGCGCTGACCATCTACGGCGACCTTGAGGTTAGCGTCATCGACGAACTGCCGCCCGGGCGAACGCCCATTGTGACGAAACGCACCAGCGACGAACGCGCCGACGATGTATGGACCTTTGTGCGCAAGCAGGTTACGGCGGGGCGACAGGCGTATGTGGTCTATCCCGTGATCGAAGGCGCAACCGACGACCAGCCGGAACTCGACTTTCCCAAGGACGCGGAGCCCGAAGCGGAAGCCGCCGTGACGACGCGTGGCAAAATAGCGGCGAAAAAAGTCGCAGCAAAGAAATCAGCCGCAAAGAAAAGGGCGGGCAAACAAGGCGAACTGGAGATCACCAAACCAGCCCTGCGCGCCGCCACCGATATGTACGAGGACCTGCGGCATGGTGCGCTGCACGACCTGCGGCTAGGCCTGCTGCACGGCCGCCTGCCCGCGGACGAAAAGGAGATCATCATGCAGCAGTTCAAGCGTGGCGATCTCGACGTACTGATTTCGACGACTGTGATCGAAGTCGGCGTGGACGTGCCGAACGCCTCGCTGATGGTCATCGAACATGCGGAACGCTTCGGCCTGGCGCAGATGCACCAGCTGCGCGGACGTGTAGGCCGTGGCCGCGCAAAGAGCTACTGCATCCTGATGACGGGCGGCCGCGTGTCGCCCGAAGCCGAGCAGCGGCTGGACGCCATGGTGGCGACCCAGAACGGCTTCGAGCTTGCCGAACTGGACCTGCAGCAGCGTGGACCGGGTGAGTTTTTTGGGACGCGCCAGGCGGGTCTGCCGGACTTTCGAGTGGCCAACCTGTCCCGCGACCGACGCCTGCTGGAACTTGCGAAAAGTGAAGCGTCCAACTTTGCCAATCTGCGCACGAAGGACGTTTCTGATGCGGAGCGAGCCACCGTTCGCACCCAGTTGAAGCAGCACTGGCAGCGGCGCTACGGGTTGGTGGAAGCCTAGGCGGCAGAAGCATAGGAAGGTATCGCCACAGCAGGCGGCACGGCCTTCTTCGGGCCGCGCTTGCGGGCCACCAACACGCGTACCCGCTCCAGCAGTTCCACGGGCGAGCAGGCGCCCTTGGGCAGAAACACGTCGGCGCAGCTGCCGCGCTCAAAGCTACTTACGGTGCCAGAGACCATCAGCGAGGGTAAGCAAGGCTGCATTTCGCGCACGCGGCGCACCAGTTCTACGCCGTCCATCTGGGGCATTAGCAGGTCGGTCAGCAGCAGCGACAATTCGCCGGGCGCGTGGTGCTCCACGATCTCGAGCGCCTCATGCCCGCTAGTGGCTGAGAGGACGCGGTAGCCGCGCGTTTCCAGCAGGAATTTGCGGACGGAGAGGACCTGTTCGTTGTCGTCGACGCAAAGGATGATTTTTCTTGGACGCATAGTACGGCGTTCTCCAGACGTGGTTCTGCCTTCCCTTGCAGGAGGGCCTTAAGTCAATACGCTGCAACCACTTAGGCGCAGCAAGGGCACGGCTTCTGCAGAAGAAATGCAGGAGCAAAGCATTTAAAACTGATCAGAAGAAGTCGCTGGAACCGTGGTAAAAGCTTGCTGCCGGTCACGTCGTGTGATCCGGGACTCCCCCAAAGTAAGGACGAGCACAGAATCGCGCAACGGCGAAATAAAAGCGAATGTTTGAGGTTTCTTAGGACGCTTTCATCCACCGACGGGATGAACTTGCACGCTGTCTACAACTTGCGGTGTGCAATCCGTGTGGAAAGCCCTTGCATTACGGGAGAGTAAATCGTCCCGCTGCCACAGGAACAGTGCGCCCACCGACGAACACATCCGTCACGGCACCACCTCTGCTGGATGCGCGCGCAAAGAGGCGGCTTGGGCGGTGCACCTCGTTTCCCTGAAAAAACACGAGGTTTTCCTCAGAACCAGCCGCTCCGTGCTGTACGAGATAGCTGATGGCACAGCCCGCCGCCGAACCCGTTGCGGGATCGTCCGAACCACGGAACGGCATGCGTGCACGCCACCCGGTTCCCTCTTGCGCGATGGCGTAGACCATCTTTGCCGGGGTTTTGTGCAGTATCGCGCCGAGTGCTGCGGTGTCCACAGAGAGACGCGAAAGGGCATCTACAGACGCCAGCGGCAGGATGCAGAACGGCAGGCCGGTGCTGACGACCTGCGGGGGCAGCGTTCCGTGTAGGTCGTTCAGGCCAAGGCCGCACGCCTGAGCCAATGCCTCGGGATCGATGCGGGTGCCAAACTCCGGGTCGCGCTGCCGCATTTCGCCGTACACGCCTGCCTCACCCGCAACTGGTGTACGGAAACGCACCGGGATGGTGCCGACGTTCAGCCGCAGGCGAATCTCTTCCGATCCGCGCAGCGTGGCATGGGTGGCCCACAGCCAGGCGGCGGTGCCCAGCGTGGGATGACCAGCGAAGGGGAACTCCTCTTCCACGGTGAAGATGCGGACTCGAATGCCGCGTTCACGCTCCTCGTCCGGGTCACCTGGCAAGATGAAGGTTGTCTCCGACAGGTTGGTTTCACGCGCAAGCTGCATCATCTCCGCATCGCTCAGGCCGCGCGCATCGGTGAAGATGGCGAGCATATTGCCTTGGAGCGGGCGCTCGGCAAAGACATCGACCTGCGCCCAATCCAGTGTTCTGCCTTGCCTCAGCCACGTTGACATACAGAACCTCCCGGCTTATTGTTGCAGTTGATGACGGCGTCTTCCATCTCCACCGCACTCTGCTGCTGTTGCTGTGCACAGGCAGGGTCGTAGCGCGTCGCAGCAACATCGCAGCTTCCGCAACCACCACTGCCCACCGCGACTCGGTGGGTTTTGTGATTTCTGGCGATACATCTGCTCCAAAGGATTACAGAATGTCACTCCGCATCAACGACATCGCACCTGACTTCTCCGCTGAGACCACGCAGGGGCCTATCAATTTTCATGAGTGGATCGGCGACAGCTGGGTGATTCTGTTCTCGCACCCGAAGGACTTTACGCCTGTGTGCACTACAGAACTCGGCGCGGTCGCCACGCTGGAGCAGCAGTTTGCGCAGCGCGGTGTCAAGGTGCTTGGCCTGTCCGTCGACAAGGTGACGGACCACGGCAAGTGGGCACAGGACATCAAGGATGTCAGCGGTGCCGAGGTGAACTTTCCCGTCATCGGTGACTCTGAATTGAAGGTTGCCAAGCTGTACGACATGCTGCCCGGCGATGCAGGAGACAGCTGCGAGGGCCGCACCCCGGCGAACAATGCTCCCGTCCGCACGGTGTTTGTCGTCGGGCCGGACAAGAAGATTAAGCTGACGTTGGCGTATCCCATGACCACGGGGCGAAATTTCGATGAGATCCTGCGCGTGCTCGACTCCATGCTACTGACCGCGAAACATCCCGTGGCCACGCCAGCTAACTGGAAGCCCGGCGGCGACGTCATCATTACAGCGGCTGTTTCGAACGAAGACGCAGAGAAGCGCTTTCCCGGCTACATCACGGTAAAGCCTTACCTGCGCACAACATCACAGCCAAGTTAGATCTCACTCCCTCCTGCCGACACAGGAGGCATGGGCACCGGTGGCGAAGTGGCTAACGCGCTGGTCTGCAAAACCAGTATTCGTGGGTTCAATCCCCACCCGGTGCTCCACATTTATCAAGATGCAAGGTCGCCTGATACCAGGCGGCCTTTATTACGTCTGCGGATTGCGGCGCGGGCCCAGAGTAAGGCCGGTGAGCACTGGAAAACGCAGGTCTCGTACCCGCCGGCCCAGAGCCATGGACGGGATCTCCACCAGGCGATGCATCACCACGGCCGCCAAAATAGACGCGGCAAGGAACGGCAGCAGGAGCCACCCAAAGGAAAACCGCGACGATGAAAGCGACGACATCAAAATGAGGATGGGGAAATGCAGAAGGTACAGGCTGTAGGAAATGGTGCCCAGGAACTGCATAGGCCGCATCCGCAGCACGGTTGCCGCCATGCCATGATGCCGTAGTGCAAAGGTCAGCAAGACAAGGCCACCGCAGGCTGTTGAAAAATCTCCCATGCTGATGCGATGCCACCCAGGCAGCGGATAAAGGTAGAGCAGCGCCGCGACGGCGAACAGCGGGATTTTCGACACGAGGTCTAACCGGTCGATAAAGCGTGTGTAGAAATGGTACCGGCGAGCCAAACACGCCCCCAACAGGAAGATACCGCTATACGAGAGTGTGTAGGACCAGGCAACCATTCTTACTCCTCCCGGCAAATTGCTCTCAAGCAGCACCAGTGATACGGACGCCAGGACCGCGCAGCCACCGGCAATGAAAAATGCTGCAACTGCTCGCATCCGCAGCGCGCAGAACAGGATCACGGGAAAAGCCAGCGACAAGCGCATTTCATGTACAAGGGACCACACTGGACCGTCATACCGGTACACATCCAGGCGGCCCAGCATCACCAGGTGCTGCACCAGGGAACGCGCGTCAGGCCGCTGCCGCCAGAACTCCGGCAACAGGTGTCCGTCGAGCCGAAAATGAAAAAACAATCCACATGCCGCAACAGAGAGTAAAAGCGCGGCAAGGTAAGGCAGGTAGATACGGCAGACCCTTCGCAGGGCGTACACGGGGTAACTCGGCCTGGAACCATGCAGGTGCGGCAGTGTGAGCACAAAACCGCTCAGCAGAAAGAAAAGAATGACTGAACTGTGACCATTCACCAGCATCCAGAGCAGCGGGTTCAGGCGCGGCCGTGCAATCCAGAACGGATGCTTCGTAGTCAGCCAAACTTCGTGGAAGTGGTTCAGCAGAACCACGAATGCAGCCAGTCCGCGCAATGCATCCAGTTCGGGCAGGTGCTTTACTCGGGCCACGGAACTCGTCTTGCGTATCGCCAGGCGCGTTCCCTGCGCAGGTGCTCGGACGTAGGAAGACGCTGTTCCAGCTGCCATGAATTAACGCTAGTGCAGGCTCCTGCCCGTAAACACGCATTGCTGCCGCAAGCGATATCACCTTTGGCCGCTTTCGCAGCTTCGACGCCGAACCATGACGTTTAACGCCAGGCGTCCAACCGGCATGTGGTCAGCGTCCTACTGGCATGATCTGGTTTGCTGTTCTTGTTGCAATCGGTGCAGGAGCGATGACTCCCCTGCAGGGCACTAATGCGCAGCTTTTCAAGTTTTTGCAGCAACCCATTTGGACGACAGCCTGGGTATACCTCAGTGGCCTGGCGGGTGTTCTGCTGATTCAGGCTTTTGCGCGGCAGGCATTCCCTTCCTCAAATGCGGTGCAGGCTGCGCCCTGGTGGGCGTGGATTGGCGGCTTGCTGTCCATTGTGACTACACTGGCGGCGCTGATGTACGCGCAGAAGCTGGGTTCCGGTATGTTCTCAGGGCTTAGCATCACGGCGACAATCATCGTGAGCATCCTGCTAGACCACATGGGGTGGATCGGCTTCAAGCAGCATCCAGCTTCGCCACAACGCATCGCCGGCGGCCTGCTGATGGTTGGCGGTATTTGGTTGGTTTCGAAGTACTAGGTTCCGTGAAAGGAACTCCACTTGAACACCGCTACGCTAAGTACCGGGAACGAAGTTCACACCGACATTCCGCCTCGCCTGGACCGCTTGCCTTGGAGCCGATGGCACCTGCGCATGGCTGTTGCCCTGGGAATTACATTCTTACTGGACGGTCTTGAGGGCGGTGTTGGCGGGTCACTGGCTGGCGCGCTCAAATCAACACAGGCGCTGCATTTTTCTGACGCGCAGCTTGGCCTGGCTTCTACCGGATATTTGCTGGGTACGGTAATTGGCGCGCTGGGCTTCGGCTACTTGGCGGATCGTTATGGGCGAAAGTCGTTGTTCACGTGGACGCTGGTTTTTTACGTGTGTGCGACTGCTGCAACCTCGATGTCTTGGAATCTCTGGACCTTTATGCTCTGCCGCACACTTACCGGCGCTGGTATTGGTGGCGAGTACACCGCCATCAACTCCGCGATCGATGAGCTAATACCCGCACGCGTGCGTGGGCGCGTAAATCTGTTTATCGGGTCGAGCTTTTGGGTCGGCGTCATTCTTGGCTCGTTAATTGCTGTTGGGTTTCTGTCGGACAGGGCATTCGGCCTGCACCTTGGCTGGCGGATGGCCTTTCTGTCCGGCCTGCCTATTGCCGCAGCCGTGCTGTACTTGCGTCGCCACATACCAGAGAGCCCACGCTGGCTGCTGACGCACTCGCGCGATGCGGAAGCCGCAGAGGTGATCCACACCATCGAGCAGGAGGTGGAGGTTCAGTTTGGACACCTGCCACCGGAAAACCGCACCGTCTGCATGCATCGTCGCGAGAAGGATCCTTTTCGCAGCCTGGGCATGCTGTTGGAACAGCGCTACCGAGGGCGCGCCCTGCTGTGCATGGTGATGGTCATGGCGCAGTCGTTCTTTTATAACTCCGTGTTCTTTTCGTCTTCGCTAATCCTGCTGCGCTTTTACGGGCTTTCTGCATCGCGCGCAGGATTACTGTTTCTGCCATTGGCTTTGACCAATTTTGTGGGACCACTGCTGCTAGGCAAACTGGTGGACACGGTGGGACGACGCGTCATGATCGCGATCAACTTCAGCCTTGCTGGTCTGGCGTTGCTGGCATCGAACCTTCTGTTTCTCCATGGCAGTCTTAGCCTTCTCGGGCAGGTCGCCTGGTGGTCTGTAGCCTTCTTCTTCGCGGCAAATGCCGGCGGTTCGGCCTATCTGAGTACCAGCGAATTATTTCCGCAACAGATTCGCGCATCTGCCATTGCTGTGTTTTACGGCTTTGGCACGTTGTTTGCCGGCGTGCTTGGGCCCACGATCTTCGGCGAACTGCTAAATCGAGGCAATCGTGAGCCTATCTTCTGGGGATTTATGGCATCTGCCGCGATCATGGTTGTCGCAGGCGCGGCTCAGGCTATTTGGGGCTTCGCGGCAGAACAGAAATCACTGGAAGAAATTATGTGACCAATCCACTTCAACGTCACGGTCTCCTTGCTCTGGTCCTTGCTCTCCTAGCCTTTCTCCGAGCTAGAGTGCAGGTTTTACAGTTCTTCTTCGGGCTCAATGGGCGCGGCGCCTTCAAACCAGCCATACACCGACGGCACCAGAAGTAGAGTCAGCGCAGTGGATGTGACCAGACCGCCGATGACGACGATGGCGAGTGGCCGCTGAATTTCTGAACCGGGCCCGTGCGAGAACAGAAATGGAACCAACCCCAGTGCAGCCACCGTGGCAGTCATCATGACGGGGCGAAAACGCAACCGCGCTCCTTCCAGAATGGCGTGGGCCTGGTCCAGGCCGTCATGCCGCAGCTTGCGAACGTAAGACACCAGCACCACGCCATTCAGCACGGCAATGCCCCACAGTGCGATGAAGCCGACTGAAGCCGGCACGGAGAGGTACTCACCGGAGAGAAACAGGCCGATAATGCCACCGATAGAAGCGAGCGGTAGCACCGTGATGATCAGCGACGCAAAACGCAGTGACTTGAACAGCACGAACAGCAGAAAAAATATCGCCGCAATGGTGATCGGCACAATGATCATCAGGTGCTGCAACGCGCGTTCCATGTTGTGGAACTGCCCGCCGTATTCCAGCGTGTAACCAGCATCCAGCGGAACCGCGCTGTCAATCTTCGCCTGCAGTTCCTTGACATAGCCACCCAGATCGCGGCCCTGCACGTTGACACCCACCACGATGCGGCGTTTGCCCATGCTTCGATTGATCAGTGCGGGGCCTTCTACCACCTTTACGGACGCGAGTTCTTTCAACGGAATGCGCGGCCCTGCCGGTGCGCTGATCAGCAGTTCGCGAACGTCTTCCACGCTGTCGCGCAGTTCCGAAGGCAGGCGCACCACGCCGCTGAAACGTTTTTCGCCCTCGTAGATTTCTGTTGCCGCCTTGCCCGCAATCGCAGTCTCAATTACGTCGTTCACATCGGCAGCATTCAAGCCGTAACGTGCGATGGAGCCACGGTCGATATCGACGGTCAGGTATTGCTGGCCGCCCACCCGATCGACACGCGTGTCTTGCGTGCCCTTGATGCCGGTGGCCACCTTTGCAATGGCATTGGCCTTCCCCACCAGCACGTCAAGGTCTTCGCCGTAGACCATCACGGCCACATCAGCGCGCACGCCGCTGACCATCTCGTCCACGCGATCGCTGATGGGCTGCGACATGACCAGGTTGATCCCCGGCAACGATGCAAGCCGCGTGCGTATCTGCTCTGCAATGCCGTCCTGCGTGACACCGCGCGGCCGCTCGTCAAACGGCGTCAGCGAGGCAAGCACATCCGCCTCATTCGGGCCTGCGGGGTCGGCGGGAGACTCACCCCTGCCCACCCGCGACACCACGCTGGTCACACCCTTTACCTGCAACATCTGCTGTTGCATGGAGCGTTCCATGTTGAGCGATTCGGCAAGCGAGATGTTCGGCACGCGGTCTGCGTTCGGCGACAACGTGCCCTCGGCCATCTCTGGAATGAACGACGTACCCAGAAACGGGAACAGTGCCAGCGAACCTACGAATAGTCCGGCCACGATCAAGACGCTGGCGAGCCGATGACCAATGGCCCACTGCAGCATACGCGTGTAAGGCCGGCGCAGGTTGCGGACCAGCCAGGTGTCGTCTTCCGACCCACCTTTAAGCAGGTATGACGAAAGCACTGGCGACAGCGTCAGCGACAGCACTAGGGAGATGGCAAGCGCAATGGCAATGGTGTACGCCAGCGGCGCAAACATCTTTCCTTCCATGCCTTCCAGCGTCATCAGTGGTAGAAAGACCAGAATGATGATCGTGACGCCAAACAGTGTCGGCGTTGCGACTTCGTTCACGGCATCCAGAATGACCTGTATCTTCTCGCGCTTGGTGAGCGACTGGTGATCGTGGTTGGCGTGGCTCAGCTTGCCGAATACGTTCTCCACGACCACAACGGAGCCGTCGACCATTAGGCCGATAGCGATGGCCAGGCCGCCCAGCGACATCAGGTTCGCGGAAAGCCCAATGGCGTTCATGACCAGAAAGGTCAGCAGCGGCGTCAGCACTAGGTTGGCACTTACGATCAGGCTGGAACGCAGGTCGCCGAGAAACAGGAACAGGATAACAACGACTAACCCAACACCTTCCGCAAGCACCTCCGTGACCGTGCCAATGGCCGCATCAACCAGTTGCGAACGGTCGTAATACGGCACGATCTGCAGGCCGTCCGGCAGCATGTGCTTTGCATTGATCTCTGCAACACGCATCTTTACGCGGCTGACGATTTCTTTCGCGTTGCCGCCGCTGGTCATCAACACCACGCCACCCACGGCTTCGGTGTAGCCGTTCTTGATCATGGCGCCATAACGGACTTCGGTACCCATGCGCACGTTCGCGATATCGCGCATGTAGATGGGTGTCGCTCCACTTTCCTTCAAAACGATGTTGCGAATGTCTTCCAGATCCCGGATGAGGCCGACGCTGCGGATGAGGTACTGCTCCGCATGCTGCGGCAAAACACCGCCGCCTGCATTTGCGTTGTTGTGCGCCAGGGCATTGCGCACGTCACCGATGCCGAGATTGTAGTAATGGAGCTTCTGCGGATCGACCAGCGTCTCGTACTGCTTGACGAACCCGCCGGTCGAGTTGATTTCCGCTACACCGCTGATGGAACGCAGCAGCGGCCGCACCGACCAGTCCTGCGCGGTACGGCGTTCGATCAGTTCTTCACGCGAGAGCGGCTTTTTGCTTTCGCCTTCACCCGTTCGCTCCAGCGTGTACTGGTACACCTCTCCCAGCGCGTTGGTGATGGGGCCAAGCACCGGCGTCACGCCTTCCGGCATACGGTCACGCAACTCTGCCAGCCGCTCCGATACCATTTGCCGCTCGCGAAACAGGTCGCTGCCATCGCTGAAGACCAGCGTAATGAGCGACAGTCCTGGCTTGTTCAGAGAACGCATGTCCGTCATGCCGGGCAGGCCGGTCATGGCGATCTCCGTGGGAATGGTAACGAAACGCTCGACCTCTTCTGGTGACTTGCCCTCGGCCTCGGTGGCAATCTGCACCTGCACATTGGCAACATCTGGAAAGGCATCCACGGACAGGTGCCTGGCGGCATTAATGCCGAAGCCCACCATGACCAGCGAGACGATCACCAGGATCAGGCGCTGCCGCAACGCAGCGGCAATGATGGCCGAAACCATCTATGCGCCTCCTTTAATGGCGTTCTGTTTGCGCTGGTTGTTCAGGTGGAACGCACCATCGGTCACGATGCGTTCGTCTTCGCGCACGCCGCTGATGACCGCGCGCCGGTCATTCTGCTCTTCGCCCAGCGTAACTTCGCGCAGGATGTAACGTTGCGGTGCCACCTGCACGAAAACGTGGTCCTTGTTCTCCTCGCGCACCACGGCTACGTTGGGCACAGTTAACTTGCGTTCACTGTGTCCGCTGAAGGTCATGCTGGCAAGTTCGTCCGGCTTCAAACGTCCGTCGGTATTTGGAACGTCGATGTGCACGTGCACCGTCCGCGTCAGGGGATCGACGGTGGGTGCGACGTAGGACAACTCGCCGCTGATCTTTGCGTTTGGCAGTGCCGGAATCTTCACGGTCACGGGCAGGCCCTTGCGCAGCGTGCCCGCCTCTTCCTCCGGCACATTCGCCGTGATCCACACTGTGGAAAGATCGGCGATGGTGAAGGCAGGGTCAGCAGGTTGAATCACCTGTCCCACCGTCACCTCGCGTTTCAGCACGGTGCCGCTACGCGGCGTCACGATGGGGTAGTCCGCGCTGAGCCTGCGATTGCTGATGAGCTGTTGAATCTGCCCTTCGCTCATGCCCAAACCGCGCAACTGCGTGCGGTACGACGAGGCTTCCGTGCTGGCCTGCAGCAGTTCCGCGCGGCGGCGCTCCAGTTCCGCACGACCGATTACGTCGGCCTCAACCAATTGTTCCGCGCGACGTGCGGAAGCCTGCGCCAGGTCCTGCTGAGAAACAGCACGCACCAGTGCAAACTGGGTGTCAGAAAGGTTAGTGCTGTGCAGTGTCGCCAGCGTAGTGCCTGCACGAACGGTTTGCCCTTCAATGACCAGCAGCCGAAGGATGCGGCCCGCCACCGGTGATCCAACACGAGCCATGCGGTTGCTGTCTGTCTCGACCCGAGCAGAGACCTGCAGCGTACCGGTCATGTCGCGCATCTCGGGCATACCAAAGCGCAGGTTGGTTGCCAGTGCCGGCGTTATCTCGACCTCGTTCGGATCAGACGGCGCTGCTGACGCAGCCTCTTCTTTTTTCTTGCAACCCTGTGTCAAAGGCAGTAGCAGCAGGGTGGCTGCAAAACAGGTTCGAAGCGCAACACGAGAGCGGCCGTTCCAAAGCCTCGGCAAAAACATCAGGGTCTTCCTTCCGGCGTCACCGCGCCAAGTTCTTCCAGGTCCACACGCGCTGCCTGCCGTGCAAACTGCGCATCCACAAGGTCACCCCGCACGGCCTGCAACGTGCGCTGGGCGTCCAGCACTTCCACGATGCCGCGTTCGCCAAAGCGGTAGGCTGCACGGGCGGCGTCCACAGCGCTTTCCGCTGCGCGCAGTTCGCCGGATTCAAGCGAGGTCACCTGCTGGTCGGCTAGCTGATATTGCTCGTACGCGCGCTCCAGCGACGAAGTCAGTTCAAGCCGCCGCTGATTCAGCACGGCGCCAGACTGCGAAATCAACGCCTTACTTTCTGCAATTTGGCCGCGCCGCCGATCCCACAGCGGGACAGGCACGGTAACGCCGGCACGCCAGTAACGCAGATCGGGCTGGTTTTCAAACTCTGCAAAGGCAATTGGTCGAGGAATGCGTAGCGCCTGATCGTGCTTCAGCGTGGCTTTTGCCGTGTTGATGTCAGCCTCTCCCTGCTTCAGCGATGGATGCGTCGCGTAGACGCGCTCGCGAAGTTCCGGCAACGGTGCCAATGTCAGACGCGCTTCCAGCGTTCCCTGCGGATCAAGGCTCGCATCCGCAGGAGCGGCTATGGCGACGCGCAGCAGCGCAATGCCGTTGGCCAGCTCCAACTGGGCGCTGCGCACGGCGAAGCGCGCGCGGGCTGTTTCCGCTTCGGCCCGCGTCAGTTCCAGGCGGCCCTTCTCGCCCACGTTGACTTCCACCTGCACGCGGCGGCGAAGGTCTTCCACCAATTGCAAATTTTCCTGGGCGTGGCCCACTTCCTCACGCCGGCGCAGCACGTTGTAAAACGCATTCTTTGCGTTGGCAACCACATCAAGCTGCAAACCCTGTTGGCCGAACCGGCCGCTGACGATTGCCGCTTCTGCAACTGCACGTCGAGCCCGCCGTTCATACGGAATCTCAATGGTCTGGTACGCGGCATAATGCTGCAGCAGGCCGGGCACGCCCGGTGTTGCAATGGGCCGGGAGTACTGTCTTCCGCCGTATACTTCCATGCTGGGATTGGTGTAGGAGCGTGCCGTCTGCACGGCTGCGGTGGACCGCGTCAACCCGGCAGCAGCGCCGCGCAGCCGGGGGCTGTTAGTGGTCGCCATGGCAACGACGTCTTCTACGGTAAGCGGCTGGCCCGGTTTGGGCAGCAGCAATGGCTGGTCCGCGCCTGTACTGTTCTGCAGTCCGGCACCGCCAGCGCCCTGAACACTGCTGTTCTGTGATGCGGCTTGGGCAGCGGGTGGCGGAAGCGACGCTGGCGACTGCGCAGAAGCACAGGAAACCAGCAACAGGCCGGCAAGAATCACGGTTGAGTGGAACGTCACACCACTTCCAAGGCAATTCACACTCCAAACGCCTTGTGTGTTGTTTGCAGGCTTTCAACGGGGCTACGGGCTTCAACCTGTCCCATTTGGAACACCGGCGAGTTCCGAATGGTGCAGTTGGCCAACCAGCCGGGCACACACAGCACAGGTAAAGCTACCAACGGAGAGTGGCGCTCAAATTGCACAAAGCTGAAGTGTGGCGCAATCTGCAATCACGCTAAACCCCATGGATCGTGCACAGTTTGAACGCACGGCGTGGGAAAATCGAACCATGCAGCCGCGCGCCCTGCCGATTGTGCCGCGTCGTGCCATGGCGGCCCTGATTGCCCTGATGGTCGTCGTGCTGGCCGTGTTTACATGGATGGTGCCGCCGCGTGCCGTGGTTCTGCACAACGTGTTGCACCACCTGAATATCCTGCCGTTTATGCTGGCCGGTCTGATCTTTGGGTGGCGCGGCGCGGCGCGGGCCATCCTGCTGGCGACCGTGCTGCAGACACCCTCGATCTATCGTCATTGGCATGCGGCATCGCTCGACGCGCAGGATCAGATCGTGGAGCTGAGCACCTTTGGTGCCGCAGGCCTGATTGCCGGCGTTGTCGCCAACCGCGAACGCATGCAGCGGCGGCACGTAGAAGAGACCAAGCAGGAGTTGGAACGCGTCTACACCGAGCTGCGCCAGAACATACAGAACCTGCGCAAGAATGAGAGGCTGAGTGCTGCCGGCCAGCTTTCCGCCAGCCTGGCGCACGAGATCCGGAACCCGCTGGCCAGCATCAGCGGTGCGGCCGGCATCCTTGCGCGCGGCAATGCCACCGGCGAGAGCCGCGAGGAATGCCTCACTATCCTGACCAAGGAATCGCAGCGGCTCAATAAGCTCCTGACCAACTTTCTGGACTTTGCGCGGCCCCGCCTGCCACGCTTCCAACTGGCCGAACCACTTGCCGTCATCCAGTCCACGGTGGTCCTGGCGCAACACGCCGCAACATCGCTCAGCGTGACATTGCACATGGACATGCCCGCCACTATCCAGGAGATCAACTGCGACCCCGAACAGATCAAGCAGGTGTTGCTGAACCTGATCCTGAACGCGGTGCAGGCAAGCGAACCGGGCAGCACTGTGCGCATCTGCGCGGGTGCACGAACGGAACATCTCCGCGTCGAGGTGTCGGATGAAGGTGCCGGTATTCCCGCCGGGGAACTGGACAGCATCTTTGACCCGTTCTTTACTACAAAAGAGAACGGCACGGGTCTGGGCCTGGCCATTGCTTCCAACATCGTGGCGCAGCATGGAGGGTCGATCACAGGCCATCGGAACAGTACACGCGGCATGACCTTTCGCGTGCTGCTGCCATGGCACCAGGTCGACGTTGCCACAGCCAGCCGCCGCGCAGCACAGGCGGTCGCGTGAGCCGCAATCGCATCCTGGTAGTGGACGACGACAGCAGCCTGCGCCGCGTCATGAAGATGCAGCTGGAAGAAGCCGGTTACCAGACCATCCTGGCCTCAGACGGCGACGAAGCCTGGCGGCTGCTGCAGGAACACCAGCCTCACCTCGTCATCACCGACCTGCGCATGCCCACCAGCGGCCTGGAATTGCTGAAGCGGATCACGCAGGCAGAGCTGCAGACCACGGTCATCATGGTGACAGCCTTTGGCTCGGTCGAAAGCGCCGTCGACGCCATGAAGAGCGGGGCTTACGACTACGTGACCAAGCCTCTCGATTTTGACGCGTTGGCCGCCGTAGTTAACCGTGCCATGGAGCGGCAGAATCTGATGGAAGAGGTTCGCACGCTGCGTTCTGCCCTGGATCAGCGCTTCGGCTTTGAGAGCATCGTAGG
The DNA here is from genome assembly GCA_964243585.1 of uncultured Terriglobus sp. GTDB lineage: Bacteria > Acidobacteriota > Terriglobia > Terriglobales > Acidobacteriaceae > Terriglobus. Next base: position 30,189 of record CAXTFT010000004.1, read on the forward strand.
CCATTCACGCGGTCTGATGCGGGTACTGGATCAGGCAGCACGCGTCTCGCAGCACAACTCGTCCGTACTCATTCAGGGTGAGACCGGCACCGGCAAAGAGCTGCTGGCGCGTGCCATCCACCAGAACAGCCCGCGCCGTAAACGAGCCTTTGCCGTCATCAACTGCGGAGCCATTCCGCGCGACCTTCTGGAAGCCGAGCTGTTCGGCTACGCCCGCGGAGCCTTTACCGGAGCGGTGGAAAGCAGGCCTGGCCGCATAGAGGCCGCGGACGGCGGTACCCTGTTTCTGGATGAAGTGGGGGAACTACCGCTGGAGGCGCAGGTAAAGCTGCTGCGCGTGCTGCAACAGGGCGAGGTGAACCGGCTGGGCGTAGTAACACCCACGCGGGTGGACGTGCGCGTGGAGGCCGCAACCCATCGCGCCCTGCCCGCCATGATTGAAGACGGCACTTTTCGCGAAGACCTGTACTACCGGCTTGCCGTTGTGCCTTTGCTCATTCCACCGCTTCGCGAACGCCGCGAAGACCTTTCCGTACTGATCGATGTGCTGTTCAGGCGCGCATGCCAGCGCCATGGCCTGCCAAACGCGAAGCTGTCCGCGGCAGTGGTGGGAAAGCTGACGGCGTACCGCTGGCCCGGCAACGTGCGCCAGTTGGAGAACATGCTGGAGCGGCTGCTGGTGCTGTCCACTACCGACCTGATCACGGAAGCCGACCTGCCCGCGGAACTGCAGCTGAACACCGCAACTTCCAGCGCGCTGTACATTGACCTGCCCACGGAGGGCATCAGCCTGGAAGCCATCGAACGCGACCTGATTAACCGCGCGCTCGAACGCTTCGAGGGCAACCAGACACAGGCGGCACGATACCTCGACATCAGCCGGCGAACGCTGATCTATCGCATGGAAAAGCACGGACTCGGCTCTTCCGACGAGCAACTTGTAAGCGAATCCTGAAGCTGGCCTAAAGGTAGGTGGCAGCCCGCAGGCTGCCTCCTCCTAGCAGTTTGGAAAGTTAGAAGATAATTTTTCCCGCCAGTTGCAGCTGCCGTGCGGGGTAGGCGGACGTGATGCTGCCGAACGCGCCGTTCTGGTAGGTGCTGTTGGGTGACGAGTAGTTCACTTTGTTAAGCACATTGAACGCCTCTGCGCGGAAATCGAAGACAGAGCTTTCACGCCACAGCGGAAACGCCTTGTGGATGCCAAGATCGCTTTGGTAAAAAGCATTGGACCGTTCCGAGTTACGCGAGACATTACCCCACGGATAAGTAGTGGGCAGCGCAAGCGCAGCCGAATTAAAGTAGCCGGTAAGTGACGTTGCCATCTTCACGCGGCTTGCAGCGGGTGCCTTGACCATGATGCCGGGAACGCGGTTGGGGCGGTAAGTGACCAGGTCGGTCCCGTACAGCGATGACGACGAAGGCAGCGAGTAGTTGATGTTCACCGGCAGGCCGCTGGTCATGTTGTTGATGAGCGTGAGTTGCCAGCCGCCCAGCGCCGCGTTCGCCAATGAGTTAGACCCGGCGCCGAAACGGCGATTATGACCGTAGGGAAGGTCATACACGATGGAGAGTGTATCGGCCAGCGGTTGGTCGTAGCCGGATGGACCATACTCTTGGCTGGGGTTGGCGTAGTTCACGCGCGAGTTGTCACCGTTCTGCGTCTCAAGGTGTCCGCTTGAAAGGTCAAAATCACGGCTCCATGTAAACGAATTCAGCAGGTACAAGCCGAGCGAGGTACGCTTCTCCACCCGGAATTGCAGCGAGTTGTAGTTCGCCGATCCGCCACCGAATGCGATCTCGATGTCGCCGAAACCCTGCACCGGACGGCGGGAAGCCAGCGACCCGCACGTAACGCCGGGCCCGGCAATGCAGGGCGTGCCCTGGTTGTAGTCGGCCAGTATCTGCAGGTGTGTCGCCTTGTTGCCGACGTAATCCAGATCAGCCACCCAGCCGCCGCCGAGGCTCTGCTGGAAACCAAGGAAGTAGCTCTGCACGTAGCCGGTCTTGAAGTTTGGCGGAATGTACCGAGTGGTCACGTTGGCCGGATTGAAGTAAGCCGCCGAGGTGAGCACATTAGAGTAACCCTGCTGCGTCTGGCGAAAGCACGTGGATTGCGGTTGCGTGTCGTTCACGCACCGCGATGCCGCGGTTGGCGCAACCTGCGTAATGCTGGCATTCACCACGTTGGGACCGTTGTAAGTCAGGTTGTTCTCGCCACCCGCGCGGTTCCATTGCGTGTAGCCAATGCCATAACCACCACGGACGACCGTGTTGGAATTAGCAGAGTAGGCAAAGCCCAGCCGCGGACCGAGGTTCTTGTTGGGCGTCCGTACCTGCGCGCGGTCGTAGATGCTGCCGCTCTTTGCCGGAAGGATCGTCTTGCTGACAGGGTCGAAGTTGCCCAGCTTGTTGTCACGTTCCCACTGCGGTGTCACGATTTCGTAACGCAGGCCGGCGTTGACCGTGAGATTGGGCGTTAGCTTCAGGTCGTCCTGCACATACATGAAGTTGTAGCGCTGGCGAAGGTTCACGACGGTGAAGTTGGTTAACGAGTAGGAGCTGCGATTACCGAACACAAAGTCGGCAAGGTTTTGTGCCTGCTGCAATTGTGAGTTGTACGGTGCAAGCTGTGTTGCGCTAAAACCAACCAGCGGCTGCGGCAGCCCGTTGGCCGCATATTGACCAGCGTAGTTGTCCTGCCCATAGCTCGGGTTGAAGTCGTTCACTTCCGTGTGCACTTCCTGGAACTCATAGCCGAACTTGATGCTGTTGGATCCCTTGATGAGCGTGAAGTTCACCTTTGGATTGAAAATTGTAGGATTCTGGAATTGCGGGTTGGACGACTGGGCGCCAAACTGCGCAAAGCCGGTGACCGACTGTGCATTCAGCACGCGTACAACGTTTGGGTCGGTAGGCAGCCCGTCCGTGATCCCGTTGGCCACGAGCAGAGAAGTACCGCCCTGGCCGATGGGAAACTTGCCGCCTTTGTTCTGCGACCAGCCGAAGCGAGCATCCAGCAACTGAGTTGGGGTAATTGCCCAGGTGAGTCCGCCTGCAATCGCTTTGTTGGTAATGCTGACGTTGCCATTGGAGTTGCCGCCCGCGGGACCTGCGATGCCCGGCGGGTCGAAGATGTAGCCATTGTGCTGGCTGTATCGGCCAAAAACGCTGATGCGCTGATTGAAGGTGTGGTCGACGCGAGCATCTCCCTTGTCGTCGTTGATCACACCGCGCGGCGTAATGCTGTAGTTAAGGGTCAGGCCAGGAGCCGTGTTGGCGGGCAACAGGCCAAGCACGGCCTGTGCAAAGCCACTCTGGGCGCTCTTTGGAACAGAGCCCAGATACGTCGCGCCAGTGATTGGATTCCTGAGCGGAATGGCATTGGCCGGATTGCTGGCATCGTCGTTCAGGTAAAAGAGGCCATTACGCTGATTTGCCGTGGGCAGGCTTGAAGTCGCCGAAGGATTGTTGAAAATCTGCCGCACGCCTTCGTAGTCGCCAAAGAAGAAGGTGTGGTCCTTCCAGATGGGCAACCCGACCGTGCCGCCGAACTGGTTGCGGATGAACTTGGGCGTGCCGGTTCCAACGGGACGGAAAGGCCCTATGGCATTGAAGGCGGTGTTGCGGACGTAGTCCCATGCGCGGCCGTGAATCTGGTTGGTACCGCGCCGCAGAGCCGCGTTGATTACCGCGCCGGTGGAGCGTCCGAACTCAGCCGAGTAGTTGTTCGTTTCGATCCGGAACTCATCGATGGCATCGGGCGAGGGCGGAATGTTCTCGTTCGCAAAACCCTGGTTCGAGGTGCCGTAATTGTTGTTGTCCAGGCCGTCGAGCAGGTAGTTGTTGAAGGCAGAGCGCTGGCCGTTGACGTTGAACGAGCCTTCGCGGCTTTGCGTGGTGCCGTTGTTTTCGAGCGCGGACTTACGCACGCCGGGAGCCAGAAGTGCCAGATCGGCGTATGAACGGCCGTTGAGCGGCAGGTTTTCAACTTCACGCGTGCCTACCAGCTGGCTGCGTGAACTGGTTTCCGTCTCCAGCAGCGAGGCCGCGCTGGTGACCGTTACTGTTTCGTTCACGCTACCCGTTTTCAACCCGATGTCAACCCGCTGGCGTGCATTTACCGTGAGGGAAAACGTCCCGCTGCTGAAGCTGGAAAAGCCTGCCGAACCGGCCGTTACACGGTATTCGCCAATCTTGATGCTGGTGAACTCAAACTTGCCTTCGCTGTCGGAATGGGTGTCGAAACCTGTGCCGGTTTCAACGTTCGTCAGCGTGACGCTCGCATTGGAGATGGCCGCGCCGGCAGTATCGCGCACATAGCCGATGACTGAGGCTGAATCGAACTGGGCATGGATGGAAATGGGCGCAACCATGGTGGCTGCAGCCGCCAGGGTAAGCGTAGAGACACGGAACATTCGCAACGAGTAACTCCTGAAAACCTTTGAATACTTCCATTATCGCTACCCGGAGACGCGAAGTTGTTGCACGGAGGTCAATATCGCACCACGGCACCAAAACGTTTCGCAGACAGGACATCAAGCACGCAGACTGTACTCCTTGGTGTCATGTTTCGTCTGCTGCATTCTTCTGTCATGGATAGCCGGCTGAAGAGCAGGTGGCCAGACCAGCAAAAGGCTCGGTTATGGCAACCCTGGTTTTCTTGGGCGGGATGCAAGGATCAGCCGCTTCACCAATCCTGGCAGACAGCGCCGCTGACAGTAGCGAATTCGCTGCTACGCGTGACGTTATGGCTCGGGACGCGCTAACCTTCTCAGGTAGCGGCCTGGGACGGACCCTCGCCCGGAAAGATTGCCCATGGCCATTTCTTCATCGCCCACAAGCCTCAGTTTCAACAATCGTACCGAGACCGATTACCGGGCCATGTCCATTGCCACCACGCTGTTCTTCATGTGGGGGTTCCTCACCTGTATGAACGACATCCTGATCCCGCACCTGAAGTCGATTTTTGAGCTGAGCATTGCAGAAGCTGCGCTGATCCAGACAGCCTTTTTTGGCTCCTACTTCCTGTTCGCCATTCCAGCGGGCAAACTGGTGGAGTACCGCGGCTACAAACAGACCATGGTGGTGGGGCTGCTGGTGGCTGCTGCTGGAGCAGTACTGTTCATTCCCGCCGCGCACCTTGCGTCGTATCCGCTGTTCCTGGGCGCGCAGGTAGTGCTGGCTGCCGGCATTACCGGCCTGCAGGTGTCGGCAAATCCGTTCGTTGCCAGTATCGGACCAGGTGACACCTCTTCCAGCCGATTGAATTTGTCACAGGCCTTGAACTCACTGGGCACGACGATTGCACCTTACATCGGTCGTGCCACGATTCTTGCTGGTGCCACGGCGCTGACAGCGGTTGAAGTCAAGCGGTTATCCGCAACCCAGCTGGATGCCTACCGCGCGCATGAGGCTTCTACTGTTACAACGCCTTACCTCGTCATCACAGGCATCCTCGTACTTCTGGCGGCGCTGCTGGCCTTGGTCAAACTGGACAATCGCGAACACCTGACCGTCGATCTGCGACCCATCGCAGGCTTTGGCGGCAGCGTTTGGAACCAGAAATGGCTCATCCTGGGAGCTGCCGGCATCTTTGTGTACGTCGGTGCTGAGGTCTGCATTGGCAGCTTTCTAATCAACTACTTTGAAC
>CAXTFT010000004.1:35848-48795 GCA_964243585.1 uncultured Terriglobus sp.
AACGTCCGGAGATCGGCAGTCTCTCGGCCGTTGCCGCAGCCGGATTTGTGCCGTACTACTGGGGCGGTGCCATGATCGGCCGGTTTGTCGGGTCGGTCGTACTGCAAAAGGTGCGCACCGGCACGCTGCTGGGCTTTGCCGCCGCAGTTGCATTCCTGCTGGTGATTGCAAGTATCCTGACAACGGGCCCCGTCGCCATGTACACCATTCTGGCCGTGGGCTTCTTCAACAGCATCATGTTCCCAAGCATCTTTGCACTGGGCCTGACCGGCCTGGGCGAGCTGACCAGCAAAGGATCCAGTCTGATGGTGCAGGCCATCGTCGGCGGCGCCATCCTGCCCTACCTTTACGGCAAGGTTGCGGACCGTGTCGGCTACCAGCATGCCTTTGTTATCCCGGCTGTTTGCTACATTTTCATCGCCTTTTACGGCTTTGCCTCAACGCGCAGGCCCATGCTCACAGACCCGCTGGCGGGTGCCGTGGGCGAGCCGATTTAGTAACAGCAGCGAAACAGTAGCGCACTACAGTCGTCTTGTGAGGGAGTTATGAAGACGAAGTTACTGGCTTTGGCTGTTTGTGGGGCGACGCTTCTGGCCGGACGGGCGCAGACACCTGCAACACGCAAGCCCATGGTGGTCGTCATCAGCCTGGATGCGTTCGGCGCGTCGTTGCTGGCAGACCCGAAGCTACCCGTACCGACGTTGCATGCGCTGATGAAAAGCGGCGCATACGCCAGGTCCATGCAGCCGGTGAACCCCACTGTGACCTGGCCCAACCACACCGCCATGGTGACCGGCGTGACTCCCGCAAAACATGGCCTGATTGCAAACGGGCAGATCATGGACATTCGAAACGGCAAGACGCCGCACGTGGAGTTTCACGCAGACAAGACCGCCTTGGTGCGCGTGCCAACCGTCTATGACGAAGCGCACGACGCCGGCATGGTCACGGCCGAGATGGACTGGGTTGCCGTGGAACACGCAAAGGGCATTGACTGGAGCTTCTTTGAGCAGCCCGTGGCCACCAGCCCGCTGCTGAAAGAAATGCTCGCGGACGGCAGCCTGACCCAGGAGGAGCTGCGCGACTTCAATCATGGTCCATCGCAGCCCTATCGCGATCGCCTGTACACGCGAGGCGCGACGTACGCCATCAAGCATCACCACCCTAACCTGGTGCTGCTGCACCTGCTGGCACTGGATGGTAACGAGCACACGTATGGCTACGGCACACCGGCCGGAGCGGTAACGGCAGCCTTTCTTGACGACCGCGTGAAGGAAGTCATCGATGCCGTGTGCGAGGCAGGCGATCTGGATCGCACGACGTTCCTGATCGTCAGCGATCACGGCCAGTCGAGCGTGCACCATACGGCGAACCCGAACGCAATCCTGAGCGCGGCAGGCATCACGCCGGACCAGGCAACAGCGCTGGCAGAAGGCGGAGCCGCCTATATTTACGAAGCGCACCCTGACCCTGCCCTTGATACGAAGATTCGCGCGGCCTTTGCGTCGAGCCCTGCGACCGACTCCGTACCAACCCAAGCCGAAGCAGTAGCCCAGGGCTGGCCTGCGACGGCCGCAAACAAGACCATGCCGGACGTACTGGTGTATGCAAAAGAAGACTGGAAGTTTGCCGAGCGCGTCCCCACTCAGCAGCCGGAGGCACAGACCGGTGCGCACGGCTACCCCAATACCCGGCCACTCATGCAGCAAATCTTCATCGCAAGTGGCGCGGCGGTCAAGCCGGTGGGCGAGCAGCCCAGCATTTCTGTTCTGGACGTTGCGCCAACCATCGCAGAGATGCTGGGCCTGCCAAGAACCGGCATGGACGGCAAGCCAATCAACGCAATCCTGAAACAAACAGCTCACTAAGAAGTGATGTCACCTGACGTTGCGCACACGACCATTCCCGCCGCAACCGACTTAGCCGGATGGTAGCCTGAGATGACTCGCGGCAGGGCGCGGTTGGAGATTGGATGATGTCGAACCAACCAGGCACACCCACTTTGTCGCTCGGGGAACGCCTGCGTGCTCACGTCCAGATCGCACGGCTCGATCACTCCATCAAGAACCTGTTTGTGCTGCCTGGTGTGATTGTGCCGCTCAGTTCGTATCCGTCACTGCTGACACGGCACCTGCTGGTCACGCTGATCTGGGCATTTCTCGCGATTACGCTGGTTGCGTGCAGCAACTACGTCATCAATGAGGTGCTGGACGCGCCCTATGACCGGCTGCACCCCATCAAGAAAAACCGGCCCGCCGCGCGCGGCATGGTGCACACCGGTGGGGCCTACATGCAATGGCTGCTGATGATGTTTATGGGCCTCGCCATCGGATTGCTGTTTATCGGCAAGCTGTTCACGCTGACCGCACTGGTGCTTTGGATTATGGGTTGCCTGTATAACTTTCCGCCCATTCGTACCAAGGACGTGCCCTACCTGGATGTGCTGACCGAATCAATCAACAACCCGCTGCGCATGCTGCTGGGCTGGTACGCCGTAACCAGCGTGCTGGTCCCACCCGTATCGCTGCTGGTGGCGTACTGGATGATCGGCTGCTACTTCATGGGCCTGAAGCGCTTCAGTGAGTTGAACGAGATTGGCGACCGCGCCGTTGCCGGCAGTTATCGCGCGTCCTTCAAAAAGTACACGCCGGAACTGCTGTTGGTGTCGGTGATGTTTTATGCTTCGACGGCCATGCTTTTCCTAGGGGCCTTTATTATTCGCTACCGGCTCGAACTGATCCTGGGCTTTCCATTGGTCGCCTTCACCATGGCCATCTACCTGAACATCGCATTCAAACCGCAGAGCGCCGTGCAAAACCCGGAAAAGCTGTATCGCGAGCCGCTGCTGATGGCATCGTTCACGGCGACCGCCCTCATCATGAGCCTTCTGCTCTTCATCCGCATGCCGCGGCTTGAGCACTTCTTTACGCCCACCCTGCCGCCCGCGCCTACTGCTGCTCCGGCCATTACGCCTGTGACGGATACGCTTTGGCCGGGCGGGTTTCCGCATGCTTTCGGACCTGTACGTGCGCAGGATTGCAACATCGCATGAATGAAGGCGCAAGCACCCGCGGCGAAGCGAACCGCGGAGTTCCCCCTGTACTCCCAGCACTGGTGCTGTTGACTGCGGCAATCGTCCTTCTGTGGGGACACTTCAAAACGCTGGATCAGGATGAGGTATTTGTTCTGCAGACCGACAGCGTTGCTTCCCTGCGTACGCTGCTCGATGTGCAGCGGCACACGCCCATCTCACTCGATCCGCTGTTTTACCACCTGCTTGGGCATGGGTCGGTGGCGCTGTTCGGCGCGGGAGCTTTCGCCATCCGGCTGCCGTCGCTGCTCGGCTACCTGCTGATGCAGGTGTGCCTGTTCTTTATTGCTAGGAGTATGGCCGGGGTGCGTGCAGGCTTTGTGGCGGCAGCAATTCCTGCGCTCACAGCGACGCTGTTCTACGGCGTGGAAGCACGACCTTACGGTGTGCTGCTGGGCTTGGCCGCGCTTATCTGCCTAAGCTGGCAACGTGCGGTTCGCGTTGGTAAAGGCACACGCATGGCTTCCCTGGTAACGCTTGCGGCAGCGCTTGCGCTGGCCCTGAACACGCATTACTTCGCAGTCCTGCTGCTGCTTCCTCTATGTGCGGCAGAGTTCTTCCGCACCGTCGAGGCCACCCGCGCGAAGGACAAGCTGCAGGTGGACTGGCCCGTGGTAATGGCTATCACCGCCGGCATGGCGGGCATCGCGTTTGCGCTGCCGTTTCAGAAGGCTGCTGGAGAGTTTCGCACGCATTACTACAACGCCGGGCAGGTGGGGCTGCATGCCGTAACGCAGTCGTACCGTGCGCTGTTTGTAAACTACACAACCTACAGCATGGCCGTGCAGCATGCAATGGGCGCACTGCTGCTGGCGGGTGCGGTGCTGTTGCTGTGGACTGCGTGGAAGCGGTTCCGTGGGGCCTCCACAATGCTCCCGGCAGAGCAGGTGTACCTCGCCGTTCTTGCAGCTATGCCGTTCTTCGGCTTCCTGCTGGCGCGCTACGTGACTCACTCGATTGAAGTGCGCTACGTTCTCTCTGCGATTATCGGTGTAGCCGTGCTGATCGGCGTGGTAGCGGAACCGCTGCTGCGTTCTCGTCGCGGCTACGTAACCGCTGTCACGCTGGTACTGGTGTTGACAGCTATCGGAGGCGTGGTGCGGGTGCGCGAAGAACGCGCGAGACGCGACGCTCTGCTAGGTTCGCTAACGGTAAGCAACGCACTGCGGCAACAGCTGCTCGCCACTCCGGATGCACGGCTATACGCGCAGAACCTGGGCTTCTTCGACGAGACTACGCCGTACCTGCCGGCGGACATTCGCAGTCGCATGGTGCTTCTGTACTCGCGTGATGAGGAGCTGCGCTGGCTGCGGCATGACACCGCGGCGCTAACCGCGCTGCACATGGGGCGCTTTACCGCCGTGCCAACCGAGAGCTACGAAGACCTGAAGCAGCAACCGGGCACGCACCTGCTTCTATTGCATCCTGACGGCTGGGAGTGGTTGCAGAAAGCCCTGGAGCACGACCGCGCAGTTGTCTCTTTGACAAATTTGACACTCAGCGGCAGCATCGTCGCCGTCCAGTTCCCCGCAACGGGCCGAGAGGCACCATGAACAAAACCGGAGGCACGCCGCCGATCGTGGAACAGCTGCTGCCAGAGACTGCCCATGGTCCTGGAAGAGGCGGCATGCGGCGTCTCTACGGCATGGCTGCTGCCACCATGCTCGCAACAATTGCAGCAGCTTCAATCGGCCAATTGATGGCTGCCCGTCGAACACCCTTGCTGTTTGACGACGCGTACATGTTCCTTCGGTATGCAGGAAACTTGCGGCACGGTCTTGGCTATGCATGGAACCCTGAAGGCGTACACACCTACGGGCCAACCTCGCTATTGTGGGGGCTGATCACACTGCTGCTGAGCTACCTTCCGCTGGATGCATGGAGTCAGTTGCTGACCGGCTCGTGGCTCTGTTCCATCCTCGCCTTGATTGCAATGGCCTGGGCCGTTGCATTTAATGCGCGGCATCGCTGGTTGCGCAGTACGTGGCGCGTGCTGCCTCTGGTGGCGCTCCCTCTCGTCGGCACGGCTGCCTTCGACGGCAACCAGTTCACGGGCATGGAGACCATGCTTGCCGTGACGCTGTGCGGCGTGTTCCTTGGCGCAGCCCTGGGTTGGCGGGCGGGTCGTATCTCGCCTGCGGTTGTGGGCGCGACAGCGTTGTTGTTGTACCTGGTCCGTCCGGAGTCTGCACTGGTCGGTCTGCTGCTGCCCGCGCTGCTCTGGTTCATGAGGAAGGGTGAACGTCCGCCCGTGTCGCAACTCGCTGTTGTCTACGGCGTGTTCCTGGCAGGGGCTGCGCTGCAGTTGCTCGCCTGTCAGATATATTTCGGCACGCCGGTTCCCTTGAGCGTCTACCTTAAGGGCAAGCACGCGTACCGGGGATATCGTGGCGTGTGGCATCCCGAACTGCTGCTGAGTGTTTTTCTTCGATCGTGCCAGGTGTTCCTTGCGGCAATGGTTTTGCTGGCGCGTCGTAGTGAACGCCGACTGCTGTTGTGCTGCCTGATACCTGCCGCTACCATCTTCCTGTACCTGCAGACAGTGACGCAGATCATGGGTTTCAACGCGCGCTACTACGCGCCTTACCTGCCGCTGATCGTTGTCCCGGCGCTTTTGGTGCTTGACTGTCGTCTGGTGGACGGTGATAACGCTAATTCTTCGCGCCGCTCGTTATGGAGTCGTGGCATTGCCGCAGCGGCACTGCTGCTGTGCTTTACTGTGCTCTCTTCGGAAGCGCTGCAGCAGAAAGTTCGGCAGGCAGAACATCGATCGCGCGAGGAATATGACAGCGTTCAACTCACCTTCGCCGCGTCGCAGTCCTTACCCACAGACACCTGGCAGAACATGATGCGGTCCGTCACGGATGACTTTATCGCTGCGCTGCCGAAGGGTACAACTGCCGCCGCAACGGAAGTCGGCTACCTGGGCCAGCGTGCCGCGCAAGTCAACATCATCGACCTTGCCGGGTTGAACGATACAGCGATCGCACTGCACGGCTTCCGCATGGATGCCCTGCTGCAACGCAAGCCGGACGTAATCTGGATGCCGCACACCGACTACACCTACCAGCGCGGCATCATGTTCTCTGACCCGGCACTGCTTGCCCAGTACGATGTCTATGCCGGGGCAGCGAATTACGGCCTTGCCCTCCGGAAGGACTCACCATTCCGGGCTGCAATCGATCGTCAGCTGCAGGTCTTCTGGCAGAAGAATTACCCTGATCGCCAGCAATCACACTACCTTGTTCACGCGGCAAGCTGGACAGGCGCGAAGCACCTGGTCTATGACGAATAGGTTCAGGCGAAGCGCGCTTTCAGCCGCAGCACCGGTGATTCAAGGTATTTGTAGCTTCCCCATGAGACCGCTGCTGTACCGGCAAAAGCCACAAAGGGCAACAGCTTCGAGGCGACTCCCCTGTGGCCCAGGCACAGCACAACTGACGCAAGCCCCCAAACCTGTCCAAGCAGCAGGTGGTATACGTAAAAGCCGTAACTGCGAACGCCCAGCCATCGCAGAGCAGGATGCAGGCACAGACGGTACAGTTTCGTGCGCTCGTCCACAGCCATCAGAATGACTGCCGCTGCCGCAAACGCAAGCAGCGTGTAACCCCACGCGTTATAGCGTTTCAGGTATTCCGCATCCAGAAAGTGTCCAAGCCGCAAGCGCATTGCGACCTGAAGTACAACAAAGAAACTCAACAGCCCAACAAAAACAGGCTGTGCGGCAGCGATCAGTCGCTTACCTTCACCACCCCGCAGGCACAATGCCACGGCACCACCCAGCAACAGCGCGTCTGCCCGTAAGGGCGTTGTGCGGTACAGCAGCCCATTGCTCAGTGCCTGTGCAGAAGCGGCGTGCAAGGCAAACATGCGCAGCAATGGGACCGCAACAACCATGACCAGGCACACAGTACGTAACCGTTCGCGCTTTCCAATCGAAAAAACGATCAGTGGCCAAATCAGATAGAACTGCTCTTCCACACACAGGCTCCACAGGTGCGGAATCTGATAGGTGAACCTTGGGAAAACCGTGGAGCGTACGTCCTCAAATACAGAGCTGTTGTTGACAACATCTCCGGGCCACAGAAACCTTGCGTAGTTGCCCAGGTACACGGGCCACAGCCACTGCGCGGGATGCAGTTGCCAGCGAAAAACCGGGTACAAAGCAAGTGGCAGCAGCAGCACGGCGTAGTAAAGCGGAAAGATACGAAGTGTCCGCCGTATGTAGAAAACACGGTAACGATCCGTCCGGTATTGCGAGTCATACAAGATACCGGTGATCAGAAAGCCCGACAGCACGAAGAAGATATCCACGCCCGCAAAACCCCAGTTCATGGCGTCAGGAACAGCGACAAAGTGGCTTGCAAAAACCATCAGCACGGCAATCGCGCGCAGGCCATCCAGAGCGGGATAGTACAACTTGTTCTCGGCGCGCAGAAGGGGTACGGTGGTGGGCTGCAAGGAAGTGTCGAACGCATTTACGCTGTTGGTCAATATCCGCATCCCTCCTGCTACGCGGTTGCCAATCGTTGTTCGGTCGATTGACGCTTCACGCTCATGTACGGCCGTTCAAACACCAGGTGAAAACCGTAACTTCCAGCTACAGCCATGACGCTCATGACCGACATGAAAAGGAAGAACCGTATGTCGAACCGTGTGCCGAACTTCGCGTCACGGTTCCGCATCCAGTACCAGGCAGATGCCAGAAACAGATCGTGCAAAAGGTAAATGCTGTAGGAGAACGTGCCCACCCATGCGAGGGGTCGCCACCCCAGCAGCCGACGCAGCGGATTCCTCTGTTGCTGGGCAAGATAAGTCAGCAGGCCCGCGCTTGCAAGGCTTGCGCACAGCTCCTGCTGAGGCGTGGAGAGGTGGGGCACAAGCAGGCAGAACGCGGCCGCGACCAACACTATGCCCAGCGGTAACCAGTGCCTTTTTTTTCCGAATGCCATCTCTGCCGACGGAACGCCCAAGGCAAAGAAGATGAGGAATTGCGGCTGTCCTGCCGCGTGAAGAAAATGAAAGGCGGCGAAGGCAAACAGCACAACAACGGTCAACATGCCGAAGGATGTCAACCGCTGTCGAAGCAGGACCATGACTGGGTACAACAGATAGATCTGGCACTCCACTGCGATCGACCACAGCGGACCATTCAAGGTATACATCTGCCTAGAGGACCAATTCTGGATGAGCAGAACATGGGACCATACACCTGCCAACGAGAACTCGCCCACTGGGTCGTGAAATGGTCCCATCCACTTGTAACAAGCGCTCACCAGGATCGCCAGCAACAAGGCAGCGTAATACGGTGGCAGGATCCTTCGGGCACGTCGCAAAAAGAAGCTGCGGGTGTCGATCGTCCACTTGTCAGCGGATGCTTGTGGCAACGCAAGGCAGAAGCCCGACACAGTAATGAACACTGCTACAACAGCCTGGCCGTAACCAAACCCAACCAGAACATCTGGTACGAAGCCCAGCAGTTGTACCGTATGGTGAACCACAATGTAAAGCGCCAGCAGGGCACGCATGCCATCTACGAAGTCAAGCTGAATCCTGCGCATGATCACCGGAAGGAACATGCAAGGGCTCGTAACCGGGACGAGCCCCTGTCCTTTGCACAAATCTTCTCATGCCAGACTACCAACCACTCGAATCATAATCTGCAGGTTAGAAACTTCCGCTAGCAACCAGTTCCGGCGCGCCTTCGTGCGACGTGACGCGGAAGGCGAGGTGCTCGCCTGCCGCTTCCACCCGCACATGGTCGCCATGCCGCACTTCACCGTTCAGGATGCGCATGGCCAGCGGGTCCTGCACCAGCCGCTGGATGGCACGCTTCAGCGGTCGCGCACCGTAAGCCCGGTCATAGCCTGTCGCAAAAATCAGGTGCCGTGCCTCCGGTGTCAGCTCGACCGTGATCTTGCGGTCACGCAACAGCTTCTGCAGATCCGCCAGGCGCAGGTCGATGATGTGCGTCAGCTTGTCTTCGCCTAGCGCGTGGAACACCACGACATCGTCCACACGGTTCAGGAACTCCGGTCGAAAGTGCTTCTTGAGGTCGTCCAAAACGCGCAGCTTCGCATCTTCGAAGCCGTCACCACCTGACGCCCATGCTGTCGTCAACTGCGCACCACCGATGTTGCTGGTCATGATGAGCACGGTGTTCTTGAAGCTGACCGTGCGACCCTTCGAGTCGGTCAGACGGCCATCGTCCAGCACCTGCAGCAGCACGTTGAACACGTCCGGATGCGCTTTCTCGATCTCGTCGAACAGGATGACGGAGTACGGCCTGCGGCGCACCGCCTCCGTCAACTGGCCGCCCTCGTCAAAGCCCACGTAGCCGGGAGGCGCGCCGATCAGCCGCGCGACCGCGTGCTTCTCCATGTACTCGCTCATGTCGATGCGCACCATCGCGTTCTCGTCATCGAACAGGAACTCCGCCAGAGCGCGTGCTGTCTCCGTCTTGCCGACGCCCGTCGGCCCCAGGAAGATAAAGCTGCCGATAGGCCGCTTGGGATCGCTGAGTCCCGCGCGCGAGCGGCGAATTGCGTTCGCCACCGCTACCAGCGCCTCGTCCTGCCCCACAACACGGTCCTGCAGGCGCTTCTCCATGCTGACCAGCTTTTGCACTTCGCCTTCGAGCATCTTGCTGACGGGGATGCCGGTCCAGCGGCTGACGATCTCAGCGATGTCCTCCTCGTCGACTTCTTCCTTCAGCATCCGGTTGGTTTCGCCATTTTTGATACTGTCCTGTTCGGCTTCCAAACTGCGCAATTCTGCTTCGGCACGTGGAAGGTCACCATAGCTGATGGCAGCCGCCCGCTCCAGATTGCCGCGGCGCGTCTGGTCCTCCGCCTCGAAGCGCAGGCCTTCCACCTGCTTCTTCAGTTCGGTAATGCGGCCAATGGCATCCCGCTCATGCTGCCACTTGGCGCGCAGGCCGCTGCTCTGCTCCTGCAACTCGGCAAGCTCGCGCTCCACGGTTTCGCGGCGGTCGACGGAGTTGGCATCCGTCTCGCGGGCCAGCGCGGTCTTCTCGATCTGCAGGGAGGTCACGCGCCGGTCGATGGCGTCGATCTCCTCCGGCACCGATCCGATCTGGATGGCCAGCGACGCCGCTGCTTCGTCGACCAGGTCAATGGCCTTGTCCGGCAGGAAGCGGTCGCTGATGTAGCGGTGCGAAAGCTCCGCCGCCGCAATAATCGCCGCGTCCTTGATGCGGACGTTGTGGTGCGCCTCGTACCTTTCTTTCAGGCCGCGCAGGATCGCAATCGTATCCTCCACGTTGGGCTCGCCTACGTACACCTGCTGGAAGCGGCGTTCCAGCGCGGCATCCTTCTCGATGTACTTGCGAAACTCGTTCAGCGTGGTGGCGCCGATGGCGCGCAGTTCGCCACGGGCCAACGCCGGCTTCAGCATGTTGCTGGCGTCGATGGCACCCTCAGACGCACCCGCGCCCACCAGCGTATGCAGTTCGTCGATGAACAGGATGATCTGCCCGTGCGACTCCTCGATCTCCTTCAGGATGGCCTTTAGGCGCTCCTCGAACTCGCCGCGGTACTTGGCACCGGCCAGCATCGATGCAAGGTCGAGCGAGACCACGCGCTTCTCGCGGAGGCTCTCCGGCACGTCGCCGCGCACAATGCGGTTCGCCAGCCCCTCGACGATGGCCGTCTTGCCCACACCGGGTTCGCCGATCAGCACAGGGTTGTTCTTCGTGCGGCGGCTCAGCACCTGCACGACGCGGCGGATCTCCTCGTCGCGCCCGATTACGGGGTCCAGACGGCCCTCGCGCGCCTGCTTGGTGACATCCTTGGCATACTTCTCCAGCGCCTGGAACTTGCCCTCGGGGTTCTGGTCGGTCACGCGCTGGGTTCCACGCACGCCGGTTAGCGCCTTCAGGATTGCCTCGTGCGTTGCCCCTGCGGCAGCCAGCGCCAGCTGCGTCGGGTCGTTCTTGCTCTGTGTCAAAGCCAGCAGCAGGTGCTCGGTGGAGACGTACTCGTCCTTAAAATTGTCGGCCTCCTTGAAGGCCTGCTCCAGCACGCGATTCAGCGCCGCACCTGCGTTGGGCTGCTGTTGCGCACCCTGGATCCTGGGCAGCTTTGCAATTGCGCCGTTCACGTTCGCCAGCAACTGCTGCGCGGGCACGCCCGACTTCTCCAGCACGGGCAGCACAATGCCTTCGCGGTCCTCCAGCAGCGCAGCCAGCAGGTGCAGCGGCACTACCTCAGGATTGCCGTGCTCCACCGCCATGGTGGCCGCAGCCTGCACCGCCTCCTGCGACTTTACCGTCATCTTGTCCCACTTGATTGCCATGTTTTTCTCCCGGGATTGCGGCAGGACCGCCGGTCACCCAGGCTCCTGCTTCGTTCTGTTGTACAAAGGGCTGCCGATACGATCGGCAGCCCTTCCGGCGCTCAAAAGACGCAAGTTGGACTTGCGGAGCGCATCGCAGCTGGTTTGTTACGCCGCTTTCTGCTCGGTGGTTGCCGGCTGGTTGGGCGTCCCTTCCACCTGCTTCGGCTGATTGGCCGCCGTGTTTACCTTGATCTGCTTAGGCTGTGCGGCAGCCTTCTTGGGCAGTTCGATCACCAGCACACCATGTTCGGAGTGCGCGGAAACCTGCTCGGTATCGACGCTCTGCGGCAATGTGAAGCTGCGTACGAACGATCCAAAGCGGCGCTCCACACGGCGAAAGTTCTCTTCCTTGTGCTCGCCGGGCACGTTGCGCTCGCCCTTGACGGTCAAGGTGTTGTTCTCCACGCGGACGTCCACATCCTCCGGCCTGATGCCCGGAACTTCGAAGGTCAACTGCAGCTTCTGCGCATCTTCGTAGATATCGACCGCAGGAACGAAGGCACCAACGCTCAGCGTTTCAGAGTCCGTGGACTGTGGCTGGCGGAAGTCGGAAAAGATGGAGTTGAGGCGGTTTTGGAGAACCGCAACGTCGTGCAGAGGGCTGAATCGCGTGATAGTCATGGGTACTCTCCTCATCAGAAGTTTGGCTTTACGCCTGCCGGATTTCCGGCTCTGTACATCTGACGATCCGAGTACTGTATTGGTTGCAGATTATATGAGTGCTAGACACTCATATTGGAGATTTCTGAGCCCGCTTCTTAGCGAACAAAGGATACGTCCCGGCTAACGGCCAACTTGCTCAGACGACTTCAGCTACCGCACCCTAGCCGCGACGGTGCATCGCGTCTTGTGGCAGCGAAAGCCTGTACCATTTGCGCACAGGTAAGCGCACGGGGCTTTGCCTTGTACGGGGCCACCCAGGGCTACTTGCCGTTTTTTTCCGCTGAAATTCTGTGGATCAGGTCAACTTCCGCCTGCCGATAGGCCCGACCATCCTCGTAGAAGACGTCGTGGAACCACACGGTTGGCTCGCGATCGTTGTAGGGCAGCTTCCAGCTATCCCACGGCAGGTATGTCTGCATGCGGCCTTTCACCAGCCCCCAGTTGATGGCGCCCACGTTGTGCCGCGCCGCAATGGGCAAACTGTTATCGAAAGTCGAACCAGCGCCGCGTGCCATGTACTCCGTGCACAGGATTGGGCGGTGGTACTTCTCCAACTGCACGATGCGTTCCTCGAACTTCTCCGGCCAGGAGTAGTCGTGAAAGGTAATGACGTCGCTTTCGGTCAGTTGCGTACGCTCCGTTTGGTTCCAGGTGGACTCCTGATCCCAGTGGTCGTGCGTCCAGACGCCCGATGAAAGCGGCTGCACCGGACCCACGGACCGCGCCCAGGCGAAAACCTTCGGCAGCATCGGGTCCATCAGCGCGACTTTGTCCGGGAACTTCACGGGGTAACTCCCGCCGCCGCCATTGTCCGGCTCGTTCCACAAACCCCACA
>CAXTFT010000005.1:0-38997 GCA_964243585.1 uncultured Terriglobus sp.
CAGCACGACGGTGTTGCCGCATGCCAACGCGGGTGCGATTTTCCAGGCAGATGCGAACGTGGGACTGTTCCAGGGGATGATCGCGCCAATGACTCCCAACGGTTCCCGGAGCGTGTAGGTAAACGCAGAGCCGTCGGAAGGATAAGTGCTGCCGAAGATCTTCGTTGTAAAGCCCGCAAAGTAGCGGAATACATCCACCATGGAGGCGGTGAGCATACGGGATTGCGGAAGCACCATCCCGATGTCGATAGCCTGGATCGTCGCAAGCTCCTCTATGTTCTGCGCAATGATGTCAGCAATCCTGAGGAGGTATAGCGATCGCTCGTGAGGACTGATCCGAGCCCAGGAAGGTGCCACGAAGGCTTTGCGTGCTGCTTTCACCGCGTCATCGATATCCTCCGCTTGCGCGAGGGCTACCTGCACCATCACCTCGCCGGTGGAAGGATCAAATACGTCGAAGGTCTCACCGGCTCTCGAAGGTTTCCAGGATCCATTGATATACAAGAGTTTCGACCCGTTCTTCACGTAGTTCAGGGCCAGCTGGTTATTTGGCTGTGTTCCGACCGTCGCCGCAACGGAATTGTCTTGGACTGCTGCGCTCATATTCAACTCCTTGGGATTGGCCAAATACGCCTAAGTAAGCCAATCTACCTTTAGAGTGGAATAAGGGGCCCGCAGCACTGACAGATCGAGACGTACTTCTGCCTGATCCTGCCGTTTTTAGTGGTCGCCTAAGAAGAGTTATGACAGACTGTCAACTCCGTGGTGAGTGAAAAATGAATGCCCTTGAGAGATTGGCGGCGGCGATTTCAGCCCACTGCAAGGAGGCAGGTACGTACGCAACGCCGATTGCTGGCTTGTACCTCTCGAAAGCCATCTCGACGAGCACGTCACCGCAGACCGTGGATCGCGCTGTCTTCTGTGTCGTTGCTCAAGGTGAAAAGAGCATCGTTCTGAATCAACAAGTTCACCCTTTCAGCGCAGGTCAATACTTAGTCATACCGCTTGATCTGCCACTCGTAGGTCAGTTGATTCGGGCCAGCAAGAGTAGCCCTTGCCTCTCTTTAACAGTCGAACTCAACCTGGCCGAGCTCACTTCACTGATGGCAGAAATAACGCTTCCAAAACCCGCCTTGCTGACGAAGCCCCAAGCGTTCGCAATCGAATCATTGAACGAAGATCTTCTGGACGGTGTCACTCGATTGGTAAAGCTGTTGGATAAGCCTGCGGACGCCCAGATTCTTGCTCCTTTGTTGCTTCGAGAGATCTTCTACCGATTGCTGCTGTCTGCGGACAATTCCCTGGTGCATCAGGTGGCAAACAAAGGAGCCCAGATTGGAAGGATTGCGCTTGGGGTAGCTTTCTTGAAGCGCAACTTGAGTCGAACGATCCGTATGAGCGAGTTGGCTCGAGAAGTACGTATGAGTACCAGGAGAATGCACGTCTGGTTCAAGGCAGCGACCGGCATGACACCAGGACAGTTCATAAAAAGCTTTCGCCTGCAAGAGGCACGGCGCATCATGATCTTCGAAAGTCTGGATGTAAACACAGCATGTCAACGTGTCGGTTACGTGAGCGCCTCACAATTTAGCCGGGATTACCTAAGACATTTCGGTGTTCCCCCTGCCCGTGATGCGAAGGCCATCCGAGCAAACAACCAGCTGCAAGTCGGTCATCCACGCAGATGACATGAAGCCGGTCTCCTAAAGCCAATTTACTTACCGGCCAAATGTGCTCTTTCAGAGCAAAAGAGATGCTTCTTGGCTGCTTTCTTTAGAAAGCCAGACCGGTTCACCAGTGACGCCCCTCATGAACAAACAGCTTTGACGAAGCACAACGAAAGCGTTGATCGTTTGTCCCGAAGTGGTCGGAGTGGTCGTCCTAAAGCCGATATGTATTAGGACGTCGTGGACCTATAAACAGGAAGGCCTTTGCGGACGCAACTGACGAGCGGATGCTCAGCTATCCCGCAGTTCATCGCGTCGTGCGGCGCAGCTCGGCTTCCCTGCTCACGCTCGCTCATGAGGGCGGTAAGGCGTTTAGCGAGAGCTCCGACCTGATCCATCGAAGAGAAGCTACCCACAGATGCATATCTTGTGATATATCAGTCGTACAAGTTCCGGTGAACAGAACTGCAACTCTACAACTCAGGAATACTGTGAAGCTTCTTGATTGGCTGACACTCGGAAGCTACTTCCTGCTGATGCTTGCGGTTGGCATCACTGTCCGCAGCAGAGTGAAAAACGCCAGCGATTTCTTCACTGCGGGCGGAAAAATGCCGTGGTGGCTTTCCGGCATTTCGCACCACATGTCCGGGTACAGTGCGGCGGTGTTTGTGGGTTATGCTGCAATCGCTTACTCGGATGGCTTCAGCCTTTACGTTTGGTGGGCCTGTACGATCGTGGTGGCGCTGCTGGTTGGTTCCCTCGTGTTTGCTCCACGGTGGGTGCGACTACGAATCAATACCGGCATGATCTCTCCGTTGGAGTACCTGACGGCGCGGTACGGACAGCGTACAAAGCTTTGCCTGGCCTGCAGTGGATCGCTGCTAAAGATCTTCGACGTTGGTGCAAAGTGGACGGCGTCTGCTTTGCTACTGAGGATGTTTGCGCATGTCGACCTGGTTTGGGGCGTGCTGCTCACCGGTGGCGTCACGTTGGTGTATTCCGTAGCGGGCGGGTTGTGGGCTGACGCGGCTACCGACCTGAGCCAGTTTGTCATTCAGTTGATCTCTGGCGTTGCCATGTTCGCTGTAGTGCTTTCCCGGCTAGGTGGGATCTCCGCCATTGGTGGCATGTGGATGCGTCTGCCGCAGGATCATCGCCAATTGTTCCACGGGCAATACACCGTAGGCTTCGCGCTGACATTCTTACTGATCAACTCCTTGTCCTATAACGGTGGTACATGGAGCCTTGCGCAAAGATTCATGGCGTCTCCTGATGAACGCTCTGCGAAACGTTCCGCACAACTTTCTGCCGTGCTCTATCTGCTTTGGCCATTGGTACTGTTCTATCCCATGTGGGCTGCACCCCTCCTGCTGCCGCACATTGCAGACCCGTCACACAGCTACGCCACCATGGCGCAGATGTACCTGCCTGCCGGATTGATTGGATTGGTGCTGGCCGGATTGTTTGCGCATTCCATGGCTATGACATCGTCTGACGCAAATGCGGTCTCGGCCGTGCTTGTGCGAGACATAGCACCTGCAATGCTACCCGCGCGCATGCTGGCAACAGAGCGGCAGCAACTGCTTGCAGGACGCCTTTGCACGTTATTTTTTCTGAGCGGCAGTATGGGCATTGCGCTATTCGCAAATCAAATGGGCGGGGTGCTCGGCCTCATCCTGCTTTGGTATGGTGCTCTGGTCGGACCGATTGCGGTACCAATGCTTCTGGGCATGCTGCCGATCTTCAGATGCTGCGGAGCGGTATCTGCCAACGCGGCATGGCTGTCGGGTATCGTCGCTTTCGCCACAATCCATTGGTTTGCCCCATCGAGTATGGAAGGACACTCCGGTAGTCTGATGCTGTCGATTGGCGGGCCCGTGGTGGTGGCACTGATTGCGTATGTCTCATTTGGGTTTATCAGACCCAGTCATAATCCACGCGCGGAAGTTCTTCTGAGCATGTTGTGCTAATTGCATGTCCCAACAGTATCCATAACAGCAAGGTAAAGAAGCACGTATGACAGCCATCCCGTCCATTGCACCCTCCATTCACGTCTCCGGCACGCCCAGGCAACTGGGGCAGCTTGCTGCATCGCATGTGGGAGAAGAGATCCGCCGCCGCTTGCAGGTGCAACCCACAGTGCGCATGATTTTTGCTGCTGCACCAAGCCAGAGCGAAATGCTGCACGCGCTTGCAGAAGAAGCAGACATCGATTGGGGCTGCGTCGAAGCGTTCCACATGGATGAGTACATCGGTCTTCCCGCGAATGCGAAGCAGCGCTTTGGCGCATGGCTGACGCGAGAGTTCTTCGTGAGCATCCCGTTAAGAAGGGTGGCTCTCATCGAGCCCGGCATCGATCCCCAACGCTGTGCGGAAGAGTATGCAGCGCTGTTGGCGGAGACACTTGTCGACATTGTTTGCCTGGGCATCGGCATGAATGGTCACATTGCATTCAACGATCCTCCCGCAGACTTTAACGAGCCACAAGATGTTCGCGTGGTTGAACTCGACCGCCTGAGCCGCGTGCAGCAGGTAGAAGAAGGTTTGTTCGTGACGCTGGACGATGTACCTACGCATGCGATCACGCTCTCCATCCCGCGGCTGCTACGTGCGGACAAACTGTTCTGCTGCGTACCCGGCAAGCTGAAGGAAGCGGCCGTCACTCGGGCTTTTCACGGTGTCGTTGATCCTTCCTCGCCTGCTTCCATCCTTCGGGACCATACCGGTTGCACGGTGTACCTGGATGCAGAGTCTGCCGCTGGTTTGTTGGCGGCTGACTAATGGAAAACCGACGCTCCTACCGCGGCCGCGATCCGCGTTCACTCGAAATGATTGAGGTCGAGGTAGAGAGCGGCTGTGTCATCAGTGTTAGGTCTTTACCAGGTGCGGATAGCGATCTTTGGATTACGCCAGGGCTGGTCGATCTCCAGGTGAATGGGTATGGCGGTGTCGACCTGAACAGCGTCGACTGTGACACGGCTTCCATTGTTCGACTGGTAAAGATGCTGGCAGCACTTGGCACGACCACGTTTGTACCTACTGTCATCACGGCAAGCAAACAGGCGACGAAGGCACGGCTGCGCACGATTGCCCAAGCACGCGCAGAGTCGGCCACCGTGGCGCATACGGCTCCGGGCATTCACCTGGAAGGTCCGAACATCTCGCCACTGGAAGGTTATCGCGGTGCTCACGCACGCGAAGAGGTCCGTCCTCCTTCCCTGACAGAGTTTGAGGAGTTGCAGGACGCGGCTGAAGGATTGATAAAGCTGGTTACACTTTCTCCACACTGGCCAGGTGCGACCGCCTACATCGGAGCTCTGCGGAACCGTGGTGTTGTGGTTGCGCTCGGCCACACGCACGCTTCGCGGGAGCAAATCGAGGACGCAATCAATGCAGGTGCGCAACTCTCAACGCATCTTGGCAACGGCATAGCCACGGAGCTGCATCGCCACAACAATCCCTTGTGGCCGCAGCTTGCGGATGCTGGACTTACAGCCACCGTGATTGCCGACGGTTTGCACTTGCCTGACGATTTGTTGCAGGTGGTACTGCAAAGCAAAGGCTTCGAGCATACCGTGCTGGTCTCAGATGCGGTCGCTCTGGCTGGCAGCCCGCCGGGGCACTACAGCTCACCCATTGGCGGCGAGGTGACTGTCGGGGAGGACGGTGCAATCCGTATGCGCGGGAGCGGCCTGCTTGCCGGCTCCGGTATCGCGTTGAAGGACGCAGTTGCACACATCGCCGCACTCCCTGGCTGCGCGCTCGCCGATGCTGTGCAAATGGCGACAGTCAACCCAGCAGACCGGCTAGACCTAAAGCGCGGAGCGATCCGTGTTGGAATTTCTGCTGACCTGCTGCTGTTCCGATGGCAGCCAGGCGACAGCACGCTGCAGGTTGTGGATGTACTGGTGCAGGGCCGCTCAGTCGCTGAATCGTAGGACAGAATAGGCATGGAGGAAGACGCTTGAAGAGGATGTCTCGCACACAACGCGGATCACGGAGGGTTGCACTGCTATCTGCTGCGTTTGCCGCCCTGGCCTCACCAGCGCAGAATGCAAAAACTTATGTACCCATTGTCCCTGCGCCTGCCCTGGTGCAGCCTGCGGACGGCTCGCTGGATCTTGGGCGTGGCCTCATGGCGACTCCAGGTGCAGACGCCGAGGCTGCATCCGCAACGCACTATCTCCAGACACTGCTTGCAGGTACGCACACCGCTGCTCTCAAGACGGGTAAGCAGCAGTCCGGTGTTCCGCGCTTGGCGTACGTCCACCGTGAAGCGCATACACCGGCGCAGGGCGGCGAGGATGAAAGCTACGCGCTCGACCTCACGCCGCAGGGCGTAACGATTGCAGCAGGCAGCCGTGCCGGATTTCTGTATGGCAGCATCAGCCTGTGGCAGATGATGGCTAATGCGCAGGGCCCAATCGCTGCAGTCCACATCGAAGACGCGCCACGCTTTCGCTGGCGTGGGCTGATGCTGGACTCCGCACGCCACATGCAGAGCGAGCAATTCCTTCTGCAATTGCTGGACTACATGGCGGAACACAAACTGAACACGTTTCACTGGCACCTGACGGAAGACCAGGGCTGGCGAATTGAGATCAAGCGTTACCCGAAGCTAACCTCGGTTGGTGGCTACCGTCCGCAGACCATGCCGGCCTACCAGCCAGCAGTGGATGTGCCCACGGGACCCTACGGTGGCTTCTACACGCAGGAGCAGATCCGCAGAGTCGTCGCCTATGCGAAAGAACGCAACATCACCATTGTTCCGGAGATCGAGATGCCTGGGCACGCGACCGCTGCGCTCGTTGCGTACCCGCAATATGGCAGCGCGGCAAGCCCGCTCACGAGCATGCCGGTGGGCTGGGGTATCTACCCGAACCTGTTTAACACCGATGACGCCACCTTCGAATTTTTGCAGAACATCCTGACGGAAGTCATGAACCTGTTCCCCGGTGAGTACATCCATGTTGGCGGCGACGAGGCCGTGAAAGACCAATGGAAGATCAATCCTGCGGTGCAGGCGCGCATGAAGTCCCTTGGCATTCAGAACGAAGATGCGATGCAGAGCTGGTTCATTGGACGGATTGAAAAGTTCATCAATGCACATGGGCGAAAGCTGGTGGGATGGGACGAGATCCTGCAGGGCGGCTTGTCAGCCAATGCAACCGTGATGTCATGGCGCGGCATGGAAGGTGGCGTCTCCGCCGCGAAACAGGGGCACGATGCTGTCCTGACACCAACTCGTCCGCTGTACTTCAACTACCGCCAGAGCGATGCGACCGACGAAACCGCAGGGCGCGATCCGATAAATTCGCTGGAGGATGTGTACAACTTCAAAGCTCTTCCTACAACACTTACAACGGCGGAGCAGGCACACATCCTGGGTGTACAGGGCTCCATCTGGAGCGAGTACATCCTGACGGAAGATCGTGTGCAGCACATGCTCTTTCCGCGCGCAGCCGCTCTTGCAGAGATGGCGTGGTCACCGGACAGTCAGCGCGACTTTACGGGCTTCCTTCATCGTCTGCCGGCAGACCTGCGCCGGTCAGAAGACGTGGGGGTGCATCCGGCACTGAGCGTCTTTGAAGTGCAGGCGCACACTACACCTGTCGGTACAGGCGACCGCGCGACGCTTGATCTGAGCACACAGGGCAAGCTGGGGCAGATTCATTACACGCTGGACGGCTCACGTGTAACGCCGTCTTCGCCTGTCTTCAACGCGCCGGTACCAGTTAAGTTCCCGTCACAACTGCACACGCTTGCGTTTGATGGCAGCACACCACTCGGGCAGCCAATAAGCCAAAGTCTCACCCTGACCGCTGCATTGCGACGTGACAGCCGCGAGCTGGATTCCTGCACCGGTTCCGCCGGCATTCAGATGGAGCAGGATCCACCGCGAAATGCAGAACGTCCTGTCTTCCGTGTGACGTACTCCAGCCCCTGCTGGATCTACCGCAAGGCCGACATCGAACGCTTTGGCGGCATCACCCTGGGCGTCGCCAGCATCCCGTATATCTTCCGCTCCGGCAATCGCTCAATGCCGAAACCGAGCAGTGCCGCGACTACGACTGCACGGATCGCTGTGCACTTGGATAGCTGTAAGGGAGCCTTGCTGACCACAGTGCCCCTTGCACCGGCATACCGCAAGGACGGAGTTATTACCCTGCCTACCGCAGCTGTTAACGGCTTACCAGGCAGTCACGACCTGTGCTTTGCCGTGGAAAACGTGGACGATCCCGGAACGGTTTGGTTACTGAACTACATCCAACCGCAACCGAAGTAAGTGCTCATCCGGAGCGTGGGAATCCATGCTGCGGCCTGACATCTCACTTGGTGGAAAGGAAGTTCTCCGGTCCTCTGCGACGGCTATCGCTACAGTAACGGCCCAGAATCAGCGAGTCTCTAGAAGACAAGCTTGGCACCCAATTGAAGGATTCTCGTCGTTGCAGCCGTGGTGATTCGACCAAAAGTGGCCGATCCAACCGTGGCTGCGGGATTGTTGTAACTGGAAATGTTCAGGACGTTCGTGGCGTCACAGCGGAACTGTACGCTTGCCTCGCGGAAGACGTGGAACTGCCGCATGAGTGACAGATCGACATCCTTATACGCGGGACCGGTGAACATGTTTCTTCTTGAGTTCCCGTCTATCGGTGAGCCGTTGACGACAGCATTCTGCTGAAACGCAGCGGTGTTGAACCACTGATTCACGTTGCGTTGTGCGGCATCTGGATTGCCGATCAGCTGTGCGCGGTCAGTGCCGCTGCTGCCGTCAAGGTTGGCATCCAGACCATTCAAAACGGTGTAGGGTGTGCCGCTCCGAAGCTTGGTGATGGTGGAGATCTGCCACTGGTTCAGGGCAGAGCGAATCAGTGTTTTATCCCCACGGTAGATTGTCGGCTGCCATACGATCGCGATGGAAGCCATGTGACGCAAATCGTCGGATGCGCGCCCACGCTCACCGGCCAGATTGTAGTAGTCCTGGGCTCCAGAAAAACTTGTCGTTCCGCCCAGATCAGCGGTGTCGATCGTCTTACTCCAGGTGTAATAGCCGTTAAGGCTCAATGACCGGCCAAACCGCTGACGCAGATCCAACTGAAGCGAATGATAGTAAGAGCTTTGTGTCGATCCAATCAGGTTGACTGGTCCGAACACAGGATTGGGCCGCCGTGCCAGCACGCTTGCTGCGGTGCTTGTCGCGTTGGCCTGAAAACGAGGCGCATTTACGTCAGGCGCGTAGGGAAGATGTTTGCCTCGGGAACCGACATACGCTACCTGAACCGTCAGGGATCCCATCTGTTGCTGGACCGAAAGGTTAGTCTGGTAGGTGTAAGGCCATTTGAAGTCCACCGCTATACCGGACGCAGCGGCTCCTGTGACAAAGCCAAAGGTAAAGGGAAACGGGTTCGCGATGTTTCCTGTCGTGTTCGTGCGAAACGGGTTGGTAAGTGTGGCGCCAGTCGGTGAGCCGGCGTTGGGATACGTATAGCTCAGCGCGTAGGGCTGGTAGTTCGACGGCAGATTCCACTCATTGCCTGAGACGCTACCAAAGTACATGCCGAAGCTGCCACGAACAGACGTCGTACCGTGTCCGCTTGGGTCGTACGCGAAACCAAATCGCGGCGAGATATGGGAGTACTTCACTGACACTATGCCACGTGTAATTCCAGCATCGCCCGGGAAAAGCTGACCCACCGGCGCATTCGGTATGACCGTGGACTTGGCACCCGGAACGTAGGTAGCGGTCTTGTTCTGCGGATCCACTGGCGGAGTCTGAACGTCCCAGCGAAGACCAAGGTTCAGCGTCAGGTTCCGTGTGGTCCGGTAGTCATCCTGCACAAACAGAGCGGTGTTGTAGCTGTTTGTAAGCCCGTATGTCGGAGAGGCCTGCACGATGGACGCCGGCGTACCCACCAGGAAACTTGCAAGAGCGTTGCCCGCGTACCTTACAGCCGGCGTCGTTGTTCCAGGAGCGGCCGTGGTTCCGGACGTTAGTGTTCCGTTGAAGGTAAAGGTTCCGTAGTTTGGCTGGGTGGCAAACTGAATGTCTTTGTTGAGCGAGAACTCACCACCGAACCGAAGCGAATGCTGCCCACGGGTAAGCGTCACAAGATCGCGTAGCGAGTAGAAGTTTGTGCCGGCTTTCGGACCGGCAATGCTCTCCCCCAGATTGA
Source organism: uncultured Terriglobus sp. (assembly GCA_964243585.1). Classification (GTDB taxonomy): domain Bacteria; phylum Acidobacteriota; class Terriglobia; order Terriglobales; family Acidobacteriaceae; genus Terriglobus. The sequence continues at coordinate 9,842 of CAXTFT010000005.1, forward strand.
AGTAGCCCGTAACGTTGATCGCAGGCAGCGCCTTCGGACCCTGGATGGTGTAAGTGCTGCCAAGATCGCCAAGCGCGATCTGTGGTGTGTTAAGCCGTCCGGCCTTGTTCAACGTGTAAGCAGCCCAGAGTTGATTCACCACAGTTGGTGATACTACTGTCGTGAGGCTGAGGATCGCATTCTGCTGTCGCCAGAAGTAGTTGATACTTGACCATGGGATGTTCGCGCCGCCCGACTGCTGAAAAGTATGGCCGCTGGTGTTGAAGTACTCCGCGAGAACTTTATTCTTCTCACCCAGTGTGTGGTCGACTTTGCCCAGAAACTCATCTGTCACATACTGCGTGGGGAAGTAACCCCTCCACTGGTTGGTCCCGGTGTTCGGCAGCGGGATGTACTGATCGACGATTTTGCGCGATACCGCATCCTGGCGGTCTGCACAGATCACACCTGTGACCCCATTACACTTGAAGAAGGTACCGGTAAGAGGATCAACTGGATAAGCAGAAACAGGGTCAGCGGAAAAATCGCCTGTGCGCTCTGCAGCGGTGGGTACGACGGCACCGGTGAGGAAGTTGCTGAGTGTTTGGCGCAGGCCCGCGTAAGAACCAAAGAAGAACGTCTTGTCCTTACGGATGGGTCCGCCGACAGCAACACCAAACTGATTGCGGTTGAGCGGCGCTTTGGGCAATGTCCCTGCTCCCCAGTCGCGGGCTTTCAACGCATCATTGCGGAAAAACTCAAATAAGGTGCCATGAAACGCGTTGGTGCCCGAGCGCGTGACAACGTTTATGACCCCGCTGGAAAAGCGTCCCTGGTCAGCACCGTACCCGCTTGTTTGTACGCGGAACTCCTGCAGTGCATCCGGATTGGGAACAATGTTTCCGGTGTTCCGCAGGGCAGTCATGTTGATTGCGCCATCCAGGTAGTAGTTTACTGAGCCGGTTCCGGCATCGACGCCACCGTTGATCCGGGTCCGCTGCTCGGGGTACCCAAGCACAATGGAGTTCGCGCTTGCCTGCACGCCCGGCGTAATATCCAGCAGCGTATAAGGGTTACGATCGACCAGCGGCAGCTCGGTAATCTGCCGTTGCTCGATCGATGTACCTATCTCCGCAGAAGCTGTGTTAACCGTGATGGTAGATGCACTGACGGAAACCTGTTCGCTTGCATCACCAATCTGCAGTTGCACGTTCAGAGTGGTCGCAACCCCGGCGAAGAGCGTGACACCCTTTTGCACGACCTGCTTGAAGCCGGATGAAACGGCAGTAAGCTGGTACTGTCCGGCAGGCAGAAGGTTCAAACGGTACTCGCCTTGCGCGTTGGTTTTTACAACATACGGCTGATTGCGCTCAACGTCCAGAATCGTCACTGTTGCATCAGTAACTGCTGCTCCGGAACTGTCGGTCACAACGCCCAAAGCTGATGCAGTCGTAACTTGAGCCGACGCAAATTGCGCAAAATGCGCCGATAATACGAGCAGAAACGCGCTCTTTTGTCGCATGGTTCCTCCATTGGGGGAGCAAACTGCATCAGTTCTAATGTGGCTTGATATGTATTGAAATATCAGTTGCTAACCGCCATGTCAACGCGAATATATGCTGACTAATGTGTTTGAACGCGCTCGACGTTGGTAGGCGAAGAGGGCTGCAGCTGAGGCCAGGGTGCGGGTAATCTGCTGATGGTAAAGTATGACTGCTTTTACACCACGTATCCAAAGCACGGGCATAAACTAGCGTTTGCATCATGTCGTTGACCGTCAACATTCCGTTTGGTGCCAGCCTTGCGCATGAGGCTTATCTACAGATTCGCGAGAAGATATTGCGTGGTGAGGTGCCCATGGGCGGCGTGATCTCACGCCGTCAGCTTGCGGCGGAGCTCGGCATGAGCTTTGTACCGGTGACTGAAGCCGTGCAGCGGCTGGAAAGCGAGGGCCTGGTCGAGAGCAAGCCCCGCGTGGGCACACGCGTCCGCATTCCCACGCCAAACGACATACGAGAGCGCTATATTATTCGCGAAGCCTTAGAGGCGCAATCTGCGCGTCTGTTCTGTGAACGAGCAAGCGTGTCGGAGCGGCGTGGATTGCAGAACATGGCTCATCGTCTGGACGAAGAAGCAGGGCGCATTTCTTCAGATCCGGAAGCACAGTATGCCTTCCAATCGTTTCACCTGCAATTCCACATGCAGATTGCGCATTGGTCCGGTAGCACACTGCTCTGCGAAATGCTGGAGAAGAACCACTTACTGGTTTTCAATTGGCTGTTCGACATCAACGCAGAACTCGTCGTCCCGGCCGGCGGTCACACCGAACTTGCTGCAGTGCTGGCAAGCCATGATCCGGAAGCGGCAAGCCTTGCCATGAGTAACCATATCCGCTCTGGCATGAGCGAGATCCAGGAAGCCATTGCACGGCGGTTCAGCCTGACCCTACCGCCTATTGGCCGCATGACTCGCGAGACGGCCTCGCCCGTCCGAGACCGGATCACAGCAACAGCAGAACGGAAGGGCAAGCAAACTTCTGGCAAGCCGAAACGGCGCTAGAGCGGAGTACTTCATCCGCAGACAGAAGGAGCATAAGTCGCATGCTACCCTCAACCAGATATTCTGCTCTGTACCCCGAGGACATTCACTCGTTGAGATACTCAAAGTACCGTGAGTTGGCTGGTTGTAAGAACGGGGAAATTACCTGGGCTGTAACAGCTTTCATTCTGCTTGCGCTACTTGGTTCCGCTTGCTCGCTCCCATCACAAGAAATCCGGTTTGGGATTCTGGGCACAGACTCGTCGCATGCGGTGGAGTTCACACGCATCCTGAATGACGCGAGCGCGGCTGACCACGTTGCTGGTGGCAAAGTGGTCGTGGCCTACCGGGGCGGAAATCCTACGCTGCCCTTTAGCCGTGACCGCATTCAAAGGTTTACCGATTCGCTTCAAAAAACGTGGTCCATTCCATTTGTTGCAAACATCCGGGATCTCTGCAGCAACACCGATGCGATTCTTGTGTTGAGCGTGGATCCAAGCGCCAGGATGCGAGAACTCCGAGAAGTCGCTAACTGTCACAAGCCTTTGTACATCGACAAACCGCTAGGCGGATCGTTTGCGGACGCGCAGCAGATTGCAAAATTCCTGAACGAGCAGCATCTGCCGTGGTTCAGTTCCTCTTCGCTCCGGTATGGTCATGAGCAGCGACCGGCCGATGTGCTGGGTGCTGAAACCTGGGGTCCTGGAAAATACATCGAAGGTTTCCCGCTGGATCTCACCTATTACGGCATCCACTCCATCGAATCGCTGTACAGCATCATGGGTCCCGGCGTGGTTCAGGTCGCACAGACTCGATCCAAAGACACAGGTGTCCTCACGGCAACATGGGCTGATGGCCGCGTCGGAACAGTCAGGCTGATCCACCCAGACTCGGTGTATGGCTCAATCATCTTTCATACAGGTGGGCATGCCGAAACCAATCTCAACCTGCTCGGCCCCGGATACGCGCCCTTGCTGCAGCAGATCGTCGCATTCGCAAAGACCGGGAAAGCTCCTGTGTCGGAGGCAGAGACCTTGGAGATCTTCTCTGTAATGGACGCAGCCCAGAAGAGCCTGGATCGAGGCGGAGCCCCGGTGCAAGTGGTACCTGTAGAACCAGCCAGACGCTAAAGATTGTCGTCCGTCGTGCATGAGGTCATGACGCGCTCAGGACATCCACTCGTCAAGGTGTTCGCGCACAAACTCGTCATCCACCAGGCGCGGATATGCACCGATGACTCGGTCGAGTTCTTCCATTTGGCCCTTTGAAAGGTCTTCGTGCGGATCCAAGCACCATCGGCCAGCCATCAGACCCTGCCTGCGCAGCACTTCGTGGATGCCGGCAATACACCCGTGAAATGAGTTCGCAACATCGAACAGAGCGGCATTCATGTCCGTCACCTCTCCATTGCGAATCAACCATTCCTGCTGAATCGGTAGTTCCGACTGCACAAGCTTCCGAATAGAACGGTGCATCTCTACCGATGGCTTCGTCCAGACCGCCCAATGACCAAGAAGGCCACCGCGCATCTGCAAGCGCCTGCCCTCAAAGACGTAGCTGGAAAGGAGGTCGAGCACAATGTGATCGTCGTTGCCTGTGTATAAGACGATCTGGTCGGCTCGTCCCGAGGCCGCCACGCCCCGTAGAACATCCTGTGTTGCATACCGGTGAAACGGGGCGATCTTAATTGCAATGACGCTCTCGATCTGAGCGAACTCGCGCCAAAACTTAAACGGCAGTATCCGTCCGCCCACCGCAGGCTGAAGATAGAAGCCGATCACTGGCAGGATGTCACCGACAGCGCGCACATGCGCCAAGAGTTCAGCGGTGGGCGCATCGCCCATGGCTACCAGGCTCAAAAGGCCTGCGTGGTAGTTGAGGTCCTTTGCCATTTGTGCTTCTCGAACGGCTTGCTTTGTCTTGCCGCATACGCCGGCCACCATCACCATGCCGCTGCCGCGCAGGGTGTCGGCCGCCATGGCAAGTACCGGCTCGTACAGGCCGATCCTCGGATCACGGATCTGAAACTGTGTTGAATGCACACCCACCGCGACACCATCCGCGCCCGCGGCACGGTAGTACCTGGACAACGCGCGCTGATGACGTTCGTCCAGTTTTCGCTCTGCGGTCAAGGCCAACGGATGCGCAGGGATGGCGGCACCTGCGTGCAGAATCGTGTCCCAACTGCGATTAGTAAGCTCCATCGCGCCTTTCGAACTTCGTTGGTTTGCCCAATGTCGCGCCGTCTTGAAGAAGCCACTTGGCGGTCATGTCGAATAACTCGTCTTCATTGATTTCGGTCGGTCCTAGCAGGCGAGCACAACGTGAAGAATCACTCAGCAGTGCTGTTTCTGATTCCCGCCCGACAAGGATGGGAGTCTTTCCGAAGCGCTCGCCGAAACGCTTCGCGATCTCCCGCACAGCAAGCGTCTGGCTGCCCGTTACATTCAACACGGTCGCGGGTGTGCTGCACAGGGCGAAGGACCGCAGGCAATAGGAAAGGGCATCGCCCTGCCAAATTACATTGACATACCCCATGGAAACGTCGATGGGAATGCCCTGCATCACCTTTTGCCCCACATCGACCAGCACACCGTATCGAAGGTCAACAGCGTAGTTCAACCGGTAAAGCAACACCGGCGTGCCATACGCGTTCGAAAAATATTCAAAGATCCGTTCACGCCCAAGGGCCGATTGCGCGTACTCGCCTAAGGGAGCGGCTGGTGTTTCCTCGCTGGCTCCATTTCCTTGCACCGGCGTGAAGGGATACACGTTACCCGTTGAGAAAGCTACGGTTCGGCATCCGCGGAAACGATTTGCGGCAAGCCCCGCCATCCAGACGTTGGTAGCCCACGTCATCGACTGCTCGCCGGAAGAACCAAACTTGCGGGCTGCCATAAAGACGATGTTGGGAGCATCCGGCAGGCGAGCATAACTCTCAGACTCCAGCAGGTCCATTTCGACGACATCAACGCCGTCCGCGTGCGCCGCAAAGACACCCTCGTGGTCCTTTCGCACCACCGCAATGACACGATGCTTCGAGCCGGCAGCGGCAATGGCACGCTTCATCCGCACCACCAGGCTTGGCCCCATTTTGCCGCCTGCTCCCAGGACAAGAACGTCGCCGCCAAGCTCTGAGGCTGCAGCGATATCGGCTGCGTTCGGCTCGGTGAGCAGATCTTCAAGCTCGGTCAAATTCTGCGGCATTGCAGCAGCCATAGTACCTACTCGTCCAATTCAGGAATGTATGTAATTCTTCGAACAATAGGGTCTGATCCTTGTCGTGTCAAACCGCTCGAACGTCAGGAGCTTTGGTGACTATACGAATGAGCCTCACCTGCCCGGGATATATCGAAGGTGATTCAGAGCCCTTATTGCGGGGCAAAGCTCACCGGAGACTCGAGGCATGACATAGCGATAAGAGTGATCTGCTCTGGCCTTGGGGATAGGGGATGTCGACGGTCGTGTGAGAAGGTCTGCATTGATGCAAGCGAGCCCCCGCAGACACAAATACCTACATGACGAAACAGAGCTTGTCTGCTTAGATGAACGTAAGCCATGCGTCCGTCGCCAGATCTGCAATCTGCTTCCATGGATCCATCTTGCATGCCTGCACTGAATGACGGGTGACGTTTGTTTCATGAGCAGCACCGCGGAGCCTTTGATCGAAAAGAACAACGCGAATTTCTATAGTTGGTGGATCGTAGCCGATGCATTCCTCAATTTGTTCTTTGCAGTCGGCATCGTATCTATGGTTTTCCAGGGTCTCACCCCATCTTTCGTCACTGAGCTTGGCTTCGACCGCGCGCAAGTAACACAGGGTTTCTGCTTGGCCTCCTTGCAGTGGGCCTGCCGATCGGCTTGCTATGTGGTGCCATCACCGAAACAATCGGCGCGCGCTGGGTAATCTTTGCAGGCGCGGCACTTGAAGGTCTGTCGCTGATGCTGTTGGGCTCTATGACAAATTCCAGCAGTACCAGCTTCTCTGCAAATGTGTCGTGACCGGTCACGTGGTGGCCGGCCCTATTGCAAGCCAGGTGTTTACCGCGCAGTGATTCCGCGTGCGCAGAGGACCCGCTATGGGCCTTGCGTATCTTGGCTTGGGAGTGGGTGGAGCGGTCGCTCCACCGGTAATCAACTCGCTTATCAAAGCGTATGGCTGGCGGCACGCGATCGAGACAGTTGGCGTGTGCATGATGGTTGTTTATTGCCCATCGCGGTCAGGGTCACTCGTTCCCTGCCCGCGCAATCGGGCTTAATCCTGACGGCGACCCGGGTAACCGTTTTGATCGTGTCTCCTGCGGACAATCCGCTCTTGATTACCGTTAGCGGTGCCTTGCGAGAGCGTGATTTATGGCTGATTATCGTAAGTTTGTCACTCGTTATGGCGACATGAACGCTGTCGTTCAGCACTTCATCTTCTTCCTTACCACCTTAGGCTACAGTGCAACTTCTGCGGCACGTTATTTATCGACACTCTTGGTTGCCAGTCTTGGCGGGCGGACCGTCGTGAGCTACATTGCAGATCGCTTTATAAAAGAACATCATGGCACTCTTTCATTTCTGCTCGGGGCGGCTATACCCTTGCTATTTCTTGCAAGGCACCCTGTTGCGGCAGCAATCTTTGCTATCCTTTTCGGCTTCTTCGTGGGTGCTGCTATATGCTCATTCCGTTAGTCACGGCTGAATGCTTCGGCATCGCGTCGCTCGGTAAATTGTTGGCGCTCATCATCGCGGCGTACTCCATTGGGCAATGAGCTGTACCGTGGATCGCAGGGACTATCTTCAATCGTGTCCCCAGCTACCATCCGGCATGGGAGCTAATGACGGTCACAGCCGTAATCGGACTTGGTCATCTACGCTATGAACAGCGAGTGGCGTGGTCTCATGCAGCTTAGATATCAGGCCAAAAGGTCATAACTGCCGACCATGGACCATCGAGTTCCTCTTACGCCGCCGAGTGGCGTGGCGAGCGCACCCTTGCCATACCAACCCTTTACCTCTAAACAGCCGCAGATCGCACACGTGACCGCATGGCTCCAGGTGTTCGCTTCCTCCGGGCCTTTCAGGCCTGCCCTTCTCAAGGCACATTCCCCACAGCATGGCACTTGCTACCCTCGCCGGCGTGGGCCAGGGCCAAGGCGTGACTGAGAACAGCCACAGCCTTTCCATTTAAAAGCCCGGAGAAGGACCCCCTCAAGAACCAAACAGCAAAGAACGCGGCAATCGCAACCAAAACCCACCTCTACCAGGTCGTCACCGAGCGCATTCTTGCCAACCTGAAAGAAGGCATCATCTCTTGGGAGAAGCCATGGCAGACACCCACCTACGCAGGCAGCAACTAACCACGCAATTTCGCGACCGGCAGACCTTACCGCGGCATCAACGTCATGCTGCTCTGGTCCACACTTTACAGCGCACCCTTCTGGCTCACCTACAAACAGGCACAGGAACTGAGCGGCACTGTGCTCAAGGGTGAGAAAGGGCACGGGCACCGGCATCGTCTTCTACAAACAACTTCATGGCAGGAAGGCAGGAGAGGAAAGCAGACCGGAGAGAGAGGTGGAGAACAGATCGAAGGACAGGATCGGAACAAGGGCCGCACTCCTTTTGTTCTAACTTCCTACACCGTCTTCAACGTCGAGCATTGAGACGGCCTCAAGCTGCCGGAAGTGCTGCCCTCCACAGAATGGCGCAAGCACTTCTTCAGGATTCAGAACGGTACATGGCCACCATTGAGAGTGAAGCAGACACCGTCTCGGAGCAGCAACTCTGCAACCGGAATTGATCCAATCGTCACGATCTCTTCATCTTCTTTCCTGTGACGCACGGTAGGTTTGCATCATGCCTGGCTCCTACCTGAGGGCTCTTGCCCTCATTTGCTTTGTCAGCACCGTCGCTTTTCCGCAGCAGCGGACTAGCCCTGTACCTTCGCCCGACAGCGGCATCGAAGGTGGGCGACTTCTGGATGTGGTGAGTCTCATCGGTGACTTGTCCCATGTTCAAGGGCTTGAGTTGGACAGCGCGCATGTCTGGGTGACATCTGTCAGCGTCGCCGATCACAAAGCATACCTGACCCAGTTCAACCGAGCCACGGGCGCGTTCGAACGACAGCTAGATCTAACCGATGGTCCCCGTTTTCATCCCGGCGGTCTCTCCTATCACAATGGATCGCTTTGGGTTCCGGTCGCGGAATACAAGCCGAACAGTTCCGCCGTGATCGTTGAAATTGACGCGCGGACATTTGCAATCAAAAAGAGACTGCCCGTGGCCGATCACCTGGGATGCGTCGCAGCGAATCAAGACAGCCTAGTTGCAGGCAACTGGGGAAGCCAGAAACTTTACGTATTCGATCATGAAGGGCACACCCTCCGTGTTCTGGATACGCCCTCTTTGACTCAGTATCAGGATCTCAAGTTCGATGACGGCTATCTCGTAGCTTCAGGCAATCTCGGCGCGAAAGGTGGCAGCGTGACTTGGTTCACCTGGCCCGAACTTAAGCCAAGTCGTACGTTGCAATCGGGAGTGACCGACCGGGGCAGACCGTACACAGCAGAAGGCATGGCGGTCCAGGGTAATGACCTCTACCTGCTTCCTGAAGATGGTCCGACACGGATGTTTCATTTCGTCGTTCAGCAACCATAGCGAAGGCTGCGGCGCACCATGACAAAGAACTCACTTTCGTGCTCCAGCTACTGCACTGCCCCTGCGCACCTCCAGCCGGAAAGGCTTCCACTACTATGTGTTCGCTAAGAAGTTCGAGTTTTCTCGCCCATCCGCGCGTTCCACTTGCTCTTGCCTGCTTTGCGCTTTGCACATTGGCGGCACGGGGCCAAACCGCCCGCCTGAATGGAACGATCACGGATCCGACGGGGCGGGTTGTACCGGGCGCTTCCATCTCAATTACCAACGAAGCCACCGGTGTGAAGAGATCCGTTTCCAGCACAGAGAGCGGCACTTACGAAGCCCCCGCACTGCTACCTGGTAGTTACACCCTTAAGGTAGAGCGCGAGGGGTTCTCGACTGCTCAACAGAAGGGCGTTCAACTCGTGGTGGATACCCTGACCCGTGTCAACATGACGCTTACGGTAGGTGCCGTCGACACGACTGTGCAGGTAGTGGATCAGCCGCTGCTGCTGCAACCGAATACGGCAGAATTGGCAACTTCGATCGGTAGCAAGGAGTATGACGAACTGCCGCTCGTGCAGCAAGGACGCATCCGCAGCCCAGCGGCCTTTGTTTACCTGGCTCCGGGGGTGCAAGGTGGGGTCCGGCTGAGTGGTGCGGAAAATACCTCAGCCACAAATCAGCTTCAGGTAAATGGCAGCCAGACCCAGGTGACGGAATTGTTGCTGGAGGGCCTGTCCGCGGGCAAGCAGCGCACGCCAGGCAGCTTTAACGAGAGCGCACCGCCCGTGGATGCCGTGCGCGAATTTAAGATCACTACTACGCTGCTGCCTGCGGATTACGGACACACCGGTGCGGCGGTAGGCAGCTTCTCTATTAAGAGTGGAACCAATCGCCTCCATGGCTCCTTGTATGAGTATCTGCGCAACACCGTGCTGAATGCCACGCCGCGTGGCTCCGCGATCAACCCGGCTACGCACCAGAATGAATTTGGTGTCACTGCCGGGGGGCCAATCACCATCCCATCACTCTACAACGGGCAAAATCGATCGTTCTTCTTCTTCTCATATGGCGGCTCGAGAAAGAGTGGCGTAGACGCTCTTCAATTACAGACCGTTCCATCCGCAGCCCGGGTCACTGGAGATTTCTCCGGCGGTCAACCCATCTATGATCCCGCGACAACGCGACTCGATCCAGCCACACAGCGGTTCATTCGCGACCGTTTTCCCAACAACATGATTCCCGCGAATCGCATGGACCGCGTAGGACGAGCTATTGCTGCGCTGTACCCGAATGTGGCAGCGTCGGGCGCCAACAATTACTCCGCTTATTCCGGTGAGAAATTGCTGAATCCTGACATCTTCAGCGCAAAAGTCGACCACCAGTTATTTGAACATCAGCACCTTGGACTGACCCTGGTTACTACCAACATCCCCCGCCTGCGTGTGGATGTGGCGCTGCCGGATCCGCTCACCTCAGGTATCCGCCAGACAGCCATCGCGAAGACAGCACGTGTTAATCACGATTGGATTTTGGCAGCAAACAAGCTGAATTCTCTAGCACTCGGCTATAACAGGTTCGTCGATCTGCAGGAGCCGGCAGTGTCCTATGCGGAACAGTTGCAGAAGCTTGGACTAACCGGCGTCAGCAACGGTCTGTTCCCGATCATCACTTTCACTAACGGGTACTCCACGACCGGTTTCAACTCTGCACAGCGTTCCGTCGAGAATAGTTACCAGCTCAAGGACACTTTTAGTTGGTCCCTGAGCAAGCACTCGCTACGATCTGGAGTCGAGTTCCGGCGTACTCAGTTGAATGACATTGTGCCGCGCTTCTCGCAAGGTACGCTTGGCTTTTCCAACCGGGAGACTGCCGACCCTAACTCTCTTGGCAGCACCGGTGATGCATTTGCCAGCCTCTTGCTTGGCCAGGTAGATACCGGGCGCGTCCAGGATCCGTTCCAGCTTTCGACACGTCGCAGTTATGGCGGTGTCTTCGCGCAGGATGACTGGAAAGCAACCAGGCTGCTGACCTTGAACCTGGGCGTACGCTGGGAGTACCAGACGGTTCCCAGTGAGACTGCAAACCGAAGCAGCATCGTAAGCCTGACGACACCGAATGCAGCTGCCGGCAATCTGCCGGGCGCCCTTGTCTTCGCAGGCTCTGGTGCCAACCGGACCGGCAGCAGTTCCTTGACACGGAATGATTTCTCCGCCGTTAGCGGGCGCGTGGGATTTGCGTATCAGGTCCAGCCAACCACTGTGGTGCGTGGAGGCTACGGTCTCTACTACTCCGACAATGAGCTTAGCCTTGTAGGCAATGGCTTTCAGCCTCAGGCATCGTTTACCACCACAAACAACGGTGTTACTCCTGCTTTCCTTCTGCAAAACGGCTTTCCTCAGAACGTGAGTCTGCAGCCCACTCTTTCCCCTGCGCTCATCAACGGGCAAGCCGCAACCTACTACCAGAACTCTGCCGCCACGCTGCCCCGTTTGCAGGAGTGGTCGTTGAGCGTGCAACAGGCGCTTGGTGAGAAGTGGCTTGTGGAGGTGGACTACGTCGGAAATCATGGTTCCCGCCTCGTTAATCCGCAAATGGCGAATATCAACCAGGTCGATCCTCGCTATCTAAGCCTTGGTGCACTGCTGACGCAGTCGGCAACCTCTTCGGCTGCAGCTGCAGCCGGCATTCGTGTCCCTTATGCAGGCTTCAGCGGTAGCGTAGCGCAGGCGTTACGCGCTTACCCGCAGTACCAGACGCTCACGTCCCAGTCTGCGAAAGAGGGCGCATCGATTTATCACGCCTTGCAGGCACTCCTTCGGAGACAGTTTGGGAACGGTTTGACTCTCAACCTCAACTACACCTACTCAAAGAACATGGGTTACAGCAGCCCGTCGTACCAGGGCTTTGACAGCGTCGACAACACACTGCAGGATGCCTTCAATCCTGCAGCAGAATGGTCTCTGCTGCCCAATGACGTTCGCCATGCAGTCGTCTTCAACTATGTGTATGCCCTGCCGTTTGGGCGAAGCCAAAAGTTCCTGAACCGGGGTGGTGTACTGGATGGAGTCGTAGGCGGATGGAGCATCACTGGCGTACACCGCTACCAGAGTGGCTTTCCTCTCCCTATTGTGGCGACTAATACTCTTCCCATCTTCAACCGCGTGCTTCGACCGAACAAGATCGCCGGTGTTGACGCGGCGACACACATCTCCGCAGGCAGCTATGTACCTGGTGTCAGCCGCATCATTAATCCAAATGCTTTTTCACAGCCCGCCGCGTATGCCTTTGGCAATGCACGTCCAACCTATGATGACCTAACGAGTTTTCCCGTGCTCACGGAAGATCTCGCCGTCGTCAAACATGTCCAACTCGGTGAACGAGCAAACTGGGAGCTGTACGGACAATTCTTCAACGCGCTGAATCGGCATCGATATACCTTAATCGACACAAATTTCAACAACGCAAGCTTCGGTCGCGCAAGCAGTGTAAGCCAGCCTCGCTACATACAGGTCGGCACCCGCATTCGGTTCTAGCTTCGTTCCGCGGTCAGCTAGATCACAATCTGTCTCCGCTACACCTCATGGCCAACAGCATGGTTGAGGTGTATCCAACAGTTGCATGCAAGACATAAAATCACAACCTCTAATCCGACCCGGATGCTTCTGTCCCCAGAACGATTTCTTCTCGAGTCAGATCCCAATGTATAGCGTTAGCTCCACGCTTCTCTCTTATCCTCCCCTCTTCTCTGTGGGCCAGAGCTTCCACTGCCAGATTGCCTTCAGGTAAGAGCTGCATCGCGCTTTTTCGAGGCTCAACCTCCAACTACAAAACTATGCGGAATTCGACAAACGTCAGCATTCAGGGCGCCGCGTCGCATCTCTTTATTCCTTTCGCGGCAAGCGGACCTTTGACTTTTGCCGGCTTGCCTAGGTGACAAACATCACTTACCAACGCGTAGTAATAGGCAACATTTTCTCGCTCGGCAGCGGGCACTTGGGATCCTCGGGCTGAGGTCTTCGCTAAAACGAGGAAATGAGTGGTGGTCGCTGCATACTGATTGTGTGGTCAACGTACAGACGGAGGCATCTGACTTTCCACGACGGCGTTGCCCTTACGTTCAATGGACCACATGTGGTCAGGGTGAACGAAGTCCCAGTCAAACGCCTGCCCACCCGTGGCAATTTTGATGGTCGTGATGCGCTCGAGCCGAGCACCACTTGTTGGCAGCTTTAGCACATACATTTCTGGCAGATCATGACCCGTGACGTACAGGTAGCCGCCAATACCCCAACGGCCGCCGGAAGCGCTCATGTGGCCGAAACTGTCGAGCACGTCATCGGGAAAGAGCCATGATTCTTGCTGCTGGAAGTTTTTGTCGTAGCGCACCAGCACGGTGGAGCGATGGTCTTGGCCAGGTTCACCACCTTTGCCGTCGTAATTTGCAAAGCAGGCCCACCAGTTGCCGTCATGCCAGTCGATCCAGGTAAGCGAGCCATGCCCCGGTCCAAAGGCATGTGTGCTGGTGTGCCGCAGTGTTGCGCGATCAAACCGCTCCACGGAACTGATCATGGGGACGCCGGGGAAATTTGACATCGCGCAGACAAGTTCTGCTCCTATTGCAGAGCAGCTATTGATATGGATGAACGCAGGCGGCTCGCCCTTCCATTGCGCCACGCGCTTTCCCGTCCGTTTTTCATATTTGCCAATCTCGTGATCGGCAATGGCATAGAAGAAGTGTTCATCTGTGGCCACGCCCTGATTTGCTTCTTCCGCTGTGAAGCGCCGCAACTCGTGCGCCTCCTGCACGGTCTGCGCCTTTGCAGCCGACGCAGCAACGAGAAAGATTGCTCCAACGATACTGACGGTTCGGGTAAGAGCCATTAGTAGTTCACCTTCAATCCAAACTGGAGGATGCGCGCTGGATAGGTGCTGCCGATGGAGCCGCCGCTCAGGCTGCAGGTGCCTGCGAAAGCCCCCGTGGCAGTGGAACATGGATTCGTGCCGCTCGCCGTGATCGCTGGGTTAGAGCCACTGATGCCGCCGCTTGCCGGTGCGAAATTCGTGCGGTTGAACAAGTTATAAGCCTCCACCCGGAACTGTACGCTCAGGCCGCTGTCGCTCGCTCCGAAGGTCTTGTTCAGGGCTAGGTCTGTGTTGAAGTAGGACGGACCCAGCGCTGGATTTCGGCTGAAGTTGCCGAATGGGCTTGCAACCGCTCCGGTCACTGTCGTGGCCGATGGCAAGGAGACGGCGGCAAGATTGAGGTATTGCACGCTGCTGCCGGCCTTAACCAACCGTGTAAGTGACACGCCCAGATTGCGGTTTGGGCGGTACTGGTTTGCGCCACGGTTCACTGCGGAAAGACCTGGTGAAACCTGGCTTGCCGACGAGGGACCATAGGTAAGATTGATCGGTGTGCCCGACGCGGACTGATTGATAGTACTCAACTGCCAGCCACCAACCGCTTGATTCAGAATGCCGCCGCCACTTAAGAAATGCCTCCCACGACCAAACGGCAGCTCATACACAAGGCTGAGTGTGTTCACGAGCGGCTGGTTGTAGTCGGATTGCGCGTACTCTGCCGCCGGGTTCAAGGCATCCTGTGGCGATGGCCCGTTGCTGTCCTGCGAGCCGCTGTCGTTGTCCATGCTCTTTGAGTACGTAAAGGAATTGAGCAGGGTAAGCCCGGCAAGGAAACGCTGCTCGTAACGCACCTGTAACGAGTTGTAGTTGGAGTAACCGGCATTACGTGGGTTGGTGATCTCGCTCCAGGTAGAAATGGGGCGAGCGAAGTTCTTGCTTGGGTCACGCTGGTTCAGGTTGCCGATCTGCTGCAGCTTCACGGCGTGATTGCCCACGTATGCAATATCGACCAGCGAGTTCTTTGCCAAGCCGCGCTGTACGGCAAGATAGAAGCTCTGCACATAGGGATCGCGCGTGTTCGGCGATATGGAGATGACTGTTGTTTTCAGCGGGTCGAAGGTGTCGGTAAGCCCTGTCGGAAAGCCATCCTGTATTCGGCGAAACCCCGGCGTTGTGAGCGTCTGCGTCACAGACGCGGAGACCGCTTGCGGTGCGTTAATGGCGAGCAACACACCCGGACCTGCACGCGTGAAGTGCACAAAGCCAACACTGTAACCGCCGCGCAACGACAGGTTCGGGCTGGCTGCATACGCAAAACCTATCCGTGGTGCCCAGTCGTTCAGGTCAGGGTCGATCAGCGTACGGTCATACACGCTACCGGCACGAGCGTGCAGCAACGAGGCGCTCGCCGGGTCAAAGTTGGTGACGCGATTGTCACGATCGTAATAGGGCGAACCATAATCCCAGCGTAGGCCAAGATTCAACGTCAGGTGATCATTCGCCTTCCAGTCGTCCTGCACGTAAAAGTTGTGCTGGTTCTGTCGAAGATAGGCTATAAAGAAGCTGGAGAGCGCGTAGGAGCTGGGTGCGCCAAACAGGAAGTCTGCGAAATACGTATCGCGCGTGGCCGTGGGATTTTTGCAGGTAGCCGACGTAGTAGGGCATTTGCTGAAACCACCCGCAAAGCCAAAGCTGCCACCCAGCGGATCGGTATTCTGCACTGCCATCCAGAGCCGCTCGAACTCGTAACCAAACTTCAGCGAGTGTCTGCCGTGTACCAGCGAATAGTTCACCTTGGGATCCAGCAGTGCAGGATTCTGCCACTGCGGATTTGTCGACTGCCTGCCCAGAGTCGAGAAGCCGCCTGTGATGCTGATGGTGGGCAAGCCGCCAAAGACAATCGGGTTGGTGGGCCGCCCTGGAATGTTGAAGTCAGTGTTTCCAATCGACAAACTCGCCTTGCCCGCCTTGGTCCGGGTCAGGCCCAGCCGTACATCCAGTAGTTGGTTTGCCGTTAGTGTCCGCGTCCAGCCGAGCACCACCTGCTGATCCAGGATGCGTTGCGTACCGTTCGACCCGCCGTCCAGCGGCAACGGCAGGGTAGGAAAGTTAACCGCATTTTCCTTGCGGTCGCTCACGCGTAGGAAAAGCGCATCGCGATGGCTGGCCTGGTAATCCAAGCGCAGGTCTCCTTTGTCAGAGTTGTCAGTGAAGCGCGATGTTCCTGTGTAATTGTTGCTGGTGCCCGTCACCGAGGAGGCAATGGGCACCAGCGTGTTCAGGTCGTTGACTACCTGCCGCGAGATGGGCGAGATGTTCGGCGAGTTCAGGATGCTGTTTACACCGGCCTTGTACACCGTGCCGGTATAGGGGTCCTGCACATCCACATTCAGGAAGCCGTTGCGCTCGCTTAGCGGGGGCAGGCTGGCGAAGGCTACCGGCGTCACCACCTGGCGAAAGCCTTCGTAATCGACAAAGTAGAACAGCTTGTCCTTCAGGATCGGACCGCCAAAGTTGACGCCGAACTGATTTCGATTGAACTTCGGCTTGACGCCGCCCGTAGGCGCAAAGTAGCCAATGGCGTTCAGGCTGGTGTTGCGGATGAACTCATACGCCGTTGCGTGAAGGCCGTTGGTGCCGCCACGTGTCGCAACGTTGATGGTAGCGCCCGGTGCGCGTCCGAACTCCGCATTCATGTTGTTCGTCACCACGCTGAACTGTGACACGGAGTCCGGCGGTGGCGTGATGTTTTGGTTGTCAAAGCCCTGATTGCTGGCGCTGTAGCTGTTATTATCCACGCCATCCAACAAGTAATTGTTGAGAGTGGAGCGCAGACCGTTCACGCTGAATGAACCCGACCGCGTCAGGGTCGAGGTGTTGGCACGCGGAGCTGCATCCGTGTTGGCGCGCACGCCCGTCACAAGGCCTAGCAGATCGGCATAGTTGCGTGTCACCAGCGGTAGCGCGGCACTCTGGTAATTAGTTACCGTCTGCGCGCGCTGGCTCGATTCCGTGTCCACCTGCAGTGCGACATCGCTTACCTCAACGGTCGTGTCATTGCTCCCGACGTTTAGCTTGAGGTCAATGCGCTGCCTGCCACCCACCTGTACCGCAATGTTGTCGGCCACTGCATGCGAAAAGCCGGGCGCAGTCGCCTCAAAAGTGTAGCGGCCCACGCGCAGCGAAGGCGCTTCATAGTGACCCACAGCGTCTGTTCGGGTTGTCTGGGTGACACCTGTTTCCAGATTCCGGATGGTGACTGATGCATTCGGCAGGGCGGCACCCGTTGCATCCTGAATAGTTCCCACAACGCTGCCATTGTCGTACTGTGCTGAAGCAGTATTCAACGTAAGGCACAGAAACGAACTCACCGCCACATAGTGAAGCGCTAAGGAAATGATTTTAGGCATGCACTTACAATATTGTTCCCGAGGTATGGGTTTGAGCGTGTGCTATGAATTGACAATGAAGAATTCGTGAACACCGCTGCTAACAACCTCAAATCTCATTGACGACCAAAGCGGTGCGCTGCTCGAAGCCGAGATCACATCGTTTGTTCCGACGAGTGCCATGAGGGACTTTTTCTCAAAACGTCAGTAGCCCTGTGACAGACCTGCGCAGATCATTCTTCGAGGGTTAACGAGGCCCATTACGCAGGAGCATGGAAGCCATAGGTCTGGTAACTCGTCTCCACGATGCCGTTCGCGCATAGTCGGACCGCAAGAATCCTTCGGCGCTCCCAACGCGCGCCGGGCCCTTACCAGTTGCCACTCACTGCTGCGCTTGTGATGAAACGAAGCTCGCGAGAGGTGATGTCTTCATTCACATGGGTATGACCCTGTAACACTGCACGCACGTTGTAGCCCGCTAACTCGTCGATGACCTGTGATGCATCTGTGACCATCAAGGTATCGATCAGGCCTCCAAGATTACTGGTCGCGTTAGCCAGTCCTGGTGCGAGACATACGAGATAGCGCCGGTGACTAGCGGCACATGTGTCACAGCCAGGATGGGCGTGACCTTACCGGTCTTCTCCAGATTGGCTTTCAGCCACGCGCGCTGCGCATAGCCGACCTCCCCGCTCCAAGTGCGGTCCGGTTGGATGCCGATAGAGTCAAGCACGATGAAGTGCCAACCCTTGGAACCGGGGTGGGCACTGCAAAGATGAGTGGACCGAGCGGCAATAGGGATCTCGATCAGGGTCACGGCACACAGGCATGGCTGGCTGTGAGTGACGAGCCAACAACTCAGGTGGCTGGCCAATACTTCTACCATCTACAGCAGAAGAAACCGGCTGCCGCCATACGCAATACTGTCCTGCAGGGCCAATCGCCTTGCAGAGTGTGCGGGCTCTCAGAGATCACCTTTTCCAAGGATCTAATTTGCACCATCGAGCCACTTTGGTGGCCCAACGACCCGATGATGCTCTCGGGCGTGTTGCGACCGCGCAGACCCGAGCGCTTGTGTGTGCTCCCCTTCTGAACCTTTGGTTCTGCACGAGGGCCTGTGCACGTTCGCTTTTCAGCCCCACGATGCGCTGGGCTTAACATCCAGAAGCGAAGATGAGGCGAACGCATGGCATCGTCAAGGGCATCTGAGTTCCGATCAATGCGGATTGCCTGAGGCAACTACTGTGCTGTTTGGCCAGCAGGTAGTCTCTATGTTCCATTGAGTGTCTTTCAATTGCTTCAGTGGAACGGAAGGATCTCCAAAAAGCGATCTTCTCGGTTCTCTCCGTTGCAAGAACTTTCGCTAGTGCGTTCGTTGCGTCAAAATTTGCTGGAGCGAATAGAACACAAAACGAGGATTGTGCTTCAAATAACGCCGCAGCAAACGCCTTGGTTCAGTCGCTAAACGAAACAGCCACTCCAACCCGAGCCGCATCATCCAGCGTGGTGCCTGCGCTTTGGAACCGGCGATGAAATCAAACGCCGCGCCCACGGCAAAAATCACCACTGGCAGCTTCCTATAGTTTTCCATCATCCAGCGCTCCTGTTTCGGGCAGCCCAAGCCCACAAAAAGGAAGCGCGCTTTCGACTCAGCAATCTGTTTAAGAAATCCATCGTTCTCCTGCTGAGTAAGTGGACGGAAGGGAGGCGAGATGGCGACAGAAATGTCGAGTTCCGGAAACTGTCGCTTCGCCTCGACCTGAATGGCTTCGAGTACTTTCTGCGATCCGCCGTAGAAGCCGACGGGAATCTTTGCCTCGGCCGCAGCGCGCAGTGCCTGAACGGTGCAATCCGGCCCGTAAACCCGCGTGGCCCTCTTAAATCCAAGAAGGCGCAGAACCCACACGAGTGGTACACCGTCTGCCGCCACCACGTCCGCAGCGTTCAGTTGCTCTCGGAAGGACGGGTCGTCAAACGCCTCCATGATCACGTGCACGTTGGCAAACACAAGGGCACGAGAGTCGCCGTTCCTGGCCCAGCGCAGGGTCTTTTCAATGACCTCTTCGTACGTTGTTGGAACGACATTCACGCCTAGAATCTGGTTCATCCATCCTCCGAGCTTTGGAGATTTTGTGCGGACTCAATTCGATAACGCCGTCACGGGCTTTCTCATCTATCGCTCAATGTGCACCGTCGTTCCAGTATCCAACGGTATTGTTCTTCAAATTCAATCACACAGCCGTTGCCACAGGTATCCGTCGCCTAGCAACGGACCGCGGAGATGTAGTAAGGACTTCATATCTGCAGAAGATCCAGAAGCAGATCGGCAGGATGGCCACGATAAGGTAATCCAATTCGTATACAGGCTCTTTTAGTGAAATCGCCAAAGCAGCAATAGGAGGACCCAACACGATTGCGTTTCCTATGCCGACAAACAGCAGCAACTTTGCGAAATCCAGCCGAACATAGAAAGCGAGGCACATAACGCAGGCTGCCAACAGAGGCAAACTGTACTCTGCGTGAACAGCGACAGGCAGCGATCGCAATTTTCCGGATTGCTGGTGCAGTTGAGCCACCAAACGGGAAGCAGGATGAGGACTAAACACCGGCGCTGTGACGAGCAAGGAAGCGCTTAAGGCGATCCCGTACAAGGTAAAAGCGCGCTTCCAAGATACACGCTGTATCAATGCGATGAAGAGAGGAACTAAGGTAAGAGCATAAAGGATGCGCGAGGAAATTGCGATTCCTAAAAAGACGAATGCGGCGGCTTGCACCATGACATGCAACCGCAAAGATCTCAGACAAAACGCAAGCGCAACCAGCACGTAGACGATGTTCACAATGTAATCTCCGCCCGCAGTAATGTCGCTTAGATTCGGCGGGCTCAGTATTAGAAAAATACTGAGAAAGAGCAGCGATGTCGTCGTATAACGAAAATAGAATTCACAGAGCAGAAAAAGCGCCGCCATCCAGACGATGTTCTGCAATCCGGGGTGACCAAGCTCAAAAAACGGCTCAGCCAACAAGAGAGCTCCTGGTAGCGGAGTAATAGGATTGCCCAGGTAAGTCGTGAGGCTATAAGGGTAGATGTGATGATGCAATGCCCACAACGCCGCACGCAAAGCGTCCTCTCGATCAGATCCTCCTGCCGGGTGCGCGGTGCGGAAGTACAGAACAAAGAACGCCAGCATCAGCAACACAAACGAGGCAGTTAGCCACCTGATGTCGAGAGTTCGCCCTTCAAGGTTCTGCTGCCCGAGCCGGAACATCGCGAAGCAACAGGCAGTGGCACCAACAAAAAGAATGAAAATGGTTTGAACGTGGGACAGGTGACGCCATAAGGGTCCCAGCGAAATGGCAAGCCATCCTGCACAAATGCCGCCGATTGCCATCCATCGTCGCACGACCAAATGCTGATACACCTGGCGAGAAAAAGGCTCAGAACCCATCGGTAAGTCTCCCTTTAGACCTTGCAAACACCTGTGAAAGAAGTGGCTGAAAAAGGCCGATGTGTAGGCGTACTCCTACTTTACCTTCCTGCTCTCCGCTCCTAACCGCAGAGATCATTACGTTTGGTTCCATGCATACGCACCAAAGTAACAGCTCCTGCAAGGAAATGTTTGCGCAATGTGCGCGTGCTAGGATGACTCCAAAACATGTCAGCGGCCCCATGCTTCACATTGAGGCAGCCACGTAAGCGCAAGTACGCCGTTTAAGCTACGTGTAGTTGGTGCTGGTTATTAAGGTTTTAGAGGGCTTTCGCACCGATGAATTCAACGAACGATGAGCTTACGATCTCCGCGATCGGTGCAATTCTTCTCCGGCGTCGCGGGCTGGTTTTGCGAGTTCTTGCTGCATTCGTACTTGTGGCAGCGGTGTACGTTCTGGTTGCAACGCGGTCCTACGAAGCATCGGGTACGGTCGAGGTCCAGCAAAACAGTCCTGACGCGCTCGATCTCAAGAATTTAAATGGGGCCAGCTCTTCAGCAGGCGATGCTTTGCAGGCAAACATTGATCTGCAGACGCAGGCAAACATCCTTCAGTCCAGTTCGCTTGCATTGGCCACAATTCACTCCTTGCATCTTGAAAACAGCTCGGAATTTAAGGGCAAGTCGCTGCTCCGCGCATCAGCTTCAGAGCCCGAGGAGGGCAACACAACGGGGCTGGAGCGCTCGGCCGCAGAAACCAATCGTCTCCTTAAGATCTTCGCGGGAAATCTGAAAGTAGCGCCTGTAGGCGGGACCCGTCTGATCTCGATTGAATACCAGAGCAGAGATCCCAAGACAGCTTCGGATGTTGTCAACACCCTAATGAAGGCCCTGATCGACTACACCTTTGAGACACGCCTGACTGCAACGACCCAGACCTCGACCTGGCTTGGTGGACAGCTTGCCGAGCTGCGCAGGCAGAGCGAAAAGTTGCAATCGAAGGTCGTTGCACTACAGCGACAAGCCGGTGTGTACAGCCTTGGAGCAACAGACGCGCAAGGGCACGAACAGGCTTATTCAGGCGTCCTGGAGCGTTTGCAGCAGAGCGATCTTGCGCTGGAACAAGCAGAGCAGAATCGCATGCTGAAGGGCGCCATTGCACAGGCTGTGCAGAGCGGCGGTGCTCAGGCGCTTTCAAGCTTGGCGGGCAATACTCCGGGACAGCTGAACCTGATGTCTGTACTGCAAACCCTGCGGCAGCAGGAAGCTTCGCAGCAAGCTGCCCTGGTGGAAGCGGAGTCGAAGTTCGGTTCCGCGTACCCCTCGGTACTGGAGCTTCGCGCAAACATCTCAGGCATTCAACGCGCTATTTCACAGGAAGAGGAGAGGATTCGAAGCAGGGCTCGGAGCGACTTTCAAATCGCGCAGCAAACCGAAGCCTCGACGCGAGCACGCTCTGAGGCCGTGCATCGGGAAGCCTCCGGGGTGAACGACAAAGCTGTCGAGTTCGCTATAGTGAAGCAGGAAGCCGACCAGAGCCGTCAACTGTACGAAGACCTGCTCAAGCGGCTGAAAGAGGCTGACGTTCTGGAAGGTCTCCGATCCTCAAACATCCTTATCGTGGACCAGGCGCGTGTACCCTCAAAAGCGAAATCGCCCAATAAACTCCTGATTCTGGGGATCGCGATTGGTGCCGGACTTCTGGTCGGCTTTGTCGCGGCCGCAATCGCAAATCTGTTAGACGACCGAGTACACACGGTCGACGATCTTCGCAAGTCCACGGGAACTATCGTAGTTTTCGAATTTCCATCTCCGGGCGACGATCACCTTGTCGACCGCGGCCAGCCTATCATCCTGGATTCCGGCCGGCACAGCTTTGTCGAAGCTGTTCGCCGTCTTCAGATTCATGTTGATGCCGATGCCGGTGAAGGAAAGGTAATTGCAATTACGAGTACAGCGCCGAACGAAGGAACCCGGGTGCTTGGCGAAACCCTAGCGCGTGTGCTTGCACAGGCCGGCGCGAATGTGCTGCTGGTAAACGGCCTTCCTGTATCCGGATCACTAAGCCAGGACCGCGCGGATCGCCTCAATCCTGAGGATCTGCCTGAACCGGAGATCACGGCTTCAGGCCTCCACCCGAAGATTGCCTCCTTGATGTTCAGTCAATCAGATTCCCTTTCACGCGCGCTGCTCAGCAGGAGACTTTTTGACCGCTGGCACACTGCCTGGCAACAACGATTTGACTGCATACTGCTGCTCACAGAAGCTGCGCCCCTATCAGCGGACGCAGTGCTGGCCGGCAGAGTGGCGCAACACACCATTCTGCTCACTCATCAGGGATACACCCGGACCATCGAACTTGGCAGCGCTGTCGAGTCGCTGACCCGGACGCAAGCACCGTCCTCCATAAGTGCCGTTTTTCTGGCCGACACCGGCGCCTAATGCTTACCGCAAAGGATTGCACCTTGATGAAGTCTACGCGTTTGCTGATGATTTTTATCCTTGGGCTTCTCGCGACGATCTCAAGTCGCCCCACCATGGGACAACAACCGGAAAGTCTTCTAATTGCTCCTGGTGACCTGATTCATGTGCAGGTCTTTCAGGTGCCGGAACTCGAACAAAAGTCTCGGGTACAAGACAACGGTGATCTGGCTCTTATTATGGGCGGTGAAGTAAAACTCGCAGGCCTTTCTCCTGCTTCTGCCGCCCGCGTTATAGAAGCAGATTTGTTGGCGAAGAATTTAGTTTTGCACCCCAACGTCCTGGTTACCATCGATGAATACACGACGTCAAAGGTAACCGTATTTGGGCAGGTAAAGACGCCTGGTGCATACCTGATCAGCACGCCGCGCAGTCTTCTGGACGTACTTGCTCTGGCTGGTGGTCTTACCGATCTGGCGGACAGGTCTATCTTTGTTCAGCGACATGGTTCACTGGAAAAGACGGCGTATTCTGTGACCAGCCAGCGGGGTGTTATCTCTGACACCAATGTTTTGATAAATCCAGGGGACACAGTCCTTGTCCCAAAAGCAGGAGTGGTTTACATCTTGGGAGACGTGCGATTACCCGGCGGCTACACCATGACTAATAACGAGGCGCAGCTTAGTGTATTACAGTTGCTTGCTAGGGCTGGCGGGACGAACAACACCGCAGTCCCTGCCCATACACGCCTTATCCGAAAAACAAACAGCGGCAAAGGTTATGAAGAGCTTCCGCTGCAGGTCAGCAAAATGCAGAAGGGCAAGCTGCCTGATGTATTGCTGCAGGCGGATGACATTCTTTACATTCCATTCAGCTATCTGCGAAATCTTGCAACCAGCGGCGCGGCCGGTATACCCGCCTCACTTGCTTCAGCAGCGGTATACCGGTTCTGACGGATCTCATTCGTAGAATCAGGGAAAGCGCTTTGCGGTGGAGCTATGCTTATCGATCGTCGAGCTGGGTGTGTTAGAAGCGGGGCTAAACAGCAGTTCGCATGCTCTGGCGAGTTAAAGAAGCCTGTATGCACAGCCCAGGAATATCATGAAATGGCAGCGGAGCAGGGTACTCACTACTCTCTCGCCAGAGTGCGGCAGCACGATGCCGAGTGGACTGAGCCACGTTCAACGAAGACGCAGTCGTAGTAAGACTCGGAGATCATGATGGTGTACCACCTGTTGCCGGAGCTCGAACAATTCGACCCCTTTCGAGGCGGTGCACTGGCCAAGATCGTTGCGCAGTGGATGCGAGCTGACGATTCCATTGTTCTTACGTGCGCCACGGCGGAACACACCTGGAGCTACCTGCAGGGTCGGACCGTGGTGATTCCCGGCCTAAAGTTTTACGCCACAATCCCACGTCGGAGATTTATTCCGCAAACATTCATGGCTCCCCTGTTCCGAAGGATGTATGCCGCTTTGCTGGCACGGCTCCAACCGAACGATGTTGTTTGGTGCCATCACCAGCCGTACATCGCACTGGCACTTGCAAAGCAGATTGGGGCCCGGGGTGCAAAGCTGATCTATCACGCTCATGACGGACGGGCGAGGATGGGGCCGCTTAAGAAGCTACAAGCCGCCGCATGGGTTTTTGGCAGCTACGCCTTGCGTGACAGATATCTAAAAGTATTCCCTGCATGGAAGCGTACCTACGTCATCTATAACGGAGCCGATGAGAACACCTTTTATCCACGTGCACCGGAAAAGCCACCTTCAGCGCCGCCGGCGCTGCTTTACGTGGGCAGGTTGCAGCACGAAAAAGGAGTCCACCTGCTAGTGGACGCGGCAGGGCGATTGGCAGCCGAGGGGATCACCGTCGAATGTCGCGTAATTGGAGCGCACTTCGCAGGCGGCGCGTCAGACAGTTCACCGTACATTCGTAATTTGAAGCAATCGGCCGGACCGAATGTTAGATTTCTCGGCTTCTGCACCGCGGAGCAGATAGCCGACGAGCTTCGTGCGGCGGCTATATTCTGCTGCCCGTCAATCTGGTTCGAAGCCTTTGGAATGGTGAACGTCGAAGCCATGGCTTGCGCAACACCTGTGGTTGCAGCGCGCGTGGGAGGCATACCGGAGATTGGGGCGCAGGGTGGAATGGTGCTGTTCGCGCCGGAAGCCGTGGAAGAACTGACAGATATCCTGAGACGGTTGCTTTCACAACCCGGCCTCCTGTTACAGATAGGTTCAGAAGGACGTGCCTCTTATGAGAAGCAGTTCCGGTGGAGCGTGATCTGCGAGCGGTACCTAGAAATCCTGGGTGAAGTTACATGATTTACCACGTCGTAAGTGAGCCCTTCTCTACTCGTGACGGTCTCGCCTTGGCGGCGATGGCTGCAAATATTCTGCACAAGGATGAAGAGAGCATCGTTGTATGCACCAGGGCGGATGATAGTTACGGCCTGCCCGCAAGCAGGATCATTCAGGTTTCTCTCTTTGCGGTGATCACATGGATCAGGGGCTGGCACTATGTTCCGGTGAGGCTGCGGCGACTGATCCTGTTGCCCGTGTTTGCTCAGTTGATGAAGAGGCTTAGGCCAGACGACGTAGTGTGGTTCCACAATTGGAACTACATAGCGGAGGCACTTGCCGAGCCTGTTCGATTGACTGGTGCGTCGGTTGTGTACCACGCCCACAACTCGCATCTTGCTTACGCGGCAGAAGGCGGCTTTCGCAAGATGCGTCCAGACCTCATCTTGTTCTGCAGCGAGATGATACGCCAGGAGGTTCTGCGGATCGCCCCGGAGACGAGGCATACGCACACAGTACACAACGGGGTCAGCGAGGCATTTTTCTATCCTTCAAACAGCAGAGCCTCCGGTGAGCACTCGATGCCGGTCATTCTCTTCGCAGGACGCCTGGTTCCGTACAAAGGCGCACACATTCTGCTGCGCGCGATGCACATTCTGCAGCAGCGAAACGTAAGCGCCCTGTGTAAAATCATAGGCTCGTCTCGCGCTGGGATATTGCTAGAACGTGAAACGGCTTACGTCAAACAACTACATGCTGAGAAGCCTGACAATGTAGAAATGTTCGGGTTCTGTGCCATGGATGTGATTGGCGAACATTACCGATCAGCAGATGTATTTTGTTGTCCATCTATTTGGAACGAACCATTTGGAAATGTAAATATCGAGGCCATGGCTTGCGGCGTCCCAGTTGTGGCTTCAAGCGTGGGCGGAATTCCGGAGATAGCTGCCACGGGCGGAGTTCTGCTGATCGAGCCGGATTCGCCCTTGGAGCTTGCAGACGCGCTTCAATTATTGTTGCAGGATGCGGAGTTGAGAGCGAAGGTCGGACAGGAAGCAAGGGATGCTTTTTTGCGCAACTTCACTTCAGACATCCTGGCCGAAAAGGCTTTGTCACTCGTCAGAGAACTCTCCTCAGGCAAGAACCTATCAAAGCTTCCAGGTGCGTTGCCAGAGAAGGTTCGCGAGCTGGTCATATGACTGCCTCTCGCGAGCTGAATCTACACGCCACCGACGCTGTAACTGGCTACGAGCCGGTTGACAGTGCCTCGGCTGGGCAGGTCCCGGTGTTAAACCTGGCGCTTGGCTGGCTGCTTATGGTTCCGCTCTGGTGTTTTGCCTGCGACGGTTTGCTGTGGTTCCGAAGCGCAACGACGTCCGACGCGTTGGTGGCGACCTTTGGAACCCTTGGCGGCGGCCAGAGTGGGACGGCTGACAACATCGCTTTATCAATCCTGCTGTTCACGATTCTTCCCACCGTGTTTCTGTCCCGCTCTCGTGCGATGTGGCGGGCGCTGAAAGAAGACAAGCTATTTATCGCTATTGCAGGCCTGATTGCCGTCTCGTTTCTGTGGTCGCAGTTTCCCATCGTCTCACTTGAGTGGTCACCCATTGCAGTGATCAACATCCTCACGGCGTTTTACCTTCGGGAGCGCTTTGCCCCGGAGCAACAAATGCGGCTTCTTTTCATCCTAGGGTCTGTTTGCCTAATCTTCAGTTACGTTGTGGTGATAACTTCGCCTGGCTATGGGATTGAGCACTCTGATCTTCTTGGATCTTGGAAGGGCATGTACGCCCAAAAGAATATGTGCTCGATGGGCACGGCTTTTCTTCTACCATCGGCGTTCTACATCAGCGCTAAGAGTGTTTTTGCGCGACTTTACAGGTACACATACATCGTTTTATCGGTGTTGCTAATACTCGAAACGCACAGCGCCACGGGAAAAATAACGCTTGGGGCGCTTTCAGTTTTCGTCTTGTGCACGAAGCTTGTCGCGCGCCTTCGATCAATGGAGCGCGCCTTTATCCTGACTTGCCTGTTGGGCGCGGGTCTTACAGCGTCCGTGCTGGTCTTTGTAGCGGCTCCGTCCATTGCCGCAGCCTTGGGACGTGATCCCACACTGACCGGCCGAACAGAGATCTGGGCAGCAATCATTCCGGCAATTGCAAAACGTCCTCTGCTGGGCTACGGCTATCACGCGTTCTGGCGCGGTTATCAGGGTGAATCGGCCAGCATCTCGCTTGCAGCACATTGGGCAGTACCTTCTGCCCACAACGGTATTTTGGAAATCTGGGTGACGCTGGGTCTTGTGGGCGTGACGCTTCTACTACTGACGTTGCTTCGCGCCTGTCGAGACGCGATCCGGTCGCTCGTTGCAGAGGTTACTCCGTACACCACCTGGTGTACCTGCATCGTCTTTCTCATGATCGTCATAAACGTAGATGAAGGTGAATTCTTCAATCCCTACGGCCTGCTTTCCATGTTGTACGTGCTCGCTTGCCTTGGATTGGCTCGTCAGGGTAAGCAGCGGCAAAAGGCTGCGGCTTGAATTTTATAAGTGCCCGATTCGATCAGATGCGGGGCAGTGCCCTTGCCCGCAATTCCTTGTGGATGTTTCTTGGCCAGGGGCTCTCTGTCGTTTGCCAGGCTTGCTACTTTGTTCTTGTTGGCAGGCTGCTTGGCACGCGGGAGTACGGCGTCTACGTGGGCGCGGTGGCCCTGGTCTCTATCGTAAGCCAGTACAGCACACTTGGGTCCCAGTCCGTTCTCTTGCGCTACGTGAGCGCAGACTCTAGGCAGTATCGCCTGTACTGGGGTAACGTGGTTGTGACTACGCTTGTCATGGGTAGCCTGTTTGTTGTGCTCCTGACACTCTTCGGGCCAAGGTTTGCAAAGTCCTATTCTGCAGCGATGCTGTTCAACGTAGCCCTTGCAGATTGCATCTGTGCTCAATTGACCCTTGCGGTCGGCCGCGTGTTCCAGGCCTTTGAGCGGATGGCCTACACCGCAGCCGTCAGTTTGCTGGTCAACTTTCTGCGGGCTCTGCTTGCTGGTTACCTGCTGCTGACGCACCATCGCGGATCCGCATTCGAGTGGTCAGCATTCGTACTCGGAGTATCCATCGCTGCCACTCTGCTTTCGCTTCTTCTTGTCACGCGGCTGTGTGGAACTCCACGATTTTCTGCAAAGCTATTGCGCAGTCGTGCAGGTGAGGGGGTTGTCTTCGCGCTTTCGTACTCAACCACCGGCGTCTACAACGACGTTGACAAAGCTATCATGGGCCACAACGGCATGAATGTGGCGAACGGACTGTACACCATGGCCTACCGTGTCGTGGACGTGGGTACCATGCCGGTTCTCAGCGTCCAGAACGCGGCATTTCCCGGGTACTTTCAGCGTGGCGTGCTTGGCATCCGGGCTACGCGAGACTACTGCTTCACGATTATCAAGAAAACAGCGCCGCTGGCCTTGGTGGTAAGTGCCGCTCTTTTCTTTGCTGCACCTATTATTCCCCGACTTTTGGGCAAGGATTTCGGCGACAGCGTCATCGCTCTTCGATGGCTTTGTGTCCTGCCGCTATTTCGAAGCTTTCAACTTGCGGCAGG